>NZ_CP044972.1:0-308461 GCF_010104355.1 Hydrogenophaga sp. PBL-H3
ATGATCGAGGGCCTTCCCCCCAGCACGTCCCTGTCTTCCGGCAGCGCAGACCCCCTCTCACTGTGGTCGGCCTGCATGGACCGACTCTCCCAGGACATCCCTGAACAGCAGTTCAACACCTGGATCCGACCCCTTTCAGCCACCGTGGCACCCGACGCATCCAAGGTGGTGGTGTCGGTGGCCAACCGCTTCAAACTGGACTGGATCCGCACCCAGTACGCCGCCCGCATCACCGCCTTGCTGGAGGCCATCCAGGGTAGGCCAGTGACACTGGAGTTGGTACTTGCTCCGCGCGAAGGCCCCAGCAGAACCTCACCAGCGCCGCGCACCGCACAAGAGCTGGTACTGGCCGAACTGCCCGATCTGGCGCCCCCCGAAGTCATTGCGCCGAGCGGGCCGAAAACCCGCCTGAACCCGGCGCTGGCGTTTTCCACCCTCGTGGAGGGCTCGGCCAACCGCATGGCTCGCGCTGCGGCCATGCACGTGGCCGGCAGCCTGGGCCAGCTGTACAACCCGCTGTTCATCTACGGCGGCGTCGGCCTGGGCAAGACCCACCTTGTGCACGCCATCGGCAACCACCTGCTGGCCGACCGTCCACAGGCCAAGGTTCTCTACATCCACGCCGAGCAGTTTGTGTCGGATGTGGTCAAGGCTTACCAGCGCAAAACCTTCGACGAGTTCAAGGAGCGCTACCACTCACTGGACCTGCTGCTGATCGACGACGTGCAGTTCTTCGCCAACAAGGAGCGCACGCAGGAGGAGTTCTTCAACGCGTTCGAGGCCCTGCTGGCCAAGAAGAGCCACATCGTGCTGACCAGCGACACCTACCCCAAGGGCCTGGCAGACATCCACGAGCGCCTGGTCTCGCGCTTCGATTCGGGCCTGACGGTGGCCATCGAGCCGCCCGAGCTCGAGATGCGCGTGGCCATCCTGATCAACAAGGCGGCGGTGGAGAACGCGGTGATGCCGGAAGAGGTGGCGTTCTTCGTGGCGAAAAACGTGCGTTCCAACGTGCGCGAGCTCGAAGGTGCGCTGCGCAAGATCCTCGCCTATTCGCGCTTCAACCAGAAAGAGATCTCGATCGCGCTGGCGCGCGAGGCGCTGAAAGACCTGTTGTCGATCCAGAACCGGCAGATCAGCGTGGAGAACATCCAGAAGACCGTGGCCGACTTCTACAAGATCAAGGTTGCGGACATGTACAGCAAGAAGCGTCCGGCCAGCATCGCCCGCCCGCGCCAGATTGCGATGTTCATCGCCAAGGAGCTGACCCAGAAGAGCCTGCCCGAAATCGGCGAGCTGTTTGGGGGGCGCGACCACACGACGGTACTGCACGCGGTGCGCAAGATCGGGGCCGAACGCCAGCAGAACACCGAACTCAACCAGCAGCTGCACGTGCTGGAACAGACGCTCAAGGGATGAGGCCGTAAAAAGGCGAAAATAGCGAAGATTTGGCCTCGACAAACGCAGGGCCCGCCGGGGAGGCAACCCCCGGACCACAAGCAACCAGAGACGAAAGAGTCTGACATGATCGTTTTGAAATCGACCCAGGACAAGGTTCTGGCCGCGCTGCAATCGGTGGCCGGCATCGTGGAACGCCGCCACACCCTGCCCATCCTGGCCAACGTGTTGCTTCGCAAGACCGGCTCGCAGGTGCAGCTGACCACCAGCGACCTGGAGATCCAGATCCGCACCACCGCCGAGCTCGACGGCGACAGCGGCAACTTCGCCACCACGCTGGGCGCGCGCAAGCTCATCGACATCCTGCGCACCATGCCGGGCGACCAGAACGTGAGCCTGGAGTCCAGCGCCGGCAAGCTCATCCTCAAGGGTGGCAAGAGCCGGTTCACGCTGCAGAGCATGCCGCCCGAGGACTTTCCGCTGGTGCAGGAATCGGCCAGCTTCGGCCCGGCGTTTTCGGTGCCGCAAAAGACGCTCAAGAGCCTGCTGGGCCAGGTGTCCTTTTCCATGGCGGTGCACGACATCCGCTACTACTTGAACGGCATCCTGTTCGTGGCTGAAGGCAAGCAGCTCAGCCTGGTGGCCACCGATGGCCACCGCCTGGCCTTCGCCTCCGCCACGCTGGACGTGGAAGTGCCCAAACAAGAGGTGATCCTGCCGCGCAAGACGGTGCTGGAACTGCAGCGCCTGCTCTCCGACAAGGAAGGCGCGATCGAAATGCAGTTTGCCGCCAACCAGGCCAAGTTCAGCTTTGACGGCATGGAGTTCGTCACCAAGCTGGTCGAGGGCAAGTTCCCCGACTACAACCGCGTGATCCCGAAGAACCACAAGAACATCGTCACGCTCGGCCGCGTGCCGCTGCTGGCCTCGTTGCAGCGCACCGCCATCATGACGAGCGAGAAGTTCAAGGGTGTGCGCCTGAACATCGAGCCCGGCGCGCTGCGCGTGGCCTCGAGCAACGCCGAGCAGGAAGAAGCGGTCGACGAGCTCGACATCGACTACGGCGGCGACACGATCGAGATCGGCTTCAACGTCACTTACCTCATCGACGCGCTGCAGAACATGTCGCAGGAAATGGTTCGCATCGAACTGTCCGACGGCAACAGCTCGGCGCTGGTGACCAACCCCGACGACAACGCCTTCAAGTACGTTGTCATGCCGATGCGGATCTGATCCCCAGCGATCAACTCTCCCCCAAGCCCGACCCGCTGCCCAGCGGGTTTGGCCTTTCTAGCGATTGAGAAAAGCCCCCTATGTCCGAAGCCAACAAGCCCGCCGAATCTGTTAACACCGGTGCGGCCAACGCCGACAGCTCCAATTTCCAGCCCACCATCGACGCCCACCAGGTGGGTGCGAGCGAGGGGTATGGCGAAGGCTCGATCCAGATCCTGGAAGGCCTGGAGGCGGTGCGCAAGCGCCCGGGCATGTACATCGGCGACACGTCGGACGGAACCGGCCTGCACCACTTGGTGTTCGAGGTGGTCGACAACTCCATCGACGAAGCCCTGGCCGGTCACTGCGACGACATCGTCGTGACCATCCACAGCGACAACTCCATCAGCGTCACCGACAACGGCCGCGGCATCCCCACGGGCGTGAAGATGGACGACAAGCACGAGCCCAAGCGCTCGGCCTCCGAGATCGCGCTCACCGAGCTGCACGCGGGTGGCAAGTTCAACCAGAACAGCTACAAGGTCTCAGGCGGTCTGCACGGCGTGGGCGTGAGTTGCGTGAACGCGCTGAGCCAGTGGCTGCGCCTGACCGTGCGCCGTGAGGGCAAGGTGCACCAGATCGAGTTCGCGCGCGGCTTCGTGCAGAACCGCCTGCTGGAGAAGACCGCCGACGGCGTGGAGATCTCGCCCATGCGCGTGACCGGCGCCACCGAAAAGCGCGGCACCGAGGTGCACTTCCTGCCCGACTACGACATCTTCCGCGAGAACGCCGACTTCCATTACGAGATCCTGTCCAAGCGCCTGCGCGAACTCTCGTTCCTGAACAACGGCGTGCGTATTCGTCTGAAGGACGAGCGCAGCGGCAAGGAAGACGACTTCTCTGGCGCCGGTGGCGTCAAGGGCTTCGTCGACTTCATCAACAAGGGCAAGACAGTTCTGCACCCCAACGTGTTCCACGCGCTCGGCGACCGCGCGAGCGACCAGGGCACCAACATCGGCGTGGAAGTGGCGATGCAGTGGAACAGCGGCTACAACGAGCAGGTGCTGTGTTTCACCAACAACATCCCGCAGCGCGACGGTGGCACCCACCTGACCGGCCTGCGCGCGGCCATGACGCGGGTGATCAACAAGTACATCGACGACAACGACTTCGCCAAAAAGGCCAAGGTCGAGGTCACCGGTGACGACATGCGCGAAGGCCTGTGCTGCGTGTTGTCGGTCAAGGTGCCCGAGCCCAAGTTCAGCAGCCAGACCAAGGACAAGCTGGTCTCCAGCGAAGTGCGCGGCCCGGTCGAAGACATCGTCAGCCGCCTGCTCGCCGATTATTTGCAGGAACGCCCGAACGACGCCAAGATCATCTGCGGCAAGATCGTGGACGCCGCCCGCGCCCGCGAAGCCGCGCGCAAGGCGCGCGAGATGACGCGCCGCAAAGGCGTGCTCGACGGCATGGGCCTGCCCGGCAAACTGGCTGACTGCCAGGAAAAAGACCCGGCGCTGTGCGAGATCTACATCGTGGAGGGCGACTCCGCCGGTGGCTCGGCCAAACAGGGCCGCGACCGCAAGTTCCAGGCAATCCTGCCGCTGCGCGGCAAGATCCTGAACGTGGAGAAAGCGCGCTACGAAAAGCTGCTCACCTCCAACGAAATCCTCACGCTTATCACCGCGCTGGGCACGGGCATCGGCAAGGCGGGTGGTGAAAGCGCCAACGGCGACGGCAAGGACGACTTCAACGTCGCCAAGCTGCGCTACCACCGCATCATCATCATGACCGACGCCGACGTGGACGGCGCCCACATCCGCACCCTGCTGCTGACCTTCTTCTACCGCCAGATGCCCGAGCTGGTCGAGCGCGGCCACATCTACATTGCGCAGCCTCCGCTCTACAAGGTGAAGGCCGGCAAGGAAGAGCTCTACCTCAAGGACGCTGCGGCACTCGACGGTTTCCTGCTGCGCATTGCACTGAAAGACGCCAGCGTCTTCACCGGCGGCGCCACGCAGACCACCCTCACCGGCGACACCCTGGGCGAGCTCGCGCGCAAGCACCAGATCGCCGAGAGCGTGATCGCGCGCCTGTCCAATTTCATGGACGCCGAGGCGCTGCGATCGATTGCCGACGGCGTCTCGCTCAACCTGGACTCGGTGGAGCAAGCCGAGGTCAGCGCCATCGCCCTGCAGGCCAAGCTGCGCGAACTCACCACCACCGGCGTGCCCGCTGAAGTGGCGGCCGAATTTGATGTGCGGACCGACAAGCCCATCCTGCGCATCAGCCGGCGCCACCACGGCAACATCAAGAGCAGCGTGCTCACGCAGGACTTCGTGCACGGCGCCGACTACGCCGCGCTGGCCACCGCGGCCGAAACCTTCCGCGGCCTGCTCGGCGAAGGCGCCAAGGTCATGCGCGGTGAAGGCGAAAAACAAAAGGAAGAAAAAGTGGCCGACTTCCGCGTGGCCATGCGCTGGCTCATCAGCGAAGCCGAGCGCACCACGGCGCGCCAGCGCTACAAAGGCCTGGGCGAGATGAACCCAGCCCAGCTTTGGGAAACCACCATGGACCCCACCGTGCGGCGCCTGCTGCGCGTGCAGATCGACGATGCAATCGAAGCCGACCGCGTATTCACGATGCTCATGGGGGATGAGGTGGAACCCCGTCGCGATTTCATCGAGACCAACGCACTGCGGGCGGGAAACATCGACGTTTGATGTTGTAGGTTCTCAGAAGTCTTTGAAAATTTCTCAGTACTTTGAAATTCCAAAGGGCGCCACATTAGTGGAGCTTGCGACAAAGTACCGCGACTGAACTTCGCTACTTCTTACGACTGGCCTGTTTCGGGCCTGAGATTCGTCTACTGGCGTGTGTAGGGTCGGGGCAGCGTGCAGGTCTCTGGGCGGTGCTACTTCTGCATTGCGTCCAAAAGTGCCTTGGCAGCGGTTGCAGTGGATTGCTCTTCCGCCTTGTGACTGGCAGCAAGTAGCTTCGTGACCAGCGAAGACTTGTCTACCTTAGCTGGAAGCTGAAACTGACCGACAAGTTCGATCCATCTGTTGCGCGGCTTGCCGTACCAGCTCAGCTTCTGCAGCACAAGCTCGTCGCCAGGCAAACACTCATTGAGGTAGTACTCCCACTGGTTCTTCGTCAGCCGTTTGAGCAGTTCATCTGCAGTGTGGATCGCGGCGTGCGAGATGCCATAGCTGTTGCCAAGTTTGACCGCAAGTATTGCCGACATGCAGATCGGGAAAGCAGGCCAGGGAATCGTGGAACCCAATCGAGAAAGCGCCTGTATCGCTGAAGGCTCGTTGTAGAAATTGTTCATCGCGGTATGCACGCTGATGACATTCGATGCGGCTGCCGCAAAGCTCTGAGACCGAAGTGACTCAGGAACGAAGTCAAACCCTTGGACTGCGGAAAGCGCCTTCTTGAGTGCCAGTACGACAGCACTCATGCCTGCACTAACTGCCTCCGCGTACGCTTGCCCAACAGCGTATTTCTCTGAATCGCGCAGGCTTTTCCAAATAGCTGGGACGATTACTACGATGTTGCCGAGGGTATGCTCGAATTGAGCACCCGTTTTGGTCTTCGCCCCGGAAATGAGAATGCTGAGAGTCGTTTTCTTGAAGAAGTACGGTGCGACCTGCAAAGTGACCAGCTCGGGATCAGTCTCTTTGAAAGTCCGGCTCTCTAGCTCTGACCTGAAGGTGACGAACTCAGCAGGCGCGACATTGCCCTCACGGCCAAGTACTGAGTTGACGCACGTTCTGAGAAAGGACAGAGCCTCCTCCCGCGCCATTTCTTCGCTCTCAGCATCGTCGGTATTGAGACTGTCGAAGTGCGCGAGCAACTCCAGGTGCTGGGTCAGCCTCTTCGCATCGGTTGAGTTAATGACGCCAAGTTCGCGGGCAAGAGTGATCGCCTCATAGTCGGAAATACTGACTGTTGGCACCGAGTCCTCATTGATGTCGGCTCGCCCAAGCATTTCCCCAACAAAAGTCATGCCCATTGATGCTAGGGCACGCTTAAGTTGAGACAAGGCTTTGTTCAATACAAATCCGGCCATCATCTCGAAGGACTCGGATTCGAATGCTGCAACGATCTGTTTCTGATCCCTTGTGCTCAAATTCTTGGCAACACCAGCAATCATTACGGCGTTGTCGGCCGATTTGGGAACGATTGTTCCCTGCGGTTCTTTCCAAACTACGATCGTGTTCATTTTGCTTGCTCCACCTCTGCTTGGAGGAAATCGGTTCTGCCATCCTGAGATCGAAAGAAGGCGGCGGAAAGTGACTTGCCAACCATTGCTTTCATCGATCCAAAAGCCCTGCTCCTCGCGCCACCCGTGACAGGTGCGCCAGTGTTGTCGCTCTTGATGAATGCACGGTAGCCAAGGACGTAACCTGCGTCGTTGAAAACGGTGATTCCATCGCTATCGATAAAGCCCGATACCAGTTCTGAGGCTGCCTGCAGGCGACTGACTGAGGATGCAGTCTTACCCTCATCAACATGTCGCTGAAAGCGGTCGTACAGATAGAAGGGTGGCTCAAGGCGAACAAGATCCGAGATCTCCTCGGGGAGCCCACCCCCGACCGAAGGAACGACGGCGATTAATGTTCCGTGACAGTCCTTTATGGCTATCGAAAGAACGCGATCAATGTAGCCAGCGAATAGATCACTATGTCTTCCGCTTTTAGAGGAGATTGCCTCTGCAAGCTGGCGCACGTGTTGGTGGACCTTGATCTCTTCAGTGTCGCGGTCGTTATTAAATCGGAACTCAATACCATCACCGGCGTTCGATCTGACCTCCACCTTGTTCGTCGCACTTTGCGATATTCGAATCACGGGAAACGACTCGTCGTACGCGTCAAGAACCACCTCATCGATTGTCAGTGACGACGGATCGCTGGTTCCGCAGAAGACGCCGTAATTGCATCTCTGACCATCCGTTGAGCGTTCGACAAAAATGCGCCATTGACCAAAGCACAGCGGCGCTGCATCCTTCAGAATCTTGGCGCCAGCCAACTCGAGCGGTACGTCCGCAGACAACGGAATGTGCTCACCTACACCGGCTAGCTGGACCAAGTGCGAAACGGAACTGCAGATGAATACGGAAGGGGACATTGGTACGCCCTCCTCGGTATAGGCTGCAAGCTGGGAGACCATTCCAGCGATCAACTCTGAGGTTCTTGCGCAGTTCCAACCAACCTTTCGAATCAAGTCAAGAGAGTTTGACTCCAGGTTACTTCTGAACGAAATGCTCTTCTCTGTTGCCATAGATTCAAATCCTCTTATCCTTGCGTGCAGGCATCAGTAGTACTGTCGAATGTACAGATACGCTTTCTCGAACAGCTCCTCATCCGCGTGCAGCTTGTATTTGAAGAGGGCCTTGCGCAGTGCCTTCTTGACCTCACGCTCGCCGGCCTGTGTTCCTTGCCAGCCCGGGAAGCGGACCAGGCGCACGATCTCGTCGATGTCCGCAACCACGCGTTCGACGATGATGGGCGTCTCGGCCGTCTTCACCTCATTGAACAGATCGGTCAGTGCCGCCTTGCCGCGATCCTCATCCTCTTCAGGCGGGACCTCCTTTTCAGCTTGCAGCGTCTCCTTTGCGATTTCCAGCAACTGCTTCAGAAACTCGACGCTGTTGATCTGACCGGACTCGAAGCGTTCCTTCAGCGCATCGAGCCGTTCCGACAGCTTCTTGAACTTGGGGTTGCCGCCGTGCCCGCGCAGCCGGCGCTTTAACTTGATCTCGATCTCCTTGGCCTTCTTCGGGTCGGGGTTCGAGAGCACGGCCTCCAGCAGGTCGGCGTCTAGCACCAGGGTGTCGAGATCGTCCCGCACCGCGTCGACATGCACGTTCTGATGAATCAGCTCGATCGTCTTCGCGCCCAGCGAATGCCAGATCAGCTTGCCGTGGCCACTGGACGGCTGCACCGACTGGTACACCTGAGACAGCCACTTGTAGTCCTTTTCGAAGGGGCCCAGAACGGTGTCCGGTGACAGCGCCTCCCAGATCTTGTTGAGCACGCTGTACTCGGCGGCGAAATTGTCTCGCACCTCGTTGTTCGGCAGGCACTGCTGCGCGGCGATCAGGCCCTCATAGCCCTGCAAGCTGCGGTCGCAGCCGGCAAAGAACGCCAGGCATTTCTGCACCGCCTCGGGCAGCTTGTCCTTCAGCTCCTGGATGTTGCTGACGACCTGCTTGACGCTCTGGTCGTCGAACTCCAGCGCCGCCGCCACATCGTCGAAGATGCCGAGGTAGTCCACGATCAAGCCGTGGGTCTTCTGCTCGGAGTAGGTGCGGTTCACACGGCAGATGGCCTGCAAGAGCGTGTGGTCCCGCAAGGGCTTGTCCAGGTACATCGCCTGAAGGATGGGCGCGTCGAAGCCCGTCAGCAGCTTGGCCGTGACGATGATCAGCTTCAGCGGATCCGCCGGGTCGCGGAAGCGATCCAGCAGCCGTTCCTCTTCGTCCCGGGTGCGGTCGTACTTCGCGTACTCAGCGCGGTCCTTCTTGTCGGATGCCTGCACCGAAATCACTATGTCCGTGGCCTCGGGCGGCAGCAGCTTGTCCAGCTCCGCCTTGAACAGCAGGCAGGACTCTCGGTCGAAGGTGACGATCTGGCCCTTGAACCCATTGGGCTCCACCTTGGTCTGGAAGTGCTCGACGATGTCCTCGCAGACCTTGCGGATGCGTTCGGGCGTCTTGACCAGCACAGCCATCTTGGCCGCGGTCTTGGCGAGGTTGTCTTTGTCCAGATCCGACAGGCCGCCTGTCAGGTCCTTGTAGGCGGCGTCCAGCGCGGCCTTGTCGATGTGCAAGTCGATCAGCCGGGGCTCGAAATGCAGCTTGAGCGTGGCACCGTCACGGATCGACTCCTCGAAGCCGTAGCGGCTCATGTAGCCCTTCTCGTCTTCGTCGGCACCGAAGGCGTAGAAGGTGTTGCGGTCGGCGCGGTTGATCGGTGTACCCGTCAGGCCGAACAGAAACGCGTTGGGCAGGGCCTCACGCATCTTGCGGCCCAGGTCGCCTTCTTGCGTGCGGTGGGCTTCGTCCACCAGCGCGATGATGTTGCTGCGCGTGTTCAGGGCCCCGCTGGCCTCGCCGAACTTGAAGATCGTCGTGATGACGATCTTGCGCACGTCCTGCGCCAACAACTGTTGCAGCTTCTCCCGGCTGTCGGCCTTCTCGAGGTTGGGGATGTCCGCCCCGGTGAAGGTGCCGGTAATCTGGCTGTCGAGATCGATCCGGTCCACAACGATCAGCACGGTGGGATTCTTCAATCCTGAGTGCATGCGCAGCTTCTGCGCGGCAAACACCATCAGAAGTGACTTGCCCGAACCCTGGAAGTGCCAGATCAGCCCTTTCCTGGGGTAACCCGCCAGCACGCGCTCGACGATCTTGTTGGCCGCTTCAAACTGCTGGTAGCGACAAATGATCTTGATGCGCTGCTTTTTCTTGTTGGTGGCGAACAGGGTGAAGCTGCCGAGGATGTCCAGCACCACATGCGGGCGCAACATGCTCTCAGCGGACAGCTTGAGCGACTTCAGCGGGTGGTGCTGACCATCCTCCCCATTGCCATCCAGATGCCACGGCCCCCAATCCTTGACCGCCAGGCCGATGGACCCGTAGTGGTAAGCCTTGCCTTCGGTGGCCACCGAGAACACGTTGCAGACGAACAGCTCCGGTACGAACTTCTCGTAGTCGTCGTGCACCTGTACAGCACCGTCAACCCAACTGATGCACTTCTTGACTAGCGTCTTGGCCTCGATCAGCACCAGCGGCAATCCGTTGACCAACAACACCAGATCGGCTCGGCGCTCTGTAGGCCCTGCGCGGTAGATGAACTGCTGGGTGACGATGTACTGGTTCTGCGCCAGATCATCCAGGTCGATCAGCCGAACGGGCACGTGCTCGTTGTTGGGGCCGAAGGGCATCGAGCGCTCGCCACGCATCCACGCAGTCATTTCCTCGTTGGCTCGGATCAGACCATCCGAGCGCACCGACAGCACGATGGCGCGCAGCTTGTAGAGCGCTTCATCGGCGCGGTCGGGCTGAGCGGCAATCTCCGGGTTCAGCCGAATCAGCGCATCGCGCAGCCACGGCTCGACCAGCACTTCCTGAATCTGGCGCGGCACCTCAGACGGAGCAGCGTAGCGCCAGCCGATGCCTTTGGGGCTGGGACCGTAGCTGGCTTGAGGTTCCTGGACGGTGCTGGCCGGGACGGCCTTAATGGGGCCGGCGAGCAGGTCACGCACGTAGGCTTCGACGGTATTTGATTCGTTGAAAGAGCTCACTCTGCTTCCCCCGCAATTTCTGCCAGCAACTGCTTCTTGATCTCCTCTGCGTAAGAGTGGCGCACCATCGCTGCTCTTTCCGCGGACTTCGCGCACGCAATCTCCTCCAGCAGCTGCTTCTGTACCTCCAAGGGAGGCAAAGGTAGACGAACACGGAGTAAGTTACTGGCGTTCACGTTCGCCTGGCTTACCGCTTTCGTCGCGTATGCAAGAACTTGTCGACGCCCGAAATCAGAGTTCAGGTAAAGCGTGAGGAACTTCGGCTCCAGCTTTTCAGGGGACGTCTTGATCCGCACAAGGTACGAAGCAAAGACGTGATCGCCCTCGAGCTCGTACACCCCTGTTCGGCCAACCAATTCATAGCTGTTAGTCCGGTTGAAAAGCACATCGCCGTCGACCAGCCGATAGGTTTCGAAGTCTTTCTCGCTGAGGTCTACATACTTGATGTCATTTTCGACGCAGAGCCCATCTTCGATATTCATCATTCGCAGCATCGGATACTGACCGTCCGATCCGGCGTTGATTGAAAGGCCGTACTGGGTCCCCTGAACGACTGAGCCAAGGTCGACAACTGGCCACTCTCGGCTCATTACGTCAGCAAGTAATGCACGAACAAGCTGGTCGGCAAATCCGCCAAACTCCTGATGCGACTCACTGGTTCGCTCGACTGCTCGAAGCAGGCTAACAAGCCTTAATTGTTCATCAATCGGCGGTAGCAGGAACTCCTGAACCGCCATTGTTTTCCAGTTGATCGTGGGCGACAGTGAGCCAACCGATATTTCCACAGCTCTTTGCATAAACAGATCACTCTGCATAAAGAACGGTAGAAATTCTGGAAGCACGACTTCAGGCTTGGCGCGCAGCACCATCGCATGGGCCGAGCAAATGCCATCAAACTCGGCAACACCGAGTTTGCGTTGGTAAGCCCGACGGCGCCCAAAAATGATGTCTCCTTTCTTGAACATCAGCTTGGTGGCTTCCACGTCGTCCGGCGTACCCCAGCGGCGGATCTTCAGCGAATCGGTATCCAGGTGTTCGAGACCAACGTAGTGCTCCATGCCCGACTCTGACGGGTTGTCGATACGGACATTGACGTTCGTCGCCATCTGATCGAAGCGCCAGACATTCCGGCCTGGCTTCAAATTCTTGTTATCAGCCACGCTCGATGTCCTCCTTAATCAGTTCATCCAGCGTTTCCACCAGCGCGTCCATCTGTTGCCAGAACGCGCGGCCATCGGTTTGCCATTGGTCCCAGGTAGAGCGCAGCGATACCGCGTCGCCATTGCTGTCGGTGGCGATGGCGGCGGCAATGCGCTTCACGTACAGCGGGATCGAGAGGTTGCCCACATTAGCGCCGATTTCGTCCAGAGTGGCGACCTTGGCGAAACCAGGCGCATCCGCAAAGGTCTTGTAGGCGGTCAGGATGCGCTGTTGATGCTCGGGCTTCAGAAAGCTCTGCGCCCGTTCCCGGGTGACCTCGTTCACCGCGTCGATGAAGATCACCTTGCCCTTGCGAGCGGCGGCCTTCTTGCGGTTGCAGATAACGATGCACGACTCCATCGGGGAGTTGTAGAACAGGTTGGGCCCCAGACCGATGACGGCCTCCACCCAGTCCTGCTCAACCATCTTGGCGCGCATGGCCTGCTCTTCATTACGGAACAGCACACCGTGGGGCCAGAGCACGGCACTACGCCCCTTGGCGGTGAGGCTGGTCAGGATGTGCTGCTGGAAGGCGTAGTCGGCACGGCCCTGCGGCGGCGTACCCAGCGAGTTGCGGCCCCACTTGTCACTGCTCCAGGCGTCGCGGTTCCACTGCTTGATGGAGTACGGCGGGTTGGCCAGGATCACGTCGAACTGGCCCAGGCGGTCGCCTTCGATGTGCTTGGGTTCGGCCAGGGTGTCACCCCGGATGATTTCGAAGTCCTCCACCCCGTGCAGAAACAGGTTCATGCGAGCGATGGATGAGGTAATGAGGTTGCGCTCCTGCCCGTAGAGCTTGAGCGTGCGGTACTCGCCGCCGGAACGCTTCACCTCGTCCAGCGCCGAGATCAGCATGCCGCCGGTGCCGCAGGTGGGGTCGTAGATGGACTCGCCGGCCTTCGGGGCCAGCAGTTGCGTCATCAGGTGGACGACCGTGCGGTTGGTGTAGAACTCAGCGGCCGTGTGGCCGGAGTCGTCGGCGAACTTCTTGATCAAGTATTCATAGGCATTACCGAGCTCATCCTCTGGCACGTTGACCACCGACAGCGTCTGGGTCGAGAAGTGCTCGATCAGGTTCTTCAGCGTTTCGTCTGGCAAACGCTCGCGGTTAGTCCAAGGCGCATCGCCAAATATGCCGTCGAGCAGATCCGGGTTTGCCGTCTCGATCGCGCGCATGGCCTTTTGGATGGCGGCGCCGACGTTCTTGGGTGCCTGGCGCACATCGTTCCAGTGCGCGCCTTGGGGGATCTGGAATCGGTGGTTCTCGGCGAACTGGGCATAGGAGAGGTCGTCGTTGGAGTTGGCCAGCGCCGCCTGGTATTCCTCTTCCCACACATCCGACACGCGCTTGTAGAACAGCAGCGGGAAGATGAACTGCTTGTAATCGCCCGCGTCGATGAGGCCGCGCAGCAGCACGGCGGCACCCCATAGGTAGCTTTCGAGTTCTTGTTGGCTGATGCGGCTCATCTATGCAGTCTTCCTTGGCGTTCTTCTCACGATCCGCTTGTAGAGGGATGTCTTGTGTTGCTTGGCAAGGGCCTCCAATAGAGTCGATGCAGCCAGCCAGTCTTCGACTCGTGGCCTCGCGAAGTCCGCCGAGACCGAAACTTGGGCACCATGAACGATTTGTCCCCTCAAACGAACCGCGCCATCTTGTTTGTTGGCCAACCGAGACCAATGGGGTATCGCTTGAGCTAGTGACTGCCTCAGCCAGACCGCGACTTCCTGCTTCCATGCGTCCGCGTAGTTGGCATAACCACCATGGAACCCTGCAAAGACCACCTCGCGAATATGTTTGGTTGGGCTTGATCCCAAAGCCAAGATTGCGCGACGGACGGACCATTCAAAGTCGATGGCGGCGAGGATCACGGCAATCGTGGCGCTCTCGTCAGTCAGGAACGAGCGGATACGATCGTGGCGCTGTGTTTGGCTGTCCGATACAAAGAACATGACTACACCCACCCCCCTTGTGTCATGACCTGAGCGAGGCGCTCTTCTGCCTCACGACAGCGGGTCAGCGCTTCCTTGAACGCCGCAATGGCGTCGGGCAGCGGTGGGATGTCTTCCTGTAGCGGTGGCATCACGTAGCGCGAAATATTCAACGTCCAGTCCTCGGCCTTGATCTCGTCGAGGCTGACCACCCGGGCCGCGTCCTGCACGTCGGCAAAGCCGCGATACCAGCCGAGCATCTTGGCGGCGTGCTCGGGCTCCAGATAGTTCTGCGCGCGCCCCCGGCGGAACAGGCGCGACGCATCGGCGATCAGCACCTTCTTCTTGTGCTTGACCGGCTTGCGCTTGCGCAGGACCAGGATGCACGCTGCCAGGCCGGTGCCGTAGAACAGGTTGGGTGCCAGCCCGATCACGGCTTCGACCAGATCCATCTCCAGCAGTTTCTGCCGGATGCCGCCTTCCACACCCTTGCGGAAAAGGGCTCCCTGGGGCAGCACGACGGCCATTCGCCCACTGACGTCCGCCATGGACTTGACCATGTGCTGCACCCAGGCGAAGTCTCCGCTGGAAGAGGGTGGCAGGCCGGCAAAGTTGCGGCCGAAGGGATCGTTCAGCCACAGGTCCTCGCCCCACTTTTCCAGTGAGAACGGGGGATTGGCGATCACGCAGTCGAACGTGGCTAGACGGTCGACTTCGAAGAAGGCTGGGTTGCGCAGCGTGTCGCCGCGCACCACCTGGAAGTCCTCGATGCCGTGGAGGAACAGGTTCATCCGCGCGATAGATGAAGTAGTGAGGTTCTTCTCCTGTCCATACAGTTTGCCCCAGAGCCGCTTCACATCGCCATGCTGCTCCTTCACGTGCTGTACGGCGGCCAGCAACATGCCGCCAGTGCCGCAGGCCGGGTCATAGATGGTCTCGGCTTCCTTGGGATCGAGCATGTCGATCATCAGCCGCACGACGCTGCGAGGGGTGTAGAACTCGCCGGCCTTCTTATTGGTGGCGTCGGCGAACTTCTTGATCAGGTATTCGTAGGCGTCGCCCAGCAAGTCTGAGTCGACGTTATGGTTGTCGAGGGGCAATGCTGAAAAATGCTCGATCAAGTCCTTGAGCAGCGCGTCTGAAAGGCGCTCTTTGTTGGACCACTGCGCGTCGCCAAACACGCCATACAAAGAGTCAGGGTTTGCCTTTTCGATCTCGCGCATGGCGCGCTGCAGCGCGGCGCCGACGTTGGTTGGCTTTGCTCGCACGTCCACCCAATGGCAGTCCTCCGGAATCTGGAAGCGGTGCGACTCAGGAAACCAGGCAAGCTGTTCGTCACCTGTGTCTTCGACGATTTCCTGGTACTCCTCGTCCCAGACGTCACAGACGCGCTTGAAAAACAGCAACGGGAAGATGAAGGTCTTGAAGTCGGCAGCGTCCACGGGGCCGCGCAAGATGTTGGCGGACTCCCAAAGATGGGATTCAAGGTTGGATAGGCTGACTACAGGGTTGGAACTCATTGCCGATTGCTGCACCTTCTAGGGAGCACAGTCGCCCCGCCCAGCGCAGGATGCCCAGTTCTCCCCAGAAGGCAGTCTATCGAAAAGGAAGTGCCTGGCAACGAGGGGCGAAGGTGCTCGATTCCGGGCCGGACCGCGCCATTGTTGGGGTTGCGTAGGCCGCAACCCAGCCCAAACGATCAAGGCCGGGTTTGCGAGTCGGCACTCGGAACAACGACGGGTAGGCAGCGGTCGTACCGCAGCCGCCGCGCTTGGATAGATGACTACTCGGCTGTCCGTGGCATCGCTTCTCTCGCATCAGGTGAATCCCGGTAAAGCCTCAGAAACCTGAACATCTTTGGCCATTCCTCACGTGGCTTGAAGACTATGGCGACTTCTTGGTTGTTAAGCGCGGATTCAGAAATGACCACGTGGTCAGCCACCTGTTTCGCATTTGCAAACTCTTTGGCGTTCACTTTGCAAACCGCCTTGAAGAACGGGCCGCTTAGCCATTCTTGAACCTCAGGCTCATTCTGAAATCTGAGGTATCCGGCAAGGGAAGCGTGCGCAACAGCGACCATCGCGAATCCCAGTGGAACGTCTTCTCGAATGAGGATGTACATCTTCATTAACTCTGCTCTCGCGATCACGGGATTGAGAAGGTCTCAAACGGGGCTTTGAAAAGGTGTCCACTGACCAAACTACTGTTGGAGCCGACCGATCTCTTCCAGCGCAAGCTCCAGAAAATGTTGCTCGCGCTCACCTTTGCTCATAGCGGCGACAGCAGGAGTGAAGAAATCCAGCAGGAAATCAACACCGGTGAACCCTCCCAGTGACTTGTGCCTAGTACGCAGGAAATCCCAGACGAAAATATCGGCAGTTTGGTGGAGCTTGAACAGCTCGCAGAGCTCCAAAAGCATCGGCTGATTCAGGCGCTTGTCCAGTTGGAACGCTGGGTATCCCTCTCCGTTCAGGCCAACTCTGGCGCTCACCAGAGGCACCTGTGGCCGACCTGATTGGTTCCCACCGGCCTGCAACCGCACTAAACGTTCCTTGAACTCTGCGAAGCTCAGTGGAACGTAGCAGGCCGGAGATGCTGCTTCATCGACTCCATGATTTACCGCGTGGGTCATAGGTCCACCGCCACTGAGTCGGAAGAGGCAAGGGCCGATCTGCCTGTTGGATGTTCGCCGCATGTTCGGCCCTCATGATCGTTCCTACAAATCGCCCCGGAGCTGACCGCGAGCGCGTCAGCACGCCTCGACGATGCGCGTTGGCGTTGTTGATTCAGTTCCGCCTCCCACCACCGAAGCTGTGGCAATGGTCCCGAGGATGAGTGTCGGATCATTGAATCGCGCGCGAGTAAGTTCGTTCATGCTCGTGGACTGGCAGTTTCAGAATTTGGCGCAAGCGTCGGACCGCCGACCAGCTTTGTGGGCCGCACCACCAGCTTGCCCAGAAGGTCAGCCCAAAGGTCAACCATGCAATGCCTAATGGGATCATTGCAGGCGTCGCACCCTGCGCTAACAACTGCTGGGCACCTCCGAAAGTCAACACTGCTAAGGCGATACCCGAGGGAATCAAGATCATCAGCAGAAGTGACTTTGTCACCCAGTGGTGGTCTGAGATCAGCAACTCGCCATCAGCAGGCCGACCCATTCGCCAGATCCGGATAGGCACCGAGAGCAGACCTCCATTTTTTTCACCGGGCAAGGGTGCTGCACCCCACCAAACCGTCAAACAGCTCAGGAGTGAGCGAAGTTCGTTTGTCGTTATTTGTCCCGTTGCCACCGTCTCGCGGAGTCGCCGGTACCACTGGGTATTGACGTCGACTCCGAACTCCACCACTGCGGAACATCGGGTCAAGAGCTGGATTACCTGTGCTTCTTCGCTTGGTTCGACACATTCCTGAAGTAGCGCTCGACACAGCGCGCGAAGCTTCCAGCAGTGCCATGGCCGGTTGATCCAAGTCGAGATGTTGAGCTTCAGGTCGCGAGCCACGGTGATTTGCCAGTAACTGCCTCGCATGGCATCTGCCAAGCAATCCAATCCGCCCTTAAAAGACTCCCCCCTGCGCCCGCCTTCAGGCATCGAACTCACGGCGATCGCCAACGCTGCGAGTAGCCGCGCGTCGTCGTTATTCGGGGACGCCACCGACGGCTCCGTGCAGGGCTTCCAACGCTGACCTGACCTCTTTTCGCAGTTCGGGAACAACCGAGGGCTCCACCGCAGCTCGAAGTCGAAGTTCACTGAACACGAACCAGGCCGCCTCAACAAGCCCTTCATCAGAGACGTGCAGTGAGGAAGACATGCATTCGTGTTTAACCCATGCCAGTGCCGAAGCAAACTGTCGACGTGCTTCCACCGTTCCCAGCGAAGGGATGCCAAACGCAACGTAACTGCCGTCGACCCCTGCGGCTTCGAGCATGCACAGCTGATCTGCCCGGGGCGAGTTCGTCCCGCTTTCGTAGGTCAACACCGACAGCTTTGTGACGTCCATACGGGCAGCGAATTTGGACTGACTTTCTCCGATGCTTTCTCGAACCGCTCGCAGACGGCGGCCAATCGCAACTCGAGCATCCGAGATTGAGCTTGCGTCAGAGGGCCGACTTTTTTTCATGGATCACCAGTGCAGGTTGGTATAAAAAACTATACCATTGAAACATGCTCTCGCATTCGCTCTACTTCGATCAAATTCCAGAGGACGCTCTGGAACAGGCTCGACGGCACTTCTTTGACAAGGGGGAAAGTGTCGCTGACTGGGCGCGCTCGCGCGGCTTCAGCGTCCAGTTGACCTATTCAGTACTGAACGGGCGACTACGAGCAAGAAGGGGCGAATCGCACCGAATCGCGGTCGCTTTGGGCTTGAAGCCCGGCGATGGACAGAGGCTAGCCGCTCATGGCCAGCCCACCCATGGAGATTTGCCCATGAAATAAAAAACGCCGATCAATCTTTCGACTGACCGGCGTTCCGCCGGGAGATACCCAACGGTTTGGCGACTTAAGTATCTCTCAGGGGCGTGTTCCGGTCAAGCCACCGTGTCCGAGCGTTTTTGCTCGGCAGGTCAATGCCTTTGGGAGATCACATGGATACGTCAACTGCGCAGGCTTCGGCCCGCGCGCCTTCCCCTTCATCGCTCACACGCTGCCTTTGCAGTATTGCTTCCTATCCGAGTGGATCCAAATCTCGGCCGGAACCACAAGTCCGATTGACAACGGCACCGAGTTGGGCAGGGCCACAGGCCCACCGGACGAGTAGTTGCGCGCAAAGAAAAATGCCCGCTCCGACGCGGATCCGGTACGCGATGGCCAGCTCCAATGCAGTCCTTTCTGCCACCTGTGCTTTGCTGACCACTACCACCGGCAGCTTGCCGCGTAGAACGGCGCGGCGATGAAGCGCGCACTCGGAGCAACTGAACAGCTACCAGGTACGGGACGTGCTCGAAAAGTCGTCACGCGCAGGGGAAAGAAGATTCGCGGCAAGTTTCCAAGCAAAAAGCTAGGAAAGATTGTTGAGTGGGAATCTCTGATCGAACGAGACGCGATCCTCATGATGGAGTACCACCCCGCTGTCCTCCGTTACCAAGAACAACCAAGTGAGGAGACCTACTACGACGCAAGTGGTAACGCCAGGCGTTGCTACCCCGACTTTTCCTGTGACCTCGCTTCCGGGAAAACCATTCTCTTGGAAATCAAATCCGCAAAAGAGCTGGACCATGACAAAAAGATGCAGCGCAAGCTCGGCCAGATTGCACTTTCGTTTGCTCGACAAGGCCGTCCCTACCGTGTTCTGACGGATAAAGAGATTCGCAGGCAGCCACTGCACGCAAATCTCCTGCGACTGCACGACGCACACCGGGCGACCTTGCCTCACACGTCGGAACCTCACCTTCCAATTTCCGTTGCGCGAAATTCGGCCCATGTCTTGGGAACGTGGGCGGAAATGCTCGGAAGCGAGACGATCGCCTTGGGCCACATCGCGCGGGGTCGCTTGCGCACAGACCTTGAATTGGCGCTTACCTCCGAAAGTCTTGTGTGGATGCCTAGCTATACGGAGGCTGGTGATGGTTCGTTTTCACTTTAAACGCGGACTTCGCTTCCTGGAGAACGGCCTTGTCTGGGTGCTTCAACGTCGGAGCGCAACAGGAAAGATCATGTTTGAGGAGGAGAGCGGTGAGTCTCCCTCACAGGCGCTCACAGTGTCCGAGGTCTACGAAAAGTACCTGGGGGAACACTGGCGTGTCGACGAGTCAAGTCTGGGTCCTGGCAAGGAGCTAATGTTTTCCACGCCCAAAGACATCAGAGCCCTGGGAGACAGAGACGCGGAATGTGCCGCTATGAGGGGTGACTACCTCACAAAACTTCACCAAAGGCTTGTGGCCGAAGGAGAGCGTTGGAGATGCGTGCCGAAGCTTTTCACCCATCATCTCAAAAACATTGCGCGCGAGCGTGGAGATAAGAAAGCGCCGGGCTGGTCAACGGTTTGGAACTGGTGGAAGCGATATGAAGCAACTCGATGCATCACCAAACTTGCCGACCATCGCCGGACTGGGCGCACGCGGGACGTTGTCCAGTTCAGTGTGTTCGAGGAAGTGATTGCTGAAGTTTTCTTGACGCCACAGAAGCAGCCAGGCAAGACAGTGTGTGATGCGATGGAGGACCGAATTCAGCGAATCAATGAGGGGCTCAGTGGCGAGTCGAAGATCTCAACCCCAGCAAAAGCAACTGTTTATCGCTGGCTGAAAGATCTCAATCACGCGGTGGTGCTTCGAGCCCGAGAAGGCAAGGAAGCAAGTGAACGCCAAATGCGCGGCACGATGCAGGGCTTGCGCGTCAATCGAATACTTGAACGTTATGAGATCGACCATACACCGGTCGATGTCCTTGTCGTCTGCAAGCTAACACGCATGGTCTTGGGACGTCCTTGGCTGACATTGGTGATCGACCGAAAGAGCCGCATGATCGCCGGCTTCTACTTGAGCTTTCACGCACCATCTGCGTACTCTGTCTTGTATGCATTGCGGATGGCAATCCTTCCAAAAGATGATCTCCTGAAAGCCATACCTGGTCTTCACAATCCGTGGCCCGTCCGAGGCCTGCCTCGGCTGATCGCGACCGACAACGGCATGGATCTGCACAGCCATGCCCTAGAAACGTTTTGTATGGATGCAGCCATTGAGCTTCTTTTCTGCGGGGTGGCTCATCCCGAGATGAAAGGGGCAATAGAACGCCTCTTCGGAACACTAAGCCGCGATCTCTTTCACACACTGCCTGGTACCGTTTTTGCAAGCATTGACCAGAGAGGCGACTACCCCAGCGGTGATCTCGCCGCGCTGGATTTGGACACCCTGACAATGATTCTTGTCAAATGGATCGTTGACAAATACCACTGCACGCCACATAGGGGTCTTGGAGGAAACACGCCGCTCTACTCTTGGCAGGAGGACGAGGCTTCCACATCCATTGATCTGCCTGCCTACCCTCGCCAGCTAGATGTGATGGTCGGCCAGAGTGCAAATCGAACTGCATTTAAGTATGGAATTGAGTACGACTGCATTCGCTACAACTCTGATGCCTTGCTTTCCTTTCGAGAAGAAAAGAAAAAGTCGCCCATCGTCGAAATACGTGTGTATGAACATGACGTCAGCTTCATCGACGTTCTTGATGAGAATCTAGGTGAATTCATTCGGGTCCCTGCAGTTGACCAAGCTTATTGTCAGGGACTCACCCGCCATGTTCATTTGATGGTTCGCCAAGAGGTGAACCGGCGCTTTGGGAATCAATGGCAACAACAGCAGCTCCTCGAGGTCAAGAGAGAGATTCAAGCTATGGTCGCTGCCGCGATGAAAGCGCACAAGGCTGGCAAACGCAAGCAGGCTGCTGCTCAGTCAATGGTCGATAGCAATGACGTTCTAAATCAACACAAAGCCGCGTTCGAAGGGGCGCGCCGCCCCTCCGGGATGGATAGCGAAGAGTTTCTTCATACAGTCCCATCGGCAAGCCCACTTCCCAAGTACACCTGGGAATCGCATGTCTGAGGGGCCTGCTTCTCAGCCACTGGATCGACTCGCTAATCTGGGACTGGACAGCTCGGGTGCGACAGCGTGTATGCGCAGCGCTCGCAACCTCACTCTGCGCCGCACGGTCGTGATGTATCCACAATTCTGTGCATCGATACGGGAGATTGCTCATATCCATTCACGCTGGAAGGAGCACGGAATCGCCAAAGGCTTGCTTCTTTATGGTCAGAGTGGCTCAGGCAAAACAACCGTGCTGGACTACTACGCCAAACATTTTCCACGTCGTGCGACGCTTGGCGTCGTGAAGATACCAGTGCTGCGCGTTGTGACTCCTGAATCACCAACGGTAAAGTCATTGGCAGAGGCGATTCTCACGGCCATGGGCGACCCTGCAGCGAGTCGAGACTCAGCGCCGACAAAAACTACACGCATCAAGCATCTTTTCAAAAAGTGCGCGGTTGAGTTGGTGATGCTCGATGAGTTTCACCATTTCTATGAAAGGCGTCGTGTGGCTGAGGGAAAGAAGGTGAGCGACTGGCTCAAAAATCTTCTATCAGAGTGTGAGATCCCCATCGTGCTCTGCGGCCTGCCCCGCTCCATTGCAGCCCTCAACGCAAACAGCCAGCTTCGAAGACGGTTCTCCTCTCCGCACCATTTGAAGGAATTCTCCTTCACAACGGAAGAAGATCAGCTTGAGTTTCGCGCGGTGTTGAGCGCACTGGAGGAATCTCTTCCAGGAGGAGGTAGGGCAGACATCGCTCACCCAGAGAAGGCGCGACGTTTCTACTTTGCGACGGCTGGTTTGATTGACTATGTCGTCAAGATTTTGGACCGGGTCGTGTCTGACAGTGATCTCCTGAGTTGGAGCGGCAACACCCTGCCTGCATTGGCCACAGCTTTCAGGAAGGAGGTGTGGGCTGATGTACCCGATGCGTTGAACCCATTCATGGCACCTGCAAAATCGCTTCGCTTGCTGACGCAGGTTCGTGAGCCTTTTGACGGATGGGACGACCCCACTCAATACACCCTTAGCAGGTCGGCTGCAGCTTTGGTGGGCCTTTCGCAGGGGCAAGGTGATGACGCATGATCGAAAGTTCATTTCTTGTCACGGCGCCTCTTCGCAGGCGAGAAAGCTTGAGATCGCGGTTGACCAATTTGGCATACGTCAATGGCAATCCCTTGCTTCTCAGCCGTGAGTTGACTTCGCTACGAACGGCTACTGCAGCTGCAGCGCACCTATTCCAACACGATCCTTCGCCCTCATCGTTCTGCGAAAGAATGGGGTGGATTGAACCGCTAGCAACCGGCATCTCTTATGTGCGCCTAGGTGATTCGCTAATGCTGCCTCAATGCGTCCGACTTGGCTACCGCGCAGTTTGTCCAGCTTGCTTGAAGCGCGACGGATATTCATCGTGCGACTGGGAACTTTCCGCTGTCAAGGCATGCGCCGTTCACAGAAAGTTCCTGATTGAGATTTGTCCCTCGTGCCTTCGCAGACTGTCGTGGGAACGAAGCGGATTGTCAACTTGTGCATGTGGATGCTCTTTGACAGAAGCCGTGGCAGAACCGGCTCCCCCGTGGGCCATCAGGCTGGCGAGAATGGTACGCAGTGCCGTTGAATTTTCTCTGGACGCCACAAGAGAGGAGCCATCGTACTTGTGGCCCCCCTTGCGGCTTGAAAAGCTTCTGCTACTGATGGACGTGGTGCGGCATATCGTCTTGCCCAAGTACCTCAAGAATCCCTCATCCATGCAGGTGTGGGAGCTTTCATCAGAAATTCTGAGGGATCCTTCGTACCAGCAGCACCTTTGGGAGCACATCTTCTTGCACGCCTCTGCAAGCCCGCTAAGCCTCTCTGCGGCACTTGTCCCAGGAAAGAATGCCGCAGAGATGGCGTCAACTTTCGCTCCAATAGCCGCATTCATCCAGATGCCGCGCATCCTCTGGAGGCGGTCATCGCAGATCGATGCTCGGGATCGAAGAGCCGTTTTTTACCCGTCTTCGAACCTCATCCAGTATGCGCAGTTCAGCAAAAGTCTTGATGAGGAAGTCCTCGACGATGTGAGTCCCAACACGGAAGTTGCGGCGCTCAGTGCTGAGATGACCGCTAACGCATGAGCTTGTTGTTGCAACCTGCAAGATTGAACGCTGAGGGTCCCCGCGCCTACACGTTGCGCGTTCTTCAGGAAAACTTGCTTCCAAGTTCAATGCGATATCTGATCCCCGACGGCGACGCAGCCACCGAGGGATTCCCCCGCCTTGATTCCTCAGCGTGGATCTTCAGACGTTGCCGATGGTGTCCGGAATGTATGGCATCCTCGGCTTTCGGCCGCCTTGGTTGGGAGCTGCGCTTCGCTGACGCCTGCACGATATGCGGGAAGTGGCTTCTGGATATTTGTTCTGCTTGTGCTCAGCCAGTAACGTGGGCACGTGACCACCTCACTCACTGCCGTTGTGGCGCCGACCTACGGGAAGAAGGTTCATCGCAGGCTCCACTTGCGGTAGTCGCTCTCAGTCGTTCACTGGAATCGCGTGCGCTATCTTCGACACATTGCGCAATTCCAGTGTTAGAAAGTTTAACCACCCAGCAATGCAGCCGATTAGTACGGCTCCTCGGTACCTATGGAGGTTTGCCGAACCAGCGGGTTAGGCAAAAGGTGAACGCTTCTGATTCGCTTGCTGTGTCATGGCCAATCAGCTCGTTGGCTGGTGAGGTCTTGGTTGACTGGCCACATGGATTTCATTGGATGCTGTCTCGGTTACAGAATTCGTCTCCAGTAACGGAGCAGGGTCGCGTCGCGAGGGCATTCGGTGGCCTGTACAAAGCGCTATATGTGGGCCTTGGCGATACTGCCTTTGACTGGATAAGGGACGCCTTCGAAGACTACTTGGCTGAGAATTGGAGCGGAGCGCTGGGCAAGCAAAATCGCCGTACTGCTGACAACGTCTTAGCTCGGCTGAGATGGCTGCCAGCACCCACGGCGGCGTCCGAACTCGGCGTATCTGTACGCCGTATTCAACTTCTGATTGAGTCGGGACAGCTGCATGCGCGATACCGAACAACGAAGTCTGGACGCCAGTACGTGGTGGTGCGCAAAGACGATGTTGAGAACTTGCGTGAAGGTCTCTCTACTGAGTTGTCGTTAGAAAGTGCTGCATTGCGTCTTGGAATTTCGCGTCACCGGCTTTCACGATTGCTTCCGCAAATTTGTCCCGGTGCAGTCAAAGTCACTGCACGCGGTAGTGCATGGGCGATTCCGCTGACGTGGGTCAGCACCTTGGAAACTCGTATCGACCAGCTCCCTGCACTTCAACCCGAAGACGCGAGATCCGCGCGCTCGTTTGACCACTTGCTCCGGCACTACCCGTTTGACGATGTCGCGGTCGCGCGGCTGCTCTTGGACTTTGAAGAATCAACACTCAAGGCAAACGGGCGACTGCAAGGTCGGATCGGGCTCGCTGCGGTTCTCTTTCCTCTTTCAACGCTGTCTTCGTATTTTCCAGAATCTTCGAAGGTCCCATCTGGTCTTCTTTCAATTCCAGAGGTGGCTCAACGACTGCTGGTCAAACAAGAAGTCGCGTACAAGATCGTCCGTAGCGGTTTCCTGCCGACGATTTCACATCGCGTCGGGCGTCGAAGTTGTCAGCTTGTGGAAGAGAGGCGCGTTGATGAATTTCTGCAAAGCTTTGTACTCGCCAGAGATCTCGCTCACCAGTTTGGGATCTCTCCCAAGGCTGTCATAGTGAAGCTTCGAGACATTGGAACTATTCCCGTGCTTGGACCCAACATAGATGGCTGCAGGCAGACGATCTATCGTCGCAAAGATGTTGACGAATCGCTTGAGTTATCCAAATTGTTCGACTCCTGCCGCACTATCCACAGTGCGCACAGCAAACTTATTGCGGCTCATGCAGCCTTGCGTCCTTTGAGCGGCAACTGAAGTTCTTCTACGTCAAGCGTGAAATTTAGGGGGACCTGAATGGGCTCGTTCTCTTGGTACTTGCCGTTGTAGACGTCCACATCGGTCTTAAGCTGGAAGCAGTCTCCAACGATTTGCTGGCGCCGCTGGGCAAACGACCGCACGAAATGTGCGCGAGGGGCCTTGTCATCGTCCATGTCTGCCCAAAGGGACAGGGTGCGGTCGCCCTTTGTCACCCGAACTGCATGCTTCGCCCGATAGCGTTGCCCGTCTTCATTGGTGCGGTACTCCTCGCGAAAGTATTGCGAGATGTCCGATGCAATGGCATCTACGACGGTACGAATGCTGGGCTTGTGAAGCCCGTTTTTGTACGCCCATTCGGCTACCGCATGAGGATCGAGCAAACCATCGCCTCCCACTTCAGATTTGTAGCGCTCGATGTAAGCCTTGACTTGATTCCCGTACGCAGACATGTGAACCTCCAACTGCTTAATTACTCTGTAAACGATCCCCAGCCATCAACGTCAGCGGATGGCAACACGAACGAACGCACCTTAACCTGGTGCTTGCGTAGAAAGTCGTGGCGATCCAGGCGGCGCTGCAACTGTCCGACCACAAGGCCCGGGTGGACCTGAATGCGTTGTGCGAACCGCAGCACTCTTTCCTCAGAGAAGTAGGGCTGCACACGGGCAACGAAGTCATCGAGTTCGGCTGTCGTTACGCAAAAGTCAGCCCCAGCGGCGTTGGCTCGAAGCTCGCATTCCGGAAGTCCGTCCTTTAAAGCACCCACGTCTGTGTCGATGACAGCCCGGTTTTCGGCCTTGCCATCCTCTTGGAGCACATGCTCGATTTCGTGTCGGAGCACAAACCAGAAGTTGTCGATGCGGTCGAAGCGCAGCGTCATACCAATAACAGGCTTCGTGCCATCCAACCAGAAGCAAGCGCCATCCATTTTGGAGCTGGTCAGGGCCTCTACGAACACGAGTCGAACTCCGGTGTCAGCGAGGATGCAGGGAACGTGCCGAACCTCTTCGGGCGCCATTGTGAGAGCACGCAGCTTTTCAATGGCCGAGAGCAACTTGGCTTTCGAATAAGTCGGAGCAACCTGTTGGCTCGCGATGGCCCGCACTCGAAACAGCCACGCTAGTTGCAATGGAGTAGCGTCCGCCATGGCGTGCGATTTCTTTGCTGCATGGCTGAGTTGAGGCGTGGCGGAGACGTCCGAGATATCGAAAAACTCACAGAATCGCTGCTCTAACACTTCGACGCGCTCGCTGGCCTGCACCCAGCCACGGCGAAGCATCTCGCGCACGGGAAACTGGGTGTACAGGTGCGCTTTGCGCGCCACGTTGTCATTGGGCACAGTTACCTTGGAGAGTTGGTACTGGCTCTCCAGGTTCATCCAATAGTCTGGCGAGGTACCAAAAGCCTCGCCAAGCCCCTTGGCGGTTTCCGGGGTGATGGCGCGCTTGCCAGCGATGAGCTCGCTAATAAGACGCGGCGGACGATCCAGAATGTCTGCCAGCTCTTGCTGGCTCCAGTCCCGAGCCTCGAGCTCCTCTCGCAGGAACTCGCCAGGCGGGAACACTTCGGCGGGTACGCGTGCGTTCATAGACTCTCCAAAACTCCTAGTGGTAGTCAACAATTTCGACAATCCCGATGACCTTGCAGGGGTGGTCACCGCGGATTTCCAGGATCAAACGCCATTGCAGGTTAAGTCGCACCGAGTGCTGTCCCTGGCGATCCCCTTTCAGCTTCTCGAAGTGCAGCGACTTCAGCTGCATGAAGTCACGCTCATCTCGAAACGCTCGAATCTGCTGCATCCGTTTGCGGTAGGCCCGGACGACCTCCTGAGAGAAGCCGGCAGTGAACTGCGGGTTGGTCTCAAGGCTGTCTAGGTCGTCATCGTCGAACTCCACTTCCATGGGCAGAGTCTAGGCGAAACCCGTTAATTGGTCAATCCATCTTTACACTTGGTGTAAAGATGGGCGTTTCACGATTGCTTTAACAGCAAGTGAGCTGTGGGAAACGCTCGTGAACAGAGTACGGTCAATGCGCAGGCATTTTCAAGGATGTGATGCATAGTGCCGACTCATAAAGCGAGTGGTCAGCCTCACGCCGTGCGTATTTCGGTCGCTGCTGGACACTCAGTTCGGCTACTTGTGGACAGCGGGAGCGTTAGGACCTGGACAGCCGGATCGGCTCTCTTGGACACGCGCAATTTGATGCAGCTAGGCGTCGATCCTGCGGCTCCCAGTTGCGATGTAGGTTGGCCAGGCGGGTGCGAGGCCGGCTAGACTTCTGCAATCGGCCATCAGCGGCCGTTCACGTCTCCGTGCCCATCGTCAAGTCAAGACTGATTGCTGCCACTTAGGTTCGACGGCAGAGTCCATGGGCGCCAACGCAAGCGGTCGCTTACCGGTCAGGATCTCAAGCGACCGATCGATTACCTGTACCGGTCGTTCGGCACTGTAGCGAAGTGCAAAGTTCTGGAATGGCCCTTTGCGTCACGGACGAAACGGTGTTCTGGACCATGGGCAGGCCTTCTTCAAGCGCCACCAGGGAGGGCGAATCACTTCTTTTGGTCCTTCAGTGTCCGTAGCGCAATACCCGCCACCCGGGTTCCCTGTGCTCCTCAAAGTGCGTGATAGACGGGCAATAGTTCACTTTGACCTGATGCTGTTGCAACATTCTGATCATTGCTCTCGCCGCAAATAAAGAAGGAAACAAGGGGTGGCCGTTGGATCGCAATGCCCAAGACATCGCGCGCGGTATGTGGATATGCGGCAGTCTTGACGTCGCCATCCGCATCCGGCATTTGTGCAGGTGAGCCTGCCGTGAATCTCGTTGAAGGTGCGTGGATAAACTTTGAGCGCCGACTGGCGAGCTGCTCAGGCCTGACCTCGATGGAGTCACATTTCATGGCGCCGTGTTCTCGGCGCCAAATACCTGGTCGACAAATGCCAGCAGCGAAGCGGTGGGCTGTTTGTCGCGATGCACGACCAGGTGAGATTGTCGGAGCTGCCGCGGCAAGGTCGTGGAGATGCGGCACAGGCGGCCGGCCTCCAAAGCGTCGCTCACGACCCACGACGAAAGGCAGGCCACCCCCATACCCGCCTCGGCCGCATGTTTGATCGCCTCCGAACTTCCCAGCTCGATGCTTCGACGGTAGGAGCGCAAGTGGGGCAGCAGACTTTGGTCGGTGGCCTCGCGCGTTCCCGAGCCCGACTCACGCAACAGCCAGACCCCTTCACGCAGTGTCCGCATTGGCACCCGCTCGCCGGCCAGGCTCATTCGTGCCCACGCGCTGTCAGGCGATGTAACGACCACCATCTCGTCCTGGTGCCATGGCGTGACGGCCAGCGCCGCTTGGTGGCAAGGCCCTTCGATCAGGCCCACGTCCAGTTCAAACGCAGCGACCGCGTCACAGATGGCCGCCGTGTTTCCGATCACGACCTTTGAGCGCCAGGCACTGGCATGGCCCGGTTGCGCTGCGACAAAACGGGCCAGCAGCCTGGGCAGCACATAGTTGCCGATGGTGGTGCTGGCGCCGATGCGCAGCGACTGCGCCTGGGCGCTGCCATCGCGGGACATCAGCTCGATGCCGGCGGCACCGTCCAGCAGCGCCAGGGCCCGCGGCAGTAACGCACGGCCGTTGTCGTTGAGCAGCAGGCGCTTGCCCGCGCGGTCGAACAGGCGCAGCGACAGCAGCCGCTCAAGTTCATTCACGGCCGAGCTGGTGGCCGACTGCGACAGCGCAATCTCGGCGCTGGCTGCCGTGGTAGTGCCGCTGCGCGCAACCGCCACGAAGATCTGCAGCTGTCGCAGCGTGAGGCGAAGGGTATTCATGGCGGATTCGTTTGCAAAGCGATTAGATGGGTACATCTTAGCGATACAACCCGTTTGACGGGTCATCCATGAAGCCGGAAGATTTGTCCTCACGAACTTCAACCGGAGGCAAGCAGCATGACCATCAACGTACTTCCTGAGCCACGCACATCGGCCTCTGCATCGGCTTTCGCACGCATGCTCCCCGGCCTGGCCCTGAGCGGCGCCTTGGCTGCCACCGGTATCGCGCTGGGCCGCATCGCCTGGCTGCAGGACCATGGCTTCAGTGCGCTGACGCTGGCCATCGTGCTGGGCATGATCGTGGGCAACACGGTTTACCCGTGGGCCCCGCGCTTGGCGGTAGCCAGCGGCGCCGGCGTCAACTTCTCCAAGCAGAACCTGCTTCGCCTGGGCGTGGTGCTGTACGGCCTGCGGCTCACCGTGCAGGACATTGACCATGTCGGCATCGCTGGTGTCGCCATCGACGCGATGATATTGGGTTCGACCTTCGCACTGGCCTGCCTCATCGGCACGCGCTGGCTGGGCCTGGAGCGCAAGACGGCGATGCTGATCGGCGCTGGCAGTGCCATCTGCGGCGCTGCTGCGGTGATGGCCGCCGAGCCGGTGGTCAAGGCGCGCGCCGAGCAGGTCACGGTGGCGGTGGCCACGGTGGTGGTGTTCGGCACGCTGGCGATCTTCCTGTACCCGGCGCTGTTCGAGCTGAACCGGCACTGGGCGCTGATCCCCGGCGGCGCCAACGGGTTCGGCATCTACGTCGGATCGACCATCCACGAGGTGGCCCAGGTGGTGGCCGCAGCACGTTCGGTGGGCCCGGACGCAGCCAACTCGGCCGTCATCGCGAAGATGGTTCGAGTAATGATGCTGGCGCCGTTCCTGGTGATGCTGTCGGCTTGGCTGGCGCGCGACAGCACCCTGCAAGCCCTAGTGGAGGCAGAGCATGCTCACGCCAAGGGTCAACTCGCTGTGCCCTGGTTCGCCTTCGGCTTCGTCGCGGTCGTGTTGCTCAATTCGCTGCAATGGCTGCCGGCGTCGGTGGTGGCAGTGACGACCGAGATTGACACCGCGCTGCTGGCGATGGCGATGGCTGCGCTCGGCCTGGCCACGCACATCGGCGCCATTCGCAAGGCCGGGGCCAAGCCGCTGCTGCTGGCGTTGATCTTGTTCGGCTGGCTCATCGTCGGAGGCGCGCTCATCAACCGCTGGGTGCCGGCCCTGCTGGGCTGAAGCCTCGAATTCACGGCCCAGGGCCCTGACCCTAAATTTCTTTGCACGCTCTGGAATAGACCGCATGCCGACGCCGTCTGCTCTTTTGTCGGGACCTATCTGACCCTTCGTCCCGCACTCACCCCCCTTCACTTCACACCAACCCTTCATCGGAGCCCACAATGTTCAAGACTTTCGCTTTCGCCGCCACCGCCCTGACGCTCGCCTCCGGCAGCGCCTTCGCCGCCCCCAGCGACGACGCCCGCACGCACTTCCAGGCCATCGCCTCGGGCGACACCCAGATCGTCATGCGTGCCTATGCCGACCAGGCCCAGCTGAACTGGGTAGGCGGCCCACTCGACGGCACCTATGCCACCACCGATGCCATTCGCGGCACCTGGGAGAAGTTCGGCAAGGCCGTCGGCCCACTGAAGCTCACAGTCGGCCAGATTGAAGAATCGGCCAACCCCAAGGGCGCCACCGTCTCGGCCAACGTCGTCTTCGAAGGCAAGATGCCCATCAAGGTGCGCTACGTGCTGACGTTCCGTGAAGGCAAGATCGTCAGTGAAACCTGGCAGATCGACCCCAAGCTGGCGGTGGCTGCGGCTTACTGAACGGCACGCAGCGTGGCTACTCTCCACCAGACCCCAAAGGACAACCCCATGAAGCACCTTTCGACTCTGGCCGCGCTGCTGATCACAGCGGCTTCCTTCGCGGCACCACTCACCGGCGCTATGGCTGCCGACGCGCCGGCCAAGCTCGCCAACGGCGCGCTGGTCGACGCCAAGGGCATGACGCTCTACACCTTCGACAAGGACGTGGCAGGCAGCGGCAAGAGCACCTGCAACGGCGGCTGCGCCGCGCTGTGGCCGCCCGCGATGGCCGCCGCCAGCGACCAACCCGCCGGTGCATACACGATCGTCATGCGCGACGACGGTGCGCGCCAGTGGGCCTACAAGGGCAAGCCGGTGTACACCTACCAGGCCGACCAGAAGCCCGGCGACCGCGCCGGCGACAACTTCAAAGACGTCTGGCACATCATCAAGGAATGACATTTGCTGTCGACTTCCGTCCAGACCCTCAGGCCACGACCCCCCGATGCAAGACGACGCAAGCCTGCTGAGCTGGGTGCCGCGCCTGCGCCGCTATTCGCACGCGCTGGTGAACAACCGTGACGACGCCGACGATCTGGTGCAGGACACGCTGGAGCGGGCCTGGGCCAAGTCGAACCTGTGGGGCGGCGTGGCCGACATGCGCGCCTGGCTCTTCAGCATCATGCACAACCTGCACGTCGATGGCGTGCGCCGTCCCAGGCTGCACACCGTGACCATGGACGACGACACGCCCGAAGTGCCGGTGGCGCCGACACAAACCGACAGGCTGGCTGTACTGGATCTGCAGGCTGCACTGGACTTGCTGCCCGTCGAGCAGAAGGAAGTGCTTCTTCTGGTGACGCTGGAAGACATGGCCTATGCCGATGTGGCGCAGGCCCTGGGTATCCCCATCGGCACCGTGATGTCGCGCCTGTCGCGAGGCCGTGAGCGCCTGCGCGGCCTGATGGAAGGCCGCGCAGAACCGGTGCGGCTGAAAGTCGTCAAATGAATGTATTGCGAAGCAACCCATGAATACCGACCGTCCGCCACCGTCCATTCCCCCGGTCACCGAGGCCGACCTGCATGCGTTCGTTGATGGCCGCCTGCCCGCTGAGCGCCAGGTCGAGATCGCCGCTTATCTGGCCGCACGCCCTGAAGACGCGCAGCGCCTGGAGGCCTACCGGGCGCAGAAGCGCGAACTGCACGTCTTGTTCGATCCCGTGCTGTATGAACAGCCGCCGCAGCGCCTGCTGAAATCGGCGCGCCCGCGTGCCGTGCCGCAGACGCCTTGGTACCTCCAGCGCCTGGCCGCTGGGATCGCCATCGCCGTCATCAGCGGCGCCACAGGCTGGGGCTTGCGGGGCGGCCTGCCCGCGGGGGGCGACGATGCCGGCCGCATGGCCGCCGCAGCACCCGCCGAGCGCGGCCTGACGCTGGTGTCAGCGGGCAGCTTCGCACAGCGCGCGGCGGTGGCCCATGCGGTGTACAGCCCAGACGCGCGCCGCCCGGTCGAGGTGGACGCGGCGCACGAAGACCAGCTCGTGGCCTGGCTGTCCAAGCGCATGGGCGCGCCGATGAAGCCGCCGCACCTGCAGGCCCAGGGCTACACGCTGGAAGGCGGGCGCCTGTTGCCGGGTGGCCAGGGGCCGGTGGCGCAGTTCATGTACCGCAACGAGCTCGGCAGCAAGCTGACGCTGTACGTGTCCAACGATGTCGCCGACGTGGGCAGTGCCGCGGGGCCGGACAAGGCACTGCAGGCCGGCGTGAAGAACACAGACACGGCCTTCCGCTTCGCACGCGAAGGTGTGGTCAATGTCTTCTACTGGGTCGACGGTCCCTTCGGCTACGCCCTGTCGTCCGACGCCGACCGCAGCGTGCTGGCGCAGGTGTCGGCCGAGGTCTATCGGCAACTTGGCACCCCGCGCTGAAGGCCAGGGCGGCGTCGGCGCGACGCGCTGTCGGCATGCCCAGGGAATGAAACGGCCCGAGCCGCGCTCTTGACCTGAAGCAAGCGCTGGGCAGTGGTTCATCGGCGGCTGCCGGCCCACGACCCAAGCGATCACTCTCCACAACAACTCAGAAAGCAAACATGACCACCCAACGCCGCGACATTCTCAAGTACACCCTGGCCGCCGCGGCAGCCAGCGCGCTGCCCGCAGCACATGCCCAGGCCCCGTCCGGCGCTTCAGCGGGAGCCGCAGCCACCGGCATCGACCCGCGCGATCGCGTCTTCATCACCAATGAAGACTCCAACACGCTGGTGGTCATCGACCCGAAGACCAACACCGTCGAGTCGACGATCAACCTGACCAGCTTTGACGAAGACCCTCGTCCCCCGTTTCGCTTTGTGACGGCCGGCGTGGCGCCAACGCACGCGGCGATGGTCCACAAGCCGCTGTACCACGGCTGTATCGATGCGCACGGCGCGGTGCCGTCGCCCGATGGCCGGTTGCTGGCCACCAGCGGGCGCGGCTCCAGCAACATTTATCTGATCGACGCCGAGCAGCGCCGCGTCATCGGCAACACACCCAACCCTGCGTCTGGGCCCACCACCAACCCCGAGCGCCTGAGTAGTGGCCTGCTGCTGGGCCGCGAACCGCACGAGCCCACTTTCACGCGCAACGGCCGCGAGCTGTGGGTCACGCTGCGCGGTGAAGACCGCATTGCCATCGTCGGCGTCGATCGTGCCGTTCGCCAGCTCAAGGGGGCCGACAGCCCGGGCTCCAGCGCGGTTCGCCAATACCTGCCCACGCTGAGCGGCCCGGCGCAGGTGTGGTTCAACCGTGAGGGTACGTTGGCCTTTGTGGCCAGCCAGAAGGTGTCGAAGATCGACGTGTTCCGCGTCAACCCCGGCGCGGATGGCCACAGCCAACCGCAGCGGCTGACCACGCTGGACATCAGCGCACAGGACAAACCCGGCTTCACGCCCTTCATGAAGACCACACCCGACGGTGCCGAGGTGTGGTTCTCGCACAAGCTGGCTGATGCGGTGTCTTGCCGCTCGACGCAAGGTGGCTTCGACCTGATCGACACCGTGCCGCTGGGCATGGGCGCGCGGCCCAACCACGTTGAGTTCGTGCGCAATGCGCGCGGCAGCGTGGTCTATGCCAGCCTGGCGCGCATCGACGATGGTGGCCCCGGCGGCGTGGCGTCGAGCCCGATCGCCATCATCGACCGCAGCGCTCCGGGCGGACAGCGCAAGGTGGTGGGCACCTTCTCCAGCCGTGGCCGCGAGTCGCACGGGTTGTGGACCAACCCCGAGAACACGCTGCTGTATGTGGCCCACGAACAGGACGAGCTGCCCGGCACGCCCAACGCGGGCCAGACCGTGTGCAGTGCATTTGATGTGAGCGACCCGCTGCGCCCGACCTTCATTGCGCAGATCCCCCTGGGCAATCTGACGCTGCCCTCTGGCGCGCTGCGCAACAAAAAGAGCATCAACCTCGTCTACGTGCGTGTGGGCGAGAAGGGCCAGACGGCATGAGCGGCGCGCACACCAGCCACGGCGCCAGCGCCGCGCACACCAGCGCATTCCAGCGGGATATGGACGAATCGATGGCCCGCATGATGCAGGCCATGCACAGCCCGGGCTACGCAGGCCAGGCCGACCAGGACTTTCTGGCGATGATGATTCCGCACCACGCCGGCGCTGTGGACATGGCGCGGCTGGTGTTGCAGCATGGGCGCGATCCTGTCACCCGGCAGTTGGCCGAGGAAATCATTGCCGGGCAGACGGTGGAGATCCAGAGCATGCAACGCCGACTGCACACCCTGCAGCAGCGCACAGCCAAAGGTGCGGAAGCGGAATTTCCGTCGCTGGGTGGGACGCGGGGGCCTTGATCGACAGCCCTAGGGAAAGTACCGATGAGCGCCACGGAATGAACCAAGCCACGCAGCGCTCTTGATCACCATGCTGTTCCAGTCTGCCGAGTCCCGCTATAACCAATGGGTGCGTGAGCACTACCGTTTTTTGCTGCGCAGTGCGTGGGCGCTCACTGGTTCGCGCGCCATTGCCGAAGACGTGGTGCAAGACTGTTTTGCCAACGCCTGGAAGCACCGGGAGCAACTGCGCGACGCTGCGCTGGCACGGGCTTGGCTCTTTCAGATCATGCGCCGCGCCGCCTTTCGCCAGGCCGCACCCAGCATGCAGTCGCTGGACGATGAAGAGCAGCCCGAGCAAGCGGCGCCCGACGCGGGGCTGGACGACAAACTCGATGTCGTCAAGGCGCTCGCGCGCCTGGCGCCCATCCACCGCGAGGTGCTGGTGCTGTTTTATTTCGACGACATGCCCACCGCCCAGATGGCCGAGGCGCTGGAGATCGCGCCCGGCACGGTGTTGTCGCGCCTAGCCCGTGCGCGCGACGCTTTGAAGCTGGCCATGGGGGTACCTGCGACACCCAAGGCCGATGTCAACGTTACCCCGTTTCGCAGGACCAAGACATGAGCCCCGATACCGACGCGCCTTTCCTGCCCGACAGCGAATTCGATTTGCGCGCGCGCGCCGAGTTGGCGATCGCCTTCGAGGCCAGCGACGCACCGGCACACCTGTACCGAAAGCCGCAGCCGCTGCTGGCGCGACGCGGCTTGCAGCGTTTTCTGGCTGCGCTTTTGCTGGCCGGTGGCACCAGCGGCGGGGTGCTAGCCGTGCGACCGCCAGCGATGGTGCGCGACGCGATCGACCACGAATACCACGAGCGCAGCTTGCGGGGCAGTTTCATGGAGCAGCGCCAGTTGCTCATGCACCTGGGCATGCGGGACGCCAACGTGGTGCCCGGGTTTCCCCAACTCATGCGGCCATGCGATATCGAAGGTCACCTCGCTTACCACCTCACCACGTTCTTCGAGAAGGGCGGCATGGTGACGGTGTATGCCTTTGACCAGCCTGTGGACCTGCGCGAGGCCAGCGGCTGGTGGAGCAACGTGCACTGGAAGGTGATCCGCTCGCGCGAGGGCAAGCCCTTGTTGCTGGTGGCCCAGAAAAAGAAGGCACTGGCGGTCGCGCAGACGGCACTGCAGGCACCTCCCGTGTCCGGGCCAGGCTGAGGCACCGCGTCCCTGTCAACGAATCAACCGCTCACCCCTTTCACCCCAACCGGCGCACGACGCCCAACCACCGGAGACCCCAGAAATGAACCAACAACCCACCTCGCTCCCCCGGCGCCACCTGCTGGCCGGCAGCGGCGCTGCTTTGGCTGCCGTTGGTCTGGCCAGCTTTGGCCGCACCGCAGCCGCTGCTGGTGAGACCGCGCCCGTCGCCGTGGCCGGTGCTGCCAAGCCTCTGCCAGCGTACGTGGGCTGGAAGGACCCGGCCAGCCTGATCGTGCACAGCAGCACCACCATTGAGACCAAGCGCAGTGTGTTCGGCACCAGCGTAATCACGCCGTCCGAGCAGCTCTACATCCGCAACAACCTGCCCGCGCCCGACGCCTCGATCCTGGGCAACCGCGATGCCTGGGAGATCAACATCGAGGGGGTGAAGAACCCGCGCAAACTCACGCTGGGCGACCTCAAGCGCATGGGCATCGAGACCACGGCGATGGTGTTGCAATGCTCTGGCAACGGACGCGGCTACTTCCCCAACAAGCCCAGTGGAACGCCTTGGCAAGTGGGCGCAGCAGGCTGTGTGGTGTGGAGCGGTGTGCCGGTGCGCTGGGTGGTGGATGCCCTGGGCGGCGTGGAGGCCGGCATGGCCTACCTCACCGGCACAGGCGGCGAAAAACTCCCCGATGGACTGGACCCCAAGAGCGTGATCGTGGAACGATCGGTGCCTGCTGCCGCACTCGCCGATGCCCTGCTGGCCTGGGAAATGAACGGTGTGCCGATTTCGCTGGCCCACGGCGGCCCACTGCGCTTGATCGTGCCGGGTTACACGGGCGTGAACAACATCAAGTACGTCAAACGCCTGGCCTTCACCGCTCAGGAGACCGACGCACGCATCATGTCGCACGGCTACCGCATTTCACCGCCCGGCGCGAAGGGCGACCCGTCGCAGCCATCGGTGCAGGAAATGACGGTGAAGTCGTGGATCAACGGTCCCGGCACGGACGGCGCCCCGCTTAAAGCGGGTGACACACAGATCCATGGCGTGGCGTTTGGCGGCATGAACGCGGTGGCCAAGGTCGAGGTTTCTCTGGACGGCGGAAAAACCTGGCAGCTCGCGCGCATGGTGGGGCCCGACCTCGGCCGCTTTGCGTGGCGGCAGTTTGTTTTTGCGGCACGCCTGCCGGCGGGCCAGTTCACCCTGGCGAGCCGAGCCACCGACACCGCAGGCAACGTGCAGCCCGAACAACGCATGGAAAACGCGGGCGGCTACAACAACACCAGCTGGGCCGACCACGCCGTGAAAGTGAGCGTGGCATGAAGCGCACAATCCAAAAACACGCGTTGGTCGCTGCCCTGTGGTCGTTGGCATTCACAGTGCTGCCCGTGCACGCCGCCGACGATGCCGCGCAACTTCAACAAGGCAAGGTGTTGTTCGGCCAAGGCGCGGTGCCTGCCTGCGCCCTGTGCCATGCGCTCAAGGACGCGGGAGCCGAAGGCGCCGTGGGCCCCAGCCTGGACGAGCTCAAGCCCGATGCCAAGCGCGTGGCCACCGCGCTGCGCAACGGGATTGGGCAGATGCCGTCCTACAACGGCAAACTCAGTGATGCGCAAATTGCCGCCCTGGCGGCCTACGTGGCCAAGGCTTCGGGTGGATCAAAGTGATGGCTGGTTGGCCACAGCGCTGCTGCGCCAACTGACAAAAAGGACGGGATCACCTGCAAACAGCGATCCCGACTGAGTGGCTGACCCAGGGCGGGTCAGCCACTCACCATCACTTGCCTGGTTTGATGTCGGGGACCACCATCCAGCCAGCCCCCATCATCACAACCGCCGGGAACTTCTCGCCGGCCTAAGTCTTGCCCAGCATGGCCTTGTGCTCGCGGTAAGCCATCAACGCTGGCGACACGCCCAGGTGATTGATCGCACCATGCTTGATGCTGCTGCAGTCTTGCTCGTCGAGCTTGCAGATCTCTGCACGCTGTTGTCAACTCTCTAGCAATGTCAACTGCGCGCCTGAAACCTGTCTCTGCGCATTACCACGATGCATGAATAGGAGTGATCGCAATCCGGCACGCCAAGGGCATTCACGTTGAAAACTCGAACGGCAGCAACCGCTGCACTATCGACGTTCAACTACGCTCGACGAAGGGCAGCAACGGGCCCGTTGATGCCGTTCACGCTTCGGATGGCTATGTCCGGTACCAACATATAACGAGCGTTGACGTGGCTTTATCCTGAATGGCATGCACATGCTTCCCCGTGCGCCGCAGACACCAGTTCGTCGAGGATGCCGCAGCGCCCTTCGTGGGTGCCGCTGCAGCGCGCCCGCAGCTGCAGCAGCTGCTTCTCCAGCGCCCGCATGCTCTTGAGGCGTGCCCGCACGCGGGTCAGTTGCTCGTCCACCAGCAGATCCACTTTGCCAAAGTGATCTTCGGGCGCATCCAGATAGCCCAGCAGCTGGTGAACATCGGCCAGCGGCATGTCCAACGCCCGGCAGTGGCGGATGAAGGCCAGGCGCTCCAGATGGGTCGCTTCGTAGTCGCGGTAACCGTTGTCGCGCCGCGCCGGCTCGGGCAGAAGACCCTGCTTTTCGTAGTAGCGGATGGTTTCAACATCCACGCCCGTGGCGCGGGAAAGGTCCTTGATCTGCATGTTGAAGCCCTCAGTTCAAACAAGTGATTGACACTGTAGCGGCTCCAGGGTTTCCAATGCAGGCATCGAAAGGAAAAACCATGTCCGCCCATTGCTGTGAACACGACACCCCCAAGGCCGAGTCCCTCGTCAACCTGCCGCGCTACCGCAAGATCCTCTGGATCGCGCTGATCGTCAACGCCGCCATGTTTCTGGTGGAGATTGGCGCGGGTGTGCAGGCCGGATCGCTCTCACTGCTGGCCGACGCTGTGGACTTCGCCGGGGATGCGCTGAACTACGCCGTGTCGCTGGCGGTGCTGGCGTCTGCCCTGGCGTGGCGCGCCCGCGCGGCCATGCTCAAGGCGGTCAGCATGATGGGCTTTGGCCTGTATGTGGTGGGTGCTGCCGTGTGGTCGGTGTTCTACGGCGGCGTGCCGCAGGCCACGACCATGGGCGCAGTCGCGCTCCTGGCACTGGTGGCCAACGTGGCCGTGGCCTGGATGCTCTACGCGTTTCGCGAAGGCGATGCCAACATGCGCAGCGTGTGGCTGTGCTCGCGAAACGACGCCATCGGCAACGTCGCGGTGTTCATGGCCGCGCTCGGCGTGTTCGGCACGGGCTCGGCCTGGCCCGACCTGTTGGTGGCCAGCCTGATGGCGGCGCTGGCGCTGCACGGTGGTTGGACAGTGATGCGGCAGGCGCGGGGGGAACTGGGCGCAGACAGTGCAAAGGAAGACCACCATGGCCACGTCCACTGAACCACCGGGCAATCGCCGATTTGATGGCGCCGCCCATGCCCAGCTGATCCAGAGCGCAAAAACCGCAGCCTCCTCGGAGCAGGCCTGGCTGTACCTGGAGGCGGCCCATGTCGTGGGACAGCTGCACTTCAAGCCGCATCTGCAGACCCACGCGCAGATGTTGAATTTGTCCTTGCGCACCCGCGACTTGTCCGAGGCAGTGGGACAGGTGATGCGCCTGGCGCTGGTGCCGCTGGGCCACCTGAGCGGACGCCTTCCGCTGGGCAACCCGGGCCGGTCCACCGTGAGTGCGTTTGAGCCCTTGCCTGTGCGTCCCGAGCTGGCGGAGCTGATAGCCCGTGCACGCGGCCATTGAAATGGCTGCCGCTTAAAATTCGCCGCATGCGCGCTTTTCTGATCTTGTTGATGCTCACGCTGCTGCCGCTGCAATTTTCTGCTGCAGCGGCTGAGGCGTGCTGCGGCCACGTTTCGGCCACTCAGGGGCCGCAAGCCACGCACCACCAGTCCAGCCATGGGCAGGCGGTGGAGGGCGTTGAAGACGGGGTCGTTGGCGACAGCGGCTTTGATCTAGATTGCGGAACCTGCCACGCGAACTGCGCCGCCGCTGTCACTGCGACCACCGCGTCCATGGCCATCTCTGCGGGCGCTGAACAGGTCGAACACCTCGCCGAACGCCGCTTGCCGTCTTGGCATGAGCAACCGTATCGTCCCCAATGGTCCACCCCGACAGGTTCGGGGTGGAACGATGTCGCCTGATGCGCTGACAGACACAACTTCCCCGATCCCCAGGCTTCAAGCGGCCGCCGTCTCAGACGGAGGCTGACCTCGGATCGTTTTGGAAGGACTCTCTCATGACCGCTCGCTGGACCCAGCGAAATCCCAGGTGGACATGGCTCGCCGCCGTGGCCATCCTTCTCTTGCTGGATCAATCCACCAAGTCGTATTTCTCCACCATCCTCGAACTGGGTGAAGCGGTTCGGGTCACCGACTGGTTCAACTTCGTGCATGTGCTCAACGCAGGTGCGGCATTCTCGTTTTTGTCGGATGCCGGTGGCTGGCAACGCTGGTTTTTCATCGGCGTTTCAGTCCTGGTGGTGGGCTTCGTTTCAGTGATGTGCCTCGCGCGGCAAGCCGAACCGCTGGACCGCTGGCTGGGCGCCTTTGTGGCCGGCGGTGGTGGCGGCAACCTCGTGGACCGCGTCCAGATCGGCGCTGTGGTGGATTTCCTCGACTTTCACTGGCGCAACATCCATTGGCCGGCCTTCAATCTCGCCGATGTCTTCATCGTCTGCGCCGCGCTGACCTGGTGCCTTGCTTCATTGAAAGCGCCACCGCGCCAACCGACCCGCAAAGTCTCTGAGGAGCTTCCTTCATGAGGCGTGGCTGGATTTGGATCATGGGCGCCTGGGCGTTCGCTTTGGTGTCCACTCTCGGTGCCCTTTTCATCGGTGAAGTCATGGGCATGACGCCCTGCCTGCTCTGCTGGTACCAGCGCATCTTCATGTTCCCGTTGGCCATCATCCTGGGCATGGCCGCGTTCGCCGAAGACCGCCGCGGTGCGGTGTACGCGTTGCCGCTGGCCTTGGGTGGTGCCGCCATCGCGGGCTACCACACCGCGCTGATCGCAGGGTGGGTGCCCCAGTGGTGGGTGCCCTGCGGCGCCGGGCCTTCGTGCAGCGAACAGAGCCTAGAGATCCTGAACGGCATCCAGATTCCCTGGTTGTCTCTCCTGGCCTTCATCGCCATCGCCTTCCTGCTTTTTGTCTATTTGAGAAAGTCCCGTTCATGAACGCCAAAAAATTCACCGTCATCGGCCTGGTGGCCATCGTTGCCTTGTTCTTCTACCTGGGTATGAACGCCTATCAATCGCGGGTGCAGACCGCGCAGGACGTGCAGGTCAAGGCAGAGCAGACCCGCCTGGTGCGCATGCACTCACCGGTGTTCGGCCCGCAGAACGCACCGGTCACCATCGTCGAGTTCTTTGACCCGGCCTGTGAGACCTGCCGCGCGTTTTATCCCATAGTCAAGAACCTCATGGCCCAGTACCCCAACGACGTGCGGCTCGTGATCCGGTACGCGCCTTTTCACCAGGGTTCGGACGTGGTGGTCAAGCTGCTGGAGTCGTCCAAGAGCCAGGGCAAGTACCAGGCGGTGCTGGAAGCCGTGCTGGCTGCGCAGCCAGCCTGGGCCGACCATGGTCAGCCCAACATCGAGACCGCTTTCAAGGTGGCGGAGCAGGCGGGTCTGGACATCTCCAAGGCGCGCCAGGACATCGAGAAACCCGGCATGCAGTCCTTGCTGCAGCAAGACATTGAAGACCTCACCGCGCTGCAAGTCACCAAGACGCCCACCTTCTTTGTGAACGGCCGCAGCCTGCCCAGTTTCGGGCCCGATCAGCTGGCCTCGCTGGTGGCCGAAGAAGTGGCCAAGGCAAAGAAATGAGAAACATGGCTCCCGCACGTCCTTTCAACCGACGCAAGGTGCTGGCGTTGAGCGCTTCGTGGCTCGCCGCAGGCGGTCTCCTGGCGGGCTGTTCGCCCCAAGCGCCCACCTTCAAGAGCACCGACATCACAGGCGCTGCTTTTGCACAAGACCTAAAGCTCACCGACCACACCGGGCAGGTGCGCACCATGGACGATTTCCGCGGCAAGGCTGTGGTAGTTTTTTTCGGCTTCACGCAGTGCCCCGATGTGTGCCCCACCTCCATGACCACCCTGGCCGAGGTAAAACGCCTCATGGGCGATCAAGGCAAGCAGTTGCAGGTGCTCTTCATCACAGTGGACCCGGAGCGCGATACGTTGCCCTTGCTCAAGGAGTACATGACCAACTTCGACCCGAGCTTTCTGGCGCTGCGCCCTGAACCGACCGAGCTCAAGGCCGTCGCTGACAGCTTCAAGATCTACTACCGAAAAGCCGAGGGCTCGACACCCACCTCGTACACGATAGACCATTCGGCGGGTAAGTACGTGTTTGACACCAACGGAGCCGTGCGCCTGTTTTCGAGTTACGGGACCGAGCCCGCCGTGATCGCCGAAGACATTCTGGCCCTGCTGAAATCCATGGACGCCTGACCACCCGTTGCCGGTATGAAAACACTGCTGCTCTACCTGGCCACCGCCGTCGCCGAAATCGTGGGTTGCTACTTGCCGTTGCTGTGGCTGCGGGGTCAGGGGTCGGGCTGGTTGTTGTTGCCCGCAGCGGCCGTGAGCCTGGGAACATTTGCATGGCTGCTCACCCTGCACGCTGCGCCGTCGGGCCGCGTGTATGCGGCGTATGGCGGGGTCTATGTAGCCGTGGCGCTGGGGTGGCTCTGGACGGTGGACGGCGTCCGCCCGAGTAACTGGGATATGGCCGGTGTCGCTGTGACGTTGCTGGGCATGGCGATCATCGCGTACCAACCCAGGGCATGAAATTCCCATTGGTCACTGCCCAAGTGACCACGGGAGTCGCGCTCGCTCAGGTGGAGTTCCTAACGGCCGCTTTCTGTTTCAAACAGCCGATCGTCGAGCTTCGGAGAGTGTCCGCGATTGGCCGATTCCTGAAGTCTAGCCTTGGAGCTGGGGGTCAGCTAGCCATCAAGAAAGGATCGCCGGCGGCCTACGTATCGCCAGCCTCTTCAAACAATCGGTGGGCCTCGGGGGTTCTAGACAGGGTGGCCGGTGAAGTTCGTTGGCTGAGGTGCCGAACACTATGTCAACGGTGTCGAACTTGATGTCCAAGAAGCCCGAAATACGCACGCCGAGGCGAAAATTTCCCCGAGGCTTGCCCAGTAGCCAAGCTCGAGGGGTCTGGTTTTCAACCAGACTCGTAAGACTTCATGGGGAAGTAAACACTATGGAGGATCTTTTAAACATCGTAAGAATGCTCAACTCCACCGTTCTCGAAAGTCACTGAAATGTTGTTGATCTATAAGGGCATTAATTTCAATGACTTCTTAGAACCTACAGATGTTGTTGTAGTTGGCAGGCGGGGCAGAAACCTCGCCTGCTGATGACATGCTGCTAGCCACACTTCTTTGACGGCTTGGCAGTGACGCGCCACCCGCTCTCGGAAGAAGAAGTCGAGAACTTCACCGGCAGAAATTGCCCTATCACTTCGAAGTTGGTTCTCGCATGAGCGGTCAGTTCGGTGCAGGTGAAGGCCGCCTCGCGTACCCGCACGAAGTCCTGCAGAATCCAGTCACACCAAACAAGACGCGGGGCGCCGTCATGAGTGACTGGGACTTCCTTTACGAGATGAACGATCGGGGCTACAGCCCTGAGGAAATCGCTGACGCGGCTGCTTCGGGTGCTGCGCCATGGGAGTGGGCGCAACTCGACAGGAAATGGATCGACGCGAGTCTTGACGGCGAGCACTCTGGACAGGGTCAGGATGATTTCCTGCACGGATCTCAAGAGCAGGTTGACGTCTTCCTTGGCCTGGTCGACTGTGCTGTCCGATATCACATGGACACCGGCAGGTACCTGCAGATCTGGGGTGAGCTCGGTGAGCTCTACGCTGAAATCAAGTGGGGCCTTGAAAGACACGAGGCCCACAGGGCTGGCTCGGACGGAGCGATCTCCGGGAGGCTGATTGAGGTGAAAACCATCTCACCTGAGAAATCGAGCGACCGCGTCTCCGTGAAGAGCCAGGGTGACTTTGAGCAGCTGCTCATCGTGCGCATCGACAGCGACTTTCGATTCTCAGCCAAGTTGTTCGAACGAAGCGAACTCCAAGGGCAGAACGGCAAGCTTCTTCGCGGCCGCTTTCAACTGGATGGCCCAGGTCCGGCCTGAGCATCGAACCATCTCCATCCCCGTGCGGCCGAGCAAGGGTGAAGTTCCTCACTTTCACCAGGACTTCATGTACATCGGTGTCGTTGGGGGCGGCCATTGATGCCGCCGAGATCCTGAACAGTGCGGCCAATGAGTGTGAGCAGAACGAAGCCTCATTTCGCCAATACTGAGCTGGGTCACGAGGCAACAAAGTCGCGGAAACAGCGGCGCACTTTGCTGCAGCTCCACACAAATTGAGACGTTCAAGTTGCCAACAATCGATACGCTTGGTCAAAGTCGAGTGCCTCTGCCGCATTGATCATCCTCTCGGCGGTCGAGGTCCCAAGAGTTGCGTGCAACGAAGGGGTCAGGTTTTCAATGCGCTCCAACGCTTCCAGGTCGTGTCGTCTCAGCATGTCAATCAGTTCGTTGCGCTGAACCGTACTAAGCGGATGCGCCTTCCTCTGAGGGTCATGGCTTGTTCGATTCCCCTCCTCGGCGGCCAACAATGGCGCTGTGGCCTTAAACAGGGCGGTCAGTCTATTCGCCAGCCGCTCTAACAAAGGCATCACCACGGTTCCCGGCTTTCGGAGTTCGAGTTCCGCTTCACTGGCAAGTCGATGAACTTCTGCCGCACCTACTGAGCCAGCGCTGCCACGCAACCTGTGAAGCCGCGCGGCCAGAGCCATGCGCCCGGATTCATCGAGCTCGAACTGCATTGGTACGGTCAGGTCCGCAGATTCAACGGACAGCCGCCGTAGGATCGAAACGAACAAGGACCAATCCTCACTCAAATGACGCTTTGCGGCAGCCATGTCAATGCCTGGCAAGGGCTGCCATAGGCTCGCGTTTAACTTGGAATCCTCCAGCGTTCCAGCTCGTTCGAGCCCCTCATCGACCACCTGTAAAGGCAGGACTACCTTTCGCTGCTCCTCCACCAGCCGCCGGATGATGCGTACAAGAGATTGCGGATCGATGGGCTTGCTTTGGAAGTAGTTCATGCCGGCTTCTATCGATCGCCTGCGCTCTTCTGCCAGTGCCCCGGCAGTCAGGGCAACGATCGGAAGGTCGATCAAGCCCAACTCGCCGCGCACAGCGCGGGCAGCCTCCAGTCCGTCCATGATAGGCATCTGGATATCCATCAACACCACATCAAACGCTTGATGCTTTCGGCGCAGCAGATCGATCGCTTCGCGGCCGTTGCTGCAGGTTTGCACTTGAGCGCCTTCGCGCTCGAGCAGTCGCGTTGCGACCTCAAGGTTGATATCGCTGTCATCGACCACCAGCACCCGCACGCCTGGCAGCCAGCGGCCACGGACAGCTCTCAGGTTGGTGGACTGCATCACTTTGGCGGTGCTGCCCGTGGCTTGTGCGATACCGCTGTTGACAGCGTTGAAAAGTACTTTTGCACTGACCGGTTTGGTCAATACGGGCACCTCGACGTACGGGTCGTCCTCAGGAACAGTGGACTCCCGATCAACAGACGACATAACGAACGTCGCAGGTATCTGCTCGCCCCCAAGAGCGGTCCTTAATGCTGCATGGAAATGCACTCCCTCCAAGTCAAACGCTTGTTCGTCCACAAGCAGCGCGTCGGGCTGCGGCTCGGCATCCTGGTGACGGCGGGTTATCTCGCGTACAAGTTCCGCACCGGAATCAAGCACCACGACACGCCACCCAAAGGCACGAAGCAACGCAACCAACGAGAGGCGATTGCCATCATGTTCATCAACCACGATCACTTCCAGCTGGCCGCTGGTCGTCGCTTGGACTTGCTCTGGACTGGGCAGCTCCAGCGGGACTTTTAACCAGAACTCGCTGCCTTGGCCAGGCACACTGTTGAGTCCGACCTCGCCGCCCATGAGCTGGGCCAAGCGTCGGACGATCGACAAGCCCAGGCCAGTCCCACCAAATCTGCGTGTGGTCGAAACGTCGGCCTGCGCAAAGGGCTCAAAAAGCTGAGCCTGAACATCAGGTTCAATCCCGATGCCCGTGTCACGTACGCTCGCGTGCAGGCAGAGGACGGACTCTGCGCGCTCGGCGATCCCCACCCGCAACATGACATGGCCGCCCGCGCCAGTGAACTTGAGCGCATTGCTGACCAAGTTGGTGAGGATTTGACGCAGCCGCGTGCTGTCACCGCGCAACCAGATATGCGCGTCGGCCTCGACCTTGACTTCAAGGCTGACCGACTTGGCCAGTGCTGACGGCTCGTACAAGGCCTGCAACTCAGCGACCAGTTCATCGGGGCGAAATATCAGGCCTTCCAGTTCCATCTCGCCAGCTTCGATCTTGGTGAGGTCGAGCACGTCGTTGACGATATTGAGCAAAGAGCGACCCGCGATCTGCGCCTTGCTCACCAGTTCTTCCTGGTATCCGCTCAGGCCGGCATCCTCCAGCAAGTGGGTCACGCCGATCACCGCATTTAGAGGGGTGCGGATCTCATGGCTCATGTTCGCGAGGAACGCACTCTTGGCAGCGTTGGCCCGTTCCGCTTGCTGCTTCGCCTCGAGCAAGTCCTTGGTCGCGATCTTCACGCGTTCCTCCAGGTCGTCCCTGAGATCGCGAAGTTGAAGCACCATTGAATTGAATGCGCGTCCCAGTTTCCCGACTTCATCTGCGCCTGCTTCCGGAGCCAGCGCTTTTGATGTTGGATCGCTGGAAATTGCCTGTGCAACGGTACTGATGTCGATCAACGGCTGGGTCAATTCGCGCAGGTACTTCCTCGTGAACCACATCGCCAACGAAGCAGCAAGCAAGGCGCAGAACAAATAAGCCAACAGTATTCGGACCATGGGTGCACCCACGGAAGTCCCGTAGTCGCTACACGTCAAGTCGAATGCCTTGTCACCGACGTCGAGCTTGAGCACATGTTCGTTCGTGCTGATGCCCGTCTGGAACTCGTGCTTGCAATCCGAACGGTAGATAACGCTGCTTTCGTTTGTCAACGAGTAGCAGCGATCACCATCGGTATAGCGCGAAGAAGCGCTGAAGAGCTGCTGTGGTGATATCTGGAGCAGCACCACACCGACATGGCTGGCGGACCGTGGAAAGTAAACAGGGGCGGCGAGCAGCATGGATCCTGCTCCCTCATCAGCCCGCACCGAGAACTTGCCTGACACCAGTACTTGCCGGACCATCTCGATACCCGCAAGGGAAACAACGTCGTTTCGATGCTTTGATGCGATCGGCTGTGCATTCAGATCCAGCACCACGACGCCTCCATCCATCCCGAAAGGAATCTGGAAATCTCTGAGGAGAGGCTGCAAGTAGATTTCGCGACCGCCAGAGTCGATGAACGCATTGACCACAAAGCTGTTCTTCGACAAGGCCAACAAACTTTCCGAAACCGCATCAACCTTGAACTGAAAATACTCCTGCAGTCGCTGCGCCTGATTCAGGCCTTTTTCAGCATTGTTGGCCGAGATCTGGCCATAAATCACCGGGATGGATGAAAGGGCCAGAAAAATGACCATGAATATCGCAAACACCGATGCCGCAAAAACCGCTCGATTTGCGATACTTCGGTGCACCCAATGGCGCGGCCTCGCAAAGGACGCCAGCGACAGGTATGAACTCAAACGCTTCATCAGATTCGACTTGGCGAAAATGATCAGGGGAGCTTTTCCAATGCGCCATCCAAAGGAGAGTAGCGCGCCAGGAAAACATCGCTCTCAGACAGCGCCTCATGGCGCTTGACTGTAAAAGGCGCAGCATATTTTTTGATCAGGCCGTCATAGTTGCGCACCTTTTCCAAGGCATCACGGATTTTCGCTCGGTCCGTGCTGCCCGCCAGCTGAATCGCCCTCGCGAGGATGTGAGTCAAGTCATAAGCGTGTGCCACCCCAACCGGAGATAGGATTGACCTTGCACTGGTGCCGCCATCTCTGGCGTTATGCGCCGAGATCACGGTCGCGGCCTTCAATGACTTTTGCCCGATGAAGGTGTAGGTCTGCACGACTCTGAAGTCGAGCTTGTAAAAGTCGGGGCCAACCATATCGGGCAGCTTTCCTCCAGTCACGCCCCAGTGACTGACCACAGGGAGGCGCTCAGCTGCAGGCAGCTTGAGCATGCCCTTGACCAGGGTGGCCGCCTCACCTGCGTTGGCGGTCAGAAGCAACGCCTGAGCTCCGGCGTCACGCAATTGCTTCACCTTGTTCAGCATCGATGCCTCATCATCATCCCAGTTGATCCACTGAGTTCCTATCAGATTTACCTTTGATTTGCCCTTCTGGTATTTTTGCGCTGCAGACACGGTGCTTCGGCCCCACGATGTGTTGAGCATCAACAAACCAACATTTTTTAGATTTCGGCTGCTGAGATTTGCCAGCATGGCGTTGGCCGCCCAACTGTCTTTCATCGACAGTCGGAATACATAATTGGGTGAAAAGGAGTGGTCGATAATGCCATCGGCGGCGGACCACGGGTTCATCAAAGGTAAGCCCAACTGATGGATCAGAGGCAGCATTTCAAGAACTGTCGGACTGAATCGACCGCAGAATACTGCCACCAGGTCAGGCGTAGCCGCAAACTCCTTGATATTGTTCGCGCTGCGCGCTGGCAGGGATCTGTTCGCTTTTTCCATCAGCTTCAGCGGACGACCTTGCAGAACACCGCCCGCTTTGTTGATTTCGTCTATCGCGATCTGAATGCCATGCCGGATGGCCTCGGCCGATGTACTGCCCTGATATTCAAACTCAGCATCCAAGCCAATCAATACGGGCTTTGCAGTTGGCGTGGCACTGAAGACCTTACCCGCGAACGATTGCACTACCAGGATGGCGGCAAAGCCGGCAAATAGCTTGCGTTTATGAATCATGTTTATCCAATCGCGTCACAAGACACCTGCGGGTCAGTCACGCTTGATCATCCCAGAGAATGTAAGCGTTTGTAGCGTAGCGTGGTTATCGGCAGACGGGGAGATTTTTGAATCGCTCGATGACTTTGACTGGATTTGAACCGACCCGGATTTCGTGGAGGCAGGTTGGTTTAAGTCAGATCTCCGCCGTGAAAATTTGACTGGCCAGTGGTGGTTTGCCCTGGCCACTGCTGGCGGATATACGCCCATGGGCATAGAAATGGACGGGCTCGAGCACGTCAAGGCCTGCATCCCGACCGATGTGGAGCATCCGTTTCGCGTCATCAATCGCCAGCTCGGGCATGTGAAGGTGCGCTGCCGCGGATTGACCAAGAACGCGGCGCAGTTGCACACACTGTTCGCCCTCTCCAAGCTGTGGATGGTGCGCCGAACCCACTTGCAGCAGGCCCGGGGATGGCCTCGATGAGTCCGCAGTTCGCCCCACCATGTGGCCGTCACTGACGTCGATCTCGAAAGCAAAGTGTCAGTGCGCTTCAGGCGACATGCCCAATGCGCAAATGCCGCAGGCGAGCTCCATCCCCATGGTAGGGGTTAGCTGGTATGGACTGGGCCCAGCGCACGCTGAATGATCAGGCTTGGCTAACACTCAAAAACTGCCCCATGTCCACACCGAAGAAGATCAAGCTGAACCTGGCTTGGCTTGGCGCCGCCGTCCTGGTATTGGCCGGATGCGCCAGTCAGCCTGCACCCCCTGTTGAAGCTGCGCCTGTTGCGCAGGCTTGTCCGGAGGGAGTGCCAGAAGGTGCCCGTTGTCTGCGCGGGCAGGATTCGGCCGGCTCGCACTACCTGATCGTGATGCCGGCCCAATGGAGCGGTGTGCTGGTCGTGCATGCCCACGGCGGCCCGACCCTTGGGCCACCCAGCACCAAGCGGGCGGATGAGGACATCAAGCGCTGGGCCATTACCGTGATCGAGGGGCATGCCTGGGCGGGTTCGGTATTCCGCCAGGGCGGGTTTGCCGTCACCACCGCAGCGGAAGACACCGAGCGTGTTCGCCGCATCTTTGTGGACCACGTGGCCAAACCACGCCGCACACTGTTGCACGGACAGTCGTGGGGCGCCATGGTGGCCACGCGCGCGGCCGAGATGTTTCCGAAGTCATGGGAAGGCGTGCTGTTGACCAGCGGTGTCGTTGCCGGCCCGGCCACCTATGACTTCCGCCTCGACATGCGCGCCCTGTACCAGCATCTCTGCAACAACCTCCCGCGACCGGATGAGGCCGCCTACTCACTGGCCATTGGCTTGCCCAAAGACAGCAAGCTGACCACGGCGGAGCTGGCTGCGCGGGCCAACGAATGCCTGGGTGTGGGCAAACCTGCGGCACAGCGCACGCCTGAGCAGGCACGGCGCCTCAAGACCATTGTCGATGTGCTGCAGTTTCCCGAGACCTCGGTGATGAGTCACCTGAACTGGGGCACCTTCGCCTTGCGCGACGTGGTGGAAAAGAACGGCGGTATCAGCCCGTTGGGCAACAGCGGCGTTCGTTATGTCGGTACTTCCGACGACGCCGGTCTCAATGCCGCGATCCCCCGTTTCAAGGCCGACCCCCAGGCGGTGGCGCGCTTTGCCGCTGACGTCGATCACCAAGGCCGTTTCGCTGTGCCCGTGATCAGCGTGCACGCCATCAATGACGCCACGGTGTTTGTGCAAGGCCAGGACACCTTGCGCCAGCGCATGACTGCGGCAGGCAATGGCGGGCGTCTGGTCCAGGCCTTTGTGGACTCCAAGGAACACAGCTATTGGGGTGATGCCCACTACCCGGTGCTGTTTGAGGCCCTGTTGAGCTGGGTGGAAAGGAGCCAGAAGCCCACACCGGCAGGCATTGCCCAGCGCTGCCAGCAGCTGGAAGTGGCGCGTGGTGAGCCTGCATCTGGTTGCGCGTTTGTTCCGAACTACGTACCCCAACCTCTGGCAACGCGAGTATTCCCTCGCTGAGTGCGGTCTGGCAGAGCACGGTGTGGAGACCTGGCGCGCTGTGGAGTTGACCCGGTCAGGTGGACGGGCTCCGGTTTGATTCTCAAAAGGGTTTGGTGACGCTGCTTCAATTCATCATTGATCAAAGGAAGATCTCACCAAAGACAACCTCGCAGTGAAAGAACCGACCAAGCTTGAGCGACCCTTCGGTCCGTGAACTTGTAATCGATCGGGAAGGACGAATGCATTTAGGCCTGAACTGTCGTGTGAAACCAGGAGATCCACACCTCCAGACAGTGGTTTGTTCGATCCCAGAGGCTCACAGTGATTCATGTCCCAACGGATCGAAAATGCTTTGGTTGGAACCGGGCTGCCCGAGACCAAGGGATTTCCATCAACAAGGACTCTTGTCGAAGGGTCGCACATGAAGTCGAGGGCTACGTCAGTCCATTGATCAGCATCATCGATGAGCGGAGCTAACAGCGCATTTAGAGCGAACTGGCGAAACCACGCTGGAATAGGCGTCTCATTGGCGCTGTCGATTGCGGGTGACGTGACGTGTGAGGTCACGATGACCGATCGCTGAGAGGGAAGTGAAGCACTGGATGTGGCGTACCGCCACGCGGCAGCGATTCCCACCAGCGTAGCGAGCACCGTACACGAAACACCCAGCCACAGCAGGGCGCGATCAATGTTTTTTTGCTTACTTCCGAGCATGTCCATTAGGTTCTAAAGTGATGCTTTCGGTGCCGCACCGAACGGTTAGCACCTTGTGGCCAGTCATGACCTCGAACGCGGCAATGCGCTCGACCAACATGTATTTCATGGCGAAGGAGCTCGTCACCCTGACATCGGCGGCATGGGCCTACACGGTCAGCAATACCGCAGCCAAGGCTAAAGCCTGTCGAGGAAAGTCTGCAGCCTGGTGCTGGCCACTTGGTCATCCCCATCGTGATCTGTCTGGCGGGTGGTGTTCAGCAACAGTGAAAGTACGTTCATGTCATTGCCTCATTCAAACTGGCGCGGAGAATGAGGTGAATGTCGTCGCGAACGCGTACGTTGGCGCAGTTGCGTTCAAAAGTGAACCGATGCGTGCGGCGCAGGACTCCTACCAGCGGTGTGGCAGCCGCCGGTGCAACACGATGCGGTTGCGGCCCAGCGAAATGTAGCCCCCGCTCTCAAGGTCGTGCAGCACGCGGTGGACCATCGCACGCGATGCACCCACTCGCTCGGCGATCCGCCGCTGGCTGAGTGGTTCAGACACACAGCGGATACCGTCTTCTTCGACCGCCAGCGATTCGAGCAGGACCACCAGCCGGCCATACACGTCCAGCGTGGCCATGTCGCGCACGCTCATGCTCAGCGAGCGCACGCGTTCCACCAGTTGCTGGATCACATGCAGCGCAAGGTCGGGCTGTTGGGCAATGACCCGCTCAAAATCGACGCGTTCCACCTTGGTTAGCCGCACCCGCGTGAGCGCCTGCACGCTGGCGGTGCGCACTGCGCTGCCCAGCAGGATCTCACCGAAATACTGCCCGGGCCCCAGCGTGTTGAGTTCCACATGGCGTTCGCCCTCGCCATCAAGGAAAACGCGCAATTGCCCCTCGTGCACGATGTACATGGCCTGTGCCGGTTCACCCTCGGTGACCACCTGTGTGCCGGCTTCCCAAGTGCGGGTCTTGCCTTGACGCGCAAGCTCCTGCAACAAGGCCTCGGGCAGCGCGGTACCGGCTGCCTCTTTCATGCGATCAGGCACTCCGCACCCACGCGCAACGCGGTCGGAAGCACTACCTTCACATGGCCCTGTGCGCTGATGAAAGACGCGTAGTTTGCAAATAGGCGCCACTGCAAGAATTGCGTCATCAATCCTCCCCCGGAACTTAATGGAACATGGATGTTGAGCAGTGTGGTGGACCACGCACTTTCGCAACGAGCTTGACAGTGAATGTAACGGTTCGCTTCTCAAAGGACCTGTTCGGCACCTTCTGAGGCGGTATGACCATTCACTTGCTGCAGGAGCACTTGAGCCCGGCAAGTTGAAGCCCTGAGGTTTTGACGCCGACCGGAAACTGACGGCCTCAAGTTCACAGTCTCGGGCGCACATCGGATCTTGCTGTACGGGCTTGCTTGACCATGTAGCGCCGGTATGCGTCGGTCTGCTGTCAAAAAGTCAACGAATGCGCTTCCTGGTTCAGGGATGCCTCCAGACGAGAGAGTGCAAAACTGGATTCCCGATGTCGGTAGCCAACTGCCTGGCTGCGTCGTTTGCGCCGGCCTCGCCCAGCTTCCCACGGTACCAGTGAGAGCGGGCCACCATCTCACGCATGCCTGCACGGGCGGAAATGACCGTCAGTTGGCTCACCCACTCCGGTCCCCGATCATCGCCATGGGCGAGGGCCATGGCGCACAGCCCATCCAACACATAGGCACCGCCCCAGACATAGGCATCGGGCAGCCGCATGCAGCGTTGCAGCGTATCCAGCAAGATGGCGAGACCTCCATGAACATCTCCGCGCGCACCGGCTATCAGACCCAGACCGCGCCCCGCGATGCCCTCCCAGCAGGGATCGGACAGTTGGCACCCCAATGCGAAGGCGTTTTCGAATCGATCCGCCGCCTTGTCAATGTGCCCCAGCAGCAGATCCGCCTCGGCGCGAAAGGACTGTGGCCACGGCAGAAAGGCCGTCCACATTCTGCGTGCTTCGTCAATACACCGGTCCAGCACGATCGCTGCTTCGTCGTAACGCCCCGTCAGAACCAAGATGCGGCCGATCATGGATTCGGCGTAAATGCTCAGCTTGCTGTCGGCAGAGTCCAGGGCCCAAGCCTGCGCCTGAAGGAGTTCCTCCAGTGCGGCCCCGTAGTGCGCCGTATCGCTCAATATCGATCCCTTCAGCGTGGCCAGGCGGGCCTGTTCAGTGACTTCATCTCGCACCAGCGGACCAGCCCGGGCCACCCAGTTCAGTGCACGGTCGTAGCGACCGAGAAGAAACTCTACGTAGCCCAACTCGCGACAAGCCGCCGCGACCTGTTGAGGCGCAGCGGCTTCTCCGATCGTGATGGCTTCGTGCAGGGCTGTTGCTCCCTCGGCGTCACGGCCGCGCGCGGCGTGAACCAGCGCGCTGCCAAGGGCCACGCGCGCCCTTGCCCGCAGGACGGGATCACCTGTGGCGTCGGCGTCAGCAATCGACCTGCGCAGGCACTGCAAGCCCGCATCCAGTGCACCGGCGCTGATGGCCGCTTCGCCCGCTTCCAGCAAGGCAAGAGCACCCGCCCGCCCTGTGGTCGGACGGGCAACCACAGCCGAGGTGTTGGTGCGCAAGGCATCGCTCAAGGCCGGCCCGGGCGACACTCCCAGCTCTCGCTGGAAAAGCTCCCTGCACGCGGCAGCTTGACGCGCTGCGCCGATGCCATCGCCAGCACTCGAGAGGCAGCGCACCAACAGCACCTGCGAATTTTCTTCAAGTGGATCAAGCGCCAGGAGTCGACTGGCCAGGTCAAGCGCCTCCGCGATAGAGCCATCCGTCAGGCTGGCCAGGGCCGCCTCGTGCAACACGGCCTGAGCAGTGGCATGCATGCGTCGTCGTTCAGCCTGCAGCCAAACCTCGAAAGATGGACTGCTGGCGAAGCTCATCCCTTCAAGCAACTCGCGACCAAGGCCGGGCAACAGGACGCCCTCTGCAGCGCTCCCGCGCCGCAGCATTTCGCTGTCGATGATCAGATCCGGATCTCGGCGCAGGACGACTGACTCGCCACGCAGGCAGTCCGGGCCCAGACCGCGACGAAGTTCGGTGAGGTTCCACCGCAGTGCCGCGAGCGGATCTTCAGCGTCTTCAAACAACAGCCGCGCCAAATGCCGCCGGCTCGCCGCGCCCTCATGGGTCACCAGGTAGGCCAGCAGTCCCCAGGCCTTGTGTCCGCGCAGCACCACGGTCGCGCCATCCCGCCCAATGAACCGCGGCACGCCCAAGAGCTGGATGAACATCGCCATGGTGTGAGTGTGGCACCACTCGGCCAAAGGTCGACGATCTCAGGCCTCGGCAGTGGTTGGATCGATCGTCGCGAAAACGCGGGCCACGCTATCGGCGGGGAATCCCCCGCGGCGAGCGTGCTCCCGAATCAGCTCTTCATTGGTGGCGTTGTATACGCAGTAGATCTTGTCGCTGGTCACGTAGCTGTGAACCCATTGCACATCAGGACCAAGCTCGTTGAGTACACCGCAAGACTTCTGAGATATCGCCTGCAGATCAGCGGCGCTGGTGGCACCGACATTGGGAATAGCGCGTTCAATGACAAACTTGGGCATGGTCGTGAACTCCTGGATGGTTGATGGAGTCTCCAGCTTGACTCTCCATCGTTTGAGCGGGCGTTTGATCCTCCAGCCGCAAGCAATTCGGAAGCAACTCATCCGGCGTAGTCGACTCGCAACATGTGGCAAGCCCAAGCCTGCACTCGCGAGGCAACGCGAGGGACCACGTCGGCCTCGTGAGATGCAGTTACGTGAACCACCCCGGGAGTCGTGAAGGCAGATTGGTCAAAGTCAGACAGCGGTCGCGGCCGGACTCAAACTTTGACCTGCTCAATGTGACCCTTTGATGACATGTGCACAGTGGGGTGATGCCGCAGTTTGTGCGGTGCCACGCTCGGTAAAATCCGCGCCCAATGAACGCCACATGTTCCGATGAAGTTTGCGCCGCATCCTCCGCTGCAACACGCTGGCGCAACCGAATCGGTGAACTCGGTCGGACCGCATCGGCCGTTGCGGCTCATGCGCCTGAAAACGCTGCCTATGGCCTGATCGGCATGGCGCCGCTCGGCGCAGCCTTCGGACCCGGCGCAATGATGCTGACGCTGCTCGGCGTTGTCTTGGCCAACGCAATCGCATCGCTGGTGGGCGGCGGCCGCCTTGTCAGTGGTGCGCGTGCCTCGCTTGCCCTTTTGACAGCCAGCTTCGTTGCCGAGCTGGTGAGGCGGCTGGGCCCGCTTGCAGACCCCTGGACCGTGGCGTTGGTGCTGGTGTTGTCACTTGTCGGCGCTGGCGTGCTTCAAACAGCTTTCGGCCTGTTGCGCTTCGGCGGCATCGTGAAGTTCACGCCCTATCCCGTCCGTGTGGGGCTGACCACCGGCATCGGTCTGCTCCTGCTGATCACGGCGCTGCCGGTCGCACTGGGTCACGGTATTGGCTCAGGCTGGGAGTCGGTGTTCTTGCCTCTGGCGCCCGGCGCAGTTGCCGTGGCCATCACGGCCCTGCTTGTCGCCTGGTTGGTCGGACGCTGTTTGCCGCGGTTCCCCGGCGCGCTGCTCGGGTTGATTGCCGGCGCCGCGTTGCACGCGGTTCTGCAGACCAGCGGCAGCGGCGCATCACTCAGCCCCACACTCGGTGCGCCCGTTCTGCCGTCGGGAGCGTTGGAACACCTGGGCCTCGCTGCCACTGGATTCGACTTTCAACTCTTGCGCCCACTCCTGCCCGCGATAGCGTCTTACGCCTTGACGGTGGCGGTGTTGTGCAGCCTGGACTCGCTGCTCGCGACATCAATTGTGGATGGTCGTCTGCGCACGACCCGCGACGCGGACCGGGAATTGGTCGCGCAAGGGCTTTCCAACATCGCTTCGGCTCTGGTGGGGGGGCAGGCAACATCACCATCCGTGCCCCGCACGATGACGCTGATTCAAGGGGGACATTCCGTGCACCGGCAGACGGTGCTCGGTTACGCAACGGTGCTCGCGCTGTTGATCGGCCTGACTCCCGAATTGATCGGCTGGCTGCCATCAAGTGCCGTCGCTGGTGTCCTTGTCGCGCAGGCGCTGCCCATGTTGGCCCCAGTCCATTGGCGCACCCCTAGAGAGCTGTTGAGTCACCGTTCGCAGGACGGCCAATCCAGCGCATGGGACGTGAGCCAGCGAAACTTGCTGGCTGCCAATTGGGCGATCAGCAGCGCGGTGGCGTTGGGTGCCGTGCTGCTGGGTCTCGGGCCAGCGGTGCTGCTGGGTGCGGGGTTCGCGGTCATCCTTTTTGTGCGCGCGAACATGCGAGACGTGGTGCGGCGCAGCGTCAGCGGGCTGCAGCGGAGGTCGCTGAAGATGCGCCCGCCGGCTGTGGCCGAGCGGCTGCTGCGAGAAGGCAACCGCATTGCAGTGGTCGAACTGGAAGGGGCGCTGTTCTTCGGAACCGCCGACGACCTGCGGATGCACTTGCAGGCACTACCACCACAGGTCGAGACCGCCATCCTCGACCTTCACCAAGTGCACGAGATCGACATAACCGGCGCGCGCATCTTGTTCGAGATCGCCGAAGACTGGCGCCTCTCGGGCCGGCGGCTGGTGCTTGCCGAGTGGACCGCCAGCGATCAGCGACGACGTGCTGTTGAGGCCGTGGCCGGCCAGGCAGCGGCACCTTCCCTGCACTTCGTCGACACCACCGACCTGGCGATGGAGCAGGTCGAGGACGCGCTGATCGCTCGGCTTGCGCTTGCAAAGGACGAAGAGAGAACGCTCGACCTTTTGCAGACGACGGTAGGCTACGGCCTCGATGCCTCGGAGTTGGCTCTGCTGGAGTCGGTCATGAAGCAAGTGCGTTTCGATGCCGGGCAGGTGATATTTCAACAGGGCGATCCGGGAGACGCGCTGTATGTCAGCGTCAAAGGCGAGATCGGACTGCAGATGCCGGGCAGTCGGCGCCGCCTTGCCTCGTTTGCGCCGGGTGTGAGCGTCGGCGAGATGGCCGTGCTGGCACATGGTGTGCGTTCGGCCGAGGCCGTTGCCGAGTCAGATGTGGTGGCATTGCGATTGTCTGTCGAGGCGTTTGACCGCATGAAGCTGGAGCAGCCTGTCCTTGCAGCGAAGATCCTGAACAACATCGTGCTCCACCTTGCCAATCGGGTTCGTGCGCTGACCGGGGAGCTCTCGCATTGGGTGTCGCGGTCGTCCACAGGCAGGGCAACCAGACTGGGCACATTTGACAGCATCGCGGCAACCGCATCGCGCGAGGCCGCCGACTGAGCAGGGATGGCCATGCCTGCCAGGCGCTGATCGTGTCAGCGCCTGCACAGCCCGCAGGACCGCCTCATTGCTGCATCACAGGCTGGATACAGATGGTGAGCGTGTCCCGCTTGGAATCCGGCTCAGGTGCCTCGCCGGAGCAACTACTCTGGCGCCCTAAGGTCCACGTGTCCGTCCACCGGTTGAATCCGTCGCCTCAAGCGGTCGCTTGCCATGCAAGATTCAAAGTAAAAGCATGACTTCCGTTCGGCCACAAGAACCTCATACACAGCGCGCGCCGTCCACTTCCAGGCAGACGCCCGAAATGAAAGCAGCTTCGCTGCTGGCCAGGTACAGCACGGCGTTGGCCACATCCAGCGAGGTTGAGAAGCGACCCAGCGGAATCGTGGAGCGGAACTTGTTCAAGCGCTCCTCGGTGAGCTCGCCGCCGGCGAACGACGGGCCCAGCGTGGTGAACGGATTCATCACCGGGTTGATGCAGTTCACCCGGATGTTGTCAGGGCCCAGCTCGGCCGCCAGCGACTTGCTGGTGGTGATGACCGCGCCCTTTGATCCGTTGTACCAGGTGAGCCCCGGACGGGGGCGCACGCCGGCGGTGGACGCGATGTTGATGAAGCTGCCGCCGCCGTTGAGGCGCAGGGCAGGCACGGCGTGCACCGCAGCCAGATAGATGCTCTTCACGTTGACGGCGTAGCAGCGGTCGAAGTCGTCCTCGCTCACGTCCAGCGCAGGCTGGTTGCGGTGCGTCCAGCCGGCGTTGTTGACCATCACATCAAGCTTGCCGTGGCGCTCCAGCGCGGCCTGCACCAGTGCTTTCACGTCGGCCGATTTCGTCACGTCACCGGCCACGAACGATGCGCGCCCGCCCGCCGCCACGATGGCTGCGGCCACGCGTTCGCCGTTGGTGACGTCGATGTCGTTCACGATGACCTTCGCACCCTCTTCGGCCAGGCGCTGGGCGATGCCTTCGCCGAAGCCGCTGCCTGCGCCGGTGACGATGATGGAGAGATCCTGCACTCGCATGGTGTTGTGTCCTTCTGGTGTTCAGCCGTGGCGGATGGCCACGGTCTTGAGGGTGGTGAAGCCATACAGGGCTTCGAAGCCTTTTTCGCGCCCGTGGCCCGATGACTTGACGCCGCCAAACGGCAGCTCCACGCCACCGCCTGCGCCGTAGTTGTTGATGAACACCTGGCCCGCTTTCACGCGCCGCGCCATGCGGAACTGGCGCGCGCCGTCGCGTGTCCACACGCCGGCCACGAGGCCGAAGGGGGTGGCGTTGGCGATGTACGTGGCGTGGTCTTCGTCGTCAAAGGCCATGGCGGACAGCACGGGTCCAAACACCTCCTCCTGCGCCAGGCGGTGGTGCACCGGCACGTCGCGCAGCAGGGTGGGGGCGGCGTAAAAGCCGGTGACGGCGGCTTCGTCCACCACGCGCCCTTGCGCCACGGTGGCGATGCCGTCGGCCCGGGCCTGGTCGAGGAAGCCGCGCACGCGCTCCTGCTGGCTCTGGCGGATCAGCGGGCCCAGGTCCAGGTCCATCGCGGGTGGGCCGGCGCGCAGCGTGGCGAAGCGCTGGCCCAGGCGCTCCAGCAGCGGTTCGTAGAGCCCGCGCTGGACCAGCAGGCGCGAACCCGCGCTGCAGGTCTGGCCGCTGTTCTGCACGATGGCATTGACGATGAACGGCAGGGCGGCGTCGATGTCGGCGTCGTCGAACACGATCTGCGGGCCCTTGCCTCCCAGCTCCAGCGTGACCGGACAGTGGCGCTCGGCGGCGGCCTGCTGGATCAGCGTGCCCACGCGCGGGCTGCCAGTGAAGCTGATGTGGTCGATCCCGGGGTGGCGCGCCAGAGCGTCGCCCACCTCGTGGCCGTAGCCGGTGACGATGTTGATGCAGCCGGCTGGAAAGCCGGCCTCCACCGCGAGTTCGGCCACGCGCAGCAGCGACAGACAGGCATCTTCCGACGGTTTGACCACGCACACGTTGCCGGCGGCCAGCGCGCCACCCACGCAGCGCCCGAAGATCTGCATGGGGTAGTTCCAGGGCACCACGTGGCCGGTCACACCGTGCGGCTCGCGCCAGGTGAGCACGCTGTAGCCGTCGAGGTAGGGAATGGTGTCGCCATGCAGCTTGTCGCCGGCGCCGGCATAAAACTCGAAGTAGCGCACCAATGCGAGCGCGTCTGCTCTGGCCTGTGCCACCGGCTTACCGCAGTCGCGTTGCTCTATTGCCGCGAGTTCGTCGGCGTGTTCGGCCACCTTCTGGCTCAGCTTCATCAGCAGTCGCCCGCGCTCGGCGGCGGTGGTGCGCGACCAGGTGCGCTCGAAACAGTCGCGCGCGGCGCGCACGGCGGCGTCGATGTCCTCGGCGTTGCTGCGCTCGATGGTGTCAAAGGTCTGGCCATCGGCCGGGTCGATGACCGGCAGCGTCTGGCCCGAGGCCGAGCGCACGGCGGTGTTGGCGATGTGGTTCAGGGCCATGGTTGAAGGCTCCTTGCGCCTATTGGGGGCCGATGCTGGGCCCGATGGCGGGCTCCACCACCGGGGGCTTGGCAAACACCGCGTCACGCAGGGCCAGCGAGATCGAGGGCAGGTAGGTGATCAGCGCCAGGCAACCCATGATGACCAGCACGAAAGGCAGCAGGTGGCCGATGATGCGGTCGAGCGAGATTTTGGCCACCGTACAGGCGGCGAAGAGGTTCACGCCGAAGGGCGGGGTGATCATGCCCATGGCGAGGTTGACCACCATGATGATGCCGAAGTGCACCGGGTCGATGCCGAAGTGGATCGCCACCGGCACCAGGATGGGCGCGAGCACGATGATGGCGGCCGAGGTCTCGATGAACATGCCGATCACGAACAGCGCGGCATTCACACCCAGCAGAAACCAGCCCGGCGACTGCAACACGGCGGTGAGCCACAGGCCGATGGCGTCGGGGATGCCTGCGCGTGTGATCAGGAAGGCAAACAGGCCCGCGTTGGCGATGATGAACATGATCACCGCGCTGGAGAGCACCGACTTGCGCAGCACCCGCGCGATGTCGTCCAGCTTGAGCTCGCGGTGGATCAACATGCCCACGATCAGTGCGTAGAACACGGCCACCACCGACGCTTCGGTGGGCGTGAAGATGCCCCCGTAGATGCCACCCAGGATCACCACCGGCATCAGCAGCGCCCAGCCGGCGTCGCGGGTGGCGGAGCCCACGCCCAGGCGGTCATCGCCGTCGTTCTTGCCCAGGCCCTTGAAACGGCACCACAGGTGCACGAACAGCATCAGGGCCGCGCCCACCAGCAGCCCGGGCACCACACCGGCGATGAACAGCTCGCCGATGGACACCTCGGCGGCCACGCCAAACAGAATCAGCGGGATCGACGGCGGGATGATCACGCCCAGCTCGGCCGACGTGGCCTGCAGCGCGGCCGCGTAGCCCACCGGGTAGCCGTGCTTGACCAGCGCGGGAATGAGGATGGAGCCGATGGCAAACGTGGTCGCCACCGACGAGCCGGAGACGGCCGCGAAGATCATGCAGGTGAGCACGCAGGTCATGGGCAGGCCACCCTGTACACCGCCCACCAGCGACTTGGCGAAGTTGACCAGCCGGCGCGAGATGCCTCCGGTTTCCATCAGGTTGCCGGCCAGGATGAAGAAGGGGATGGCGGCGAGTGGAAACTTGTCGATGGCCGAGAACATTTCCTTCGGCACCAGGATGAGCTGGTTGTTGTCGAAGAACGCCAGGCCAAGAATGGCCGAGCCGCCGATGGCCACGGCAATGGAAATGCTGAAGGCAAAACACACCAGCATGGTGACAAGCAGGGTCAATGACATGGTTGATGTCCAGCAAGAGGGGTGAAGGAATGCGAGCTCATGGGAGTGGCCGTGTCACTGTGCGGTGGTGAGTTCGTCGTGGTGGGGGTCGGCGTGGTGGGCCACGGTGGCCAGCAGGCCCAGAAGGGCGCCCACCGGAATGGCCGCGTAGGCCCAAGACATGGACAGGTCCAGGCTGGCAAAGGTCTGGAAGCGCACGCGCCAGACCAGATCCACGCCAAACCACAGCACCACCGAGAAGAAAGTCAGGTTGACCAAGGTGATGACCCAGCGCACCGTGCTGCGCCACGCACCGCGCGAGACGCGCAGCATCAGATCCACCGAAATCAGCGCGCCCTGGCGCAGCGCCACCACCGTGCCCAGCATGACCATCCAGATCAGCAGGCGGCGCATGATTTCTTCGGTCCAGGTCGATGGTTGAGAGAAGATGAAACGGGTAATGACCTGCCACATGCCCAGGCACGAGATCACGGCCAGGATGGCGCAGGCCACGGTCATGCACAGGCCGGTGATGCGGCGGTCGATGGCGAGGATGAAGGATTTCATGGGCAGGTTCCGGTCAACACGCGACAGGTGGCGCAACGAAAGAAATGACCCCGCAACAAGCGAGGGGGAGCAAACCCAGAAACACCCAGGGTCCGGCTTCGCCGGCCCAAGGTGTTGTCCCCCCTCAGGGGGGAAGACGGGCCCGAAGGCCCGGCGCAGGGGGCGCGTTATTTGACGGCTTGGATTGCAGCGATCTTGTCGGCGCCGAACTCTTTCGCGAAGCCCGCGTAGGCGGGTGCCACGGCCTTGCGGAAGCTCTCGCCATTGACCTTCTCGACCACCTGCATGCCTTCGCTCTTGAGCTGGGCAATGCCGGTGTTCTCGTCGTCGTTGACCTTTTTGCGCTGGGCTGCGGCGCCCTTTTTGGCCGCCTCGGTGAACACCGCCTTGTCGGCGGCGGACAGCTTGCTCCACACCGCGGGCGAGAGGATCAGCGCAGCGGGCGAGTACACGTGGCCGGTCAGCGACAGGTGCTTCTGCACTTGCGAAAACTTGGACGCCAGGATCACTGGAATCGGGTTTTCCTGACCATCGACCGTGCCCTGCTGCAGCGCGGTGAACAGCTCCGGGAAGGCCATGGGCGTGGGCAGGATGCCGAAGGTCTTGTAGCCGTCCATGTGCACCTTGTTCTCCATGGTGCGCATCTTCAGGCCGCTGGCATCGGTGGCCTGGTTGATGGGGCGCTTGCTGTTGGTCATGTGGCGAAAGCCGTTTTCGGTCCAGGCCAGGTTGATCAGGCCCTTGGCTTCCATCTTCTTCTGCAGGTCCTGACCGATCGGGCCGTCCATCACCTTGCGCGCGTGGTCGTAGTCGCGGAACAGGAAGGGGATGTCGACGATCTTGACCTCCGGCACGAAGTTGCCCAGCGGGCCGGTGGAGGTGTTGACGAGGTCTTGCGTGCCCAGTTGCACCGCTTCGATCTGCTCGCGCTCACCGCCCAGGGACGAGTTGGGGAACTGCTGGCACTTGTAGCGGCCCTGTGTGCCCTTTTCCATTTCCTCGCAGAACACCGTGGAGCCCACACCGTAGTGCGACGCGGCCGAGGTGGCGTAGCCGATCTTCAATACGGTCTGGGCCTGAACGGCGCCAGAGGCGGCCAGGATGGCGGCGAGAGCGATGGGTTTGATGAGTTGTTTCATGGACGGTGTCTCCGTTGTGGTTGGGGGAAGGGAACAGGGAACGCAAACAAAAAAAGGCGATCAGGCCCGCGGCGGCAGACCCAGGCGCGCGCGGGCTTGGGGAAGGCCCACCGCATCGGGTTGGTCTCGCACGTACTGCTGCAGCACGGCGGTGAAGCTGGTGTCGGCCACCAGACCCAGGCGCGGCGCGCGCACGCTCTCAAAGCGCGATGGCCAGCCGGCCACGATGCCGGCAATCGCGGCGTCGGGCACGTGGGTGATGAGGCCCATCACCTCGGGGCCGGCCAGATCTCCAAGCGCGGCGAGCATGTCGCGCACGCTCACAGTGAGCGCCGGCAGGTTGAGGGCGGTGCGGCCACCGAAGTCCTCGCGGCTGGCGTTGGCCACGGCCACAATGCCCGCCACCGTGTTGGCCGGTGACGACAGCGCCACGCGCGTGTCCAGGTCCACCGGGCAAGTGCTGGGCAGACCTGCCAGCGGTTCGCGGAACAGGCCCGAGAGGAAGCCCGAGGCCGCGCCGTTGGGCCGACCGGGGCGCACCGAGACGGTCATGAGGCGCGCCGCGCGGCCGTCGATGAAGTCCTTGCGGGTGTAGTCGGCCACCAGCTGTTCACACACGAACTTGTGGATGCCGTAGCTCGATTGCGGCGTGGGCAGGGTGTCGTCGCGCACCACGGCGGGCAGGGGCACGGCGGCGTCGCTGCCGAACACCGCCACCGAGCTGGAGAAGAAGAACAGCGGTGGTCGGTGGCCACCCAGGGTCTGCGCGCGGCAGGCGTCCAGCAGGCAGCGTGTGGTGTCCAGGTTGGCGTGCAGGCCCAGGTCGAAGTTGGCCTCGCATTCGCCCGACACGGCCGAGGCCAGGTGGAACACCGCGTCCCACGGCTCGGCCATCAGGGTGGGGATGTTCGCCAGCAGGTCGCCCGCGTGGTGCCGAACGCGTGCGTCGCCGGTGAGCACCGTGTCGCGCGGTGCCACCAGGTCGGCCAGCATCAGTTGTGTGATGGTCTCGCCGCGCAGCGTGCCAGCCTGCAGCAGGGTGTGGGCCAGGCGCGTGCCCAGGAAGCCGGCGCCGCCGGTGATGAGGACTTTCATGCAAGTGCTTTCTGTGAGGACTGGTACCGGCGCAACCAGCCCAGGCCTTCGCTGGTGCCGGCCTTGGGGCGGTATTCGCAGCCCACGAAACCGGCGTAGCCCAGCTGGTCGAGCAGGTCGAAGAGGTGCGGGAAATTCACTTCGCCGCCATCGGGTTCGTGGCGGTCGGGCACGCCCGCGATCTGGATGTGCCCCACACCAGCGAAGTGCTTTTGCAGCCGCCGGCTCAGATCGCCTTCCATGATCTGGCAGTGGTAGAAGTCCATCTGCACCTTCAGGTAGGGCGCACCCACTGCCGTCAGCACATCGTGCGCCTGCTGCTGCAGGCTGAGGAAGTACCCTGGCATGTCGCGGCTGTTGATGGGTTCGATCAGCAGGCTCACGCCCAGCGGGGCGAGGCGTGCTGCGGCTTGGCGGAGATTGGCAACATAGGTGGCGTTGCGCGCGGCGGTATCGCTGCCGGCGGGGATCAGGCCCGCCATGGCATGCACGCGCTGACAACCCGTCGCTTCAATGTAGGGCAGCGCCTGCTCAAGCGCCGCAGCGAACTCGGCCTCGCGCCCGGGGTGGCAGGCCATGCCACGTTCGCCAGCGGCCCAGTCGCCCGGAGGCAGGTTGAACAGGGCCTGCGTGAGGCCGTGGTCCTTCAGGCGCGCGCCGATGTCGCCCGGCGCGTGCTCGTAAGGAAAGAGGTACTCCACCGCATCGAAGCCATCGCGCGCGGCGGCGGCGAAGCGGTCGAGGAACGGCACCTCGGTGTACATCATGGACAGGTTGGCGGCGAAGCGGGGCATCTGTTCAAGCCTCCCGCCGGGCCGCCCCAAGGCAGGCTTGCGCCCCCTCGGGGGGCAGCGAATACACGAAGTGATGAGCGTGGGGGTTCATGGTTCTACCAGGGGGCGTTGAATCGGGCGCGCAGGTCGTCGATCTGTGCATCGGTCAGTGGCGTCGGGCGGCGCTCGGTGAGCAGCCACAGGCGCGCGGTTTCTTCGAGTTCTTCGAGCAGCGCCATGGCACTGCCCGGGCTGTCGTGCCACACGGTGGGGCCCAGGCGCTCGAGCATCACCGCGCGCAGCGGAGTGTTCGATGCCGCCATGAGTGCGGCCACGTCATCGGCCACTGTGGCATCGCCGGGCACGCGGTAGGGCACCAGCGGCACGTGGCCCACCTTCATCACCTGGTAAGGCGTGAGCGGAGGGAGGATGTCATCGCTGCGCCAGACGCCGTGCAGCGTGAGCGCCACGAGGTGTGTGGAGTGTGTGTGCAGGACGCAATGCGCGTCGGAGGCTGCAGCATAGATACGGCGGTGCAGGGCGAGCGTCTTGCTCGCGCGAGCACCGACCAGCGCGGTGCCGTCTTCCGCCACCCAGGCCAGTTGCCCGGCGTCGAGAAAGCCCAGGCAGGCGTCGGTGGGCGTGATGAGAAAACCGCCGCCCTGCTCGGCGGTGAGCCGCACGCTGATGTTCCCAGCGGTGGAATGCACGAGCCCGCGCTGGAACAGGCTGGTGCCCACGCGCACGATGTCGGCGCGCACGGCGTCCTGGGCGGCGGGCCAGCGGGTGCTCACAGATCTACCCCCGCCTGCCGCAAAGCCTGGGCGAAGAAATCAACGCCACCGAAGTTGCCCGACTTGAGCGCCAGTTGCACGGTGCCGCCCTGGCCGGGAAGGTGGGCCTGCGTCCAAGGCACGCCGGGACAGATGGGCGCACCGATGCGCAGTTGCTGCACACCGAGCGCCTGCACCACGGCGCCCGAGGTCTCGCCGCCGGCCACCACCAGCCGGCGCACGCCGCACGCCACCAGGCCGTGCGCGATGTGGGCCAACGCGTGTTCCACCAGCGCACCCGCGGCCTGCACACCCAGCGCAGCCTGCACGGCGCGCACGCTCTCGGGCGCGGCGGTGGCGTACACCAGCACCGGGCCTTGGGCCAGCGCGGCGGTGGCCTGGGCCAGCACCGTGCTGGCGGTCTGCCGCCCTTCGTGCAGGGCCAGCGGGTCGATCAGCAAGGCAGTGCGCCCGGCGGTCTGCCATTGCGCCACCTGCGCGTTGGTGGCCTCGGAGCACGAGCCCGACACCACGGCCGAGGGTCCGTTCAGGCGCTCCAGCGTGGCGGCGTTGGCATTGGGGGTGAACCAGCCACGCTGCGCGTAGGCCGGCGGCAGGCCCAGGGCCACGCCCGATCCGGCGGTCAGCAGCGGCAGGTCGGCGCAGGCGTCGGCGAGCGTCAGCAGGTGGGCGTTGCTCACCGCATCGGCCACGGCGATCTTCACGCCCTCGGCGCGCAGTTGCGTGATGCGCTCGCGCACCGCCGGCACGCCGCCGTCAAGCGCGTCGTGGCGCAGCAGGCCCACCGCGTGAGCCGTCTGCGCCTGCAGCACACGCACCAGGTTGGCGTCTGTCATGGGGGTGAGCGGGTGGTGGCGCATGCCCGAGTCGCTCAGCAGTGCATCACCTACAAACAGGTGGCCGCGGAACACGGTGCGGCCGTTCTCTGGGAAGGCGGGGCAAGCGATCGTGAAGTCGGTGCCGAGCGCGGCCATCAGCGCGTCGGTGACCGGGCCGATGTTGCCCTTCGGGGTGGAATCGAAGGTGGAGCAGTACTTGAAATAGACCTGCTTGGCACCTGCAGTTCGCAAAGCGGCCAGTGCCTCCAGGCTTTGCGCCACCGCTTCGTCCGGTGCGACAGTGCGGGTCTTGAGCGCGATCACCACCGCGTCGGCCTGGGGCAGACCGCCGTCGGGCACGCCCAGCACCTGCACCGTGTGCATGCCGGCGCGCACCAGCATGCTGGCCACGTCGGTGGCGCCGGTGAAGTCGTCCGCGATAACGCCCAGAATCATGCGGCGACCTTCTGCGGCTGCGGCAGTTCCAGACCCGCCATTTGCGCGTAAAACTTCACCACCGCCGAATCGTCTTCACCGCCCAGGCCCATGGCCGCGGTGGCGAGGTAGAGCTGGTGCGCGGCGGCGGCCAGCGGCAATGGAAACTTGAGCTGGCGCGCTGCGTCGAGCACGATGCCCAGGTCCTTCACGAAGATGTTCACCGCCGACAGCGGTGTGTAGTCGCCGTCCAGGATGTGGGGCACGCGGTTCTCGAACATCCAGCTCATGCCGGCGGAGTTGCAGATCACCTCGTACAGCTGGCGCGGCTCCGCACCGGCCCGAATGCCCAGCGCCATGGCTTCACAGGCGGTGGCAATGTGCACGCCCGCCAAATGCTGGTTGACCATCTTCACGGTGGAGCCGATGCCCGCCTGGTCGCCCAAGCGGTAGACCTTGCCGGCGAACGCGTCGAGCACTTGGCCGGCGGCCGCAAAGGCGTCGGGCTTGCCCGAGGCCATGACCGTCATCTGCCCCGCGGCTGCTTTTTTGGCGCCACCCGAGACCGGGCCATCGATCAGCCAATGGCCGCTGTCGGCGAGGCGCTGTTCCCACACTGGAGGCAGAGCCGGGTCCACCGTGGCGGAGCACACCACCACGCCGCCGCGCTTCAACGAGGTTGCCAGGCCTGTCGCGCCAAACAGCACGTCTTCGGTCTGCGCAGCGTTGACCACCAGCACCAGCACCACGTCGCAGTGGCTGGCCAGTTCGGCGACGCTGGCGGTGGCGCGACCACCCGCTTGTTCGAAGGCCGCACGGGCTTCGGCGCGCGGGTCGCAGCCCCAGGTGGGCACGCCCTGGCGCAGGGCCGAGAGCGCGGCGCCCATGCCCATGGAGCCCAGGCCGACGACGCCGAGTGTGAGTGTGGATGCGTTGCTCATGAGGAAGAACCAGATGGGGATTGGGCAAGCAGCGCCCCGAGGGCGCGGCGGATCGAGGGAGCGGCGTTGTGCAGGCGCACTGCCGCGTTGTTCATGTGGAGCATGGCGGCCTGGCGCGCGGCCGTGGCGTCGCCGCGCATCACGGCTTCAGCGATGGCGCGGTGTTCTTCGCGCACCTGCACCATGTAGCCGCTGTCCAGCGCTTCGTTGGTGCGCGTCACGCTCATGGCTTCGCGCTGGTACTGTTCAAGGAAGCCCAGCAGCCGTTCGTACTGCGGGTTCTCGGTGGCTCTGGCAATGCTGCGGTGAAAGGCCAGGTCTGCCTCCACGCCCTGAGCACCTTGGGGCGGGCAGGCCTCCAGCTGCTCCAGTGCATCCGCAATCACGCGGGCCTTCTCGGGTGTCATGCGCTGAGCGGCCAGGGCGGCCACATCGGCTTCGAGCCCGCGGCGCACCTCCACGACCTGGAGCACGCTCTCCATGGAGGTCACCACCATGGGGTCAAAGGCCAGGGCGCGTGCCTGGTGGCGTGGCGCCACGAACACCCCGGAGCCCTGGCGCGAGGTCAGCAAGCCGATGGACTTGAGTCGGCTGACGGCTTCTCGCACCACCGTGCGTGACACCCCGAATTGTTCGGCGAGACGTTGTTCGGTGGGCAGGCGTTCGTCAGGCGCCAACTCGCCCGACTCGATGCGCTGCAGAAGCAAACCGGCCAGTTTGTCGGTGAGGCGTTCGGGCGCTTGAAGGGCGTCGCTCATGGCTGTTGAATGGGATTCTTTGTGTCAATTTATATGGTCATCATACAAATTCAAGCGAAAAATCCACTCGTGGTTTTCCCTCGAAACGAGGCCCCGGCAGATCGAACGCAAGTCGCAGGAGACGGATGCTCGACGGATTGATCTGATGTTCAACACCTGCCGTACATCAAGGTCCGCAGATGCAGAGCAGCCCAGATGGTTTGAGAATCAAACCGGAAACCATCCACCGGACCGGGTCAACTCCAACTCCCGTCGCTGCTGATTGCGAAATGGACGGCAGAGGCATGGCGCCTCAATGCGATTGCGCGTTCGCCTGGGCCGTCAGTTGATCGATGCGGTCCGCCATTTGTCGCAGAAACAACCGGTACAGAGCCGCGGCCAGTTCGGGATGCAGAGACTCCATCGTTTCCAGTTTCGTTGTGGGCAGCCGCAGAACCCTGCTGGGCAGGTCGGCGCGGATGGTGGCGCTGCGCGGCATGTGCCGGATCAGCCCCATCTCGCCGATGACGCTGCCGGCAAGAATGGACCGCACGGCCAGCTCCCGTCCCCCTGCCAGGACATGGGCCGACAGCCGCCCGGATTGAACGAGGTACAGCGCGTCGGAAGCTTCGCCCTGGGCGAACAGCACGTTCCCGGGGACGAGGTTGACCGACTCGAAATACGACATCACCTGCTCGGCGGTGGTGCCCGGTGGCAGCGATTCGGTCAGGACCGCCAGGAATGGACGGTCGGGCACGCTTGCCGCGGCCAGCGCCCCCTCGTCCCAGTCGCTGACTGCGGCGTCGATGTCGGCGTAGACCCTGGGCCCGTCGGCAGGCAGGCAGCCGGCGGCTTCCAGCGCAAGCTGCACGGATGCGGGTGGATGGCTGATGTCAACCCGCACGCCGTGGCTCTGCGCCTGCTTGAACAACCGGGCCAGGGCCTGGCCCGCTGAAGTGTCGACCCAGGAAACGCGCTGGAAGTCAAAAAGCAGGCGCTCGGGTGGGAGCGGATGTTCCAGCAGCGCCTCCACGTCCCGGGTCAGCAGCGTCACCGAGCCAAAGAACAGCACGCCTTGAAGTTCCACAATGCACAGGCGCTTGCCGGCCGCCTGCAGAAACTCTGCGTGGGCTGCGCTGCGCTCCACCTTGGTAGGCCAGGCGCTGCGCGTGAGTATTCGTCGCAAAGGCGTTTGCCGCGCCGACGACACGGCAAACTCAAGGCAGCAGGCCAGCACCCCCACACACACCGCAGGCAGGAGGCCGACCATGATCGTGGTGCCCACGATCGCCAGCACGGTGAGGTAGTCGCGCATCGGCAAACGGTGGCGGCTGTCGATGATCCAGCCCTTCATCATGCCCAGGCCCAGATAGATCAGCAGTGCGCCCAGAAGGGGCCGCGGCACCAGCGCGATGACCGGGCCGCCCCAGCCCATGGCCAGCAGGCAAATGGCCGCCTTGGCCAGACCGCTGCCTCTGCTGGCGGCGCCCGCGTCCCGGTTCAGGACCGACTGGTTGATCGAAACCCCGCCGGTCAGGCCACCTGCAAAAGCCGCCAGCAGGTTGCCCTGACCGAGCGCCCGCAGATCCCGATTGATGTCGACACGCTCTTCCCAGGCCACCTCCAGACTGGTGTCGGACAACAACAAGGACACGGTGGCTGCAATCACCGCTGACAGCATCAATCCCGATTGCTGGGCGACCACGCGCCAGTCCACGGTTCCCAGCAGTTCCAGCGACCACGGCCACACCGGCAGCGTCTGGCTGAACTGCGCCAGCAGCCATCCCTGGTCTCTGGCGGAAGCCAGGTCCATGCCGGCCTGCCAGAAGCCGGCGTGGAGGGCCAGGCCCGCCAGAACGATGACTCCGGGCAAGGCGAGCACATGCTTGAAGCGTTGGGTGATCCACCAGATGAGCACACCCAAGGCGATGCCGCTCGCGAGGCGCGCGTCGGGTTGCCTGGACATCCAGCCCCAGGCCTCTGCCAGGCCGAAAGGCCGGCCAATGGCCACGCCCATGCCACCCGCCAGCATCATCCAGCCCACCGCGCCGAGAAATCCACCGATGACCGGATAGGGGATGTAGCGGATGAGGTCGCCCGCGCGGAACCGGCCCATGGCCCACCACGAGCCACCAATGGCCAGACCAGTGATCACCATCGAGGCGATCACGGTCGGCAATGCCGCTGGCGCTGAGGTTTGGGCCACCACCGCTGCCGCAATGGCAGCCTGCACCGAGACGGTGCTGGGAACAGGGCCCACAGAGGCCAATGGAAGCGATCCCCACACGCCACCGAACACGGCCAGCACGGCGGCGCCCAGCAGAACCGAACCGATGGCAACGGGAAGATGCGGCGCGAGTGTCCCCTGGAACAGCAGGGAGGCCGCTGAAACGTAAAAAGAAACAGAGGCAAGGCTGACAATGACGGCGGCGGTGAGGTCTCGCCCCACCCGTGCAAGCACGGGCTTCATGAACTGCACGGGCTGGACTCAAACTGAAGCGTTGCTGGTGGTTGCACCCAAAGAACCGTCATCACGATGTATCCCATCTCTCTCATTTCGCACGTACGCCGGCCAAAGACGGCATCTCCAATGCCGTGCAGCCAACCTGTCACCCCATGATTGACGCCGTCGCCGGCGCCTGCGGATCATCCACCGGATTGCGCTCTTTTGCGTAACGCGTCAGTGCGCGGGCAATGAAAAATCCAAATCCAGGATCGAGATAGAAGAGTTCCACCACCTTTTCCTTGGTGATGGCAAACAGCTCGCAATCCTCGTCGCACACGGCCGTGAGGGTTCGTTGCGCATGATCGGAAAAGACACCGATCTCGCCAAACATGTCTCCGGGCACAAGGTATTTACCGATCTCGACGAGCGACACACGACCTTTGCGGATCAGGTACAGGCGGTTGGCGGCATCACCTTTCTTGAAAATGACCTCTCCTTTGCCGCACCGCTCCTGGCTCATGTAGGGAATCAGGCTCTCCAGCGATTTCTCCCGGCTGGTTGCATTTTTCACCCCCCGAATCGTTGCCCGGATCTGGCGCAAGCGCACGATGTTCAACGGCAGCAGGGCCATGTGGAGGATCAGGATAGGCAAGACCTTGTCGAACACGCCGAAATGGAGTCCCATGAGGGCATAGCTGATGAACAACACATTGCTGCCAATCGCCACCGCGCGCAGCGGCATGATGGTCTTCATAAAGAACGATACGAACACCAGGCTCGACGCAATCCACGCCATCAACTGCATTTCCACCGTCAACTCCTCAAGAGCAGCCCATACATCAACGGCATGCAGTGAATTGCCAAATGGGGTCGCTCACCTCCGTGCGCAAAGCGCTGCATGTGTTTCAAGACGTCAATGTCTCATAACAGCGGTTCGGTACGCAGGAGGAACGGCGGACTTCCCTAGGGACTTCCACTACAAACAAGATACCTACACGCGCTGTTTCAGCCGCTGTGGTCGCACCGCGGTGATGCGCTGGGCGTGAACAACGCTGTTCTTGAATCCGGGGGATGGTGTGCTCAGCGGCGACCCGCAAGCAGCCTGGTTTGACCCGCTCACCGCCAATGGCATGGCGATCAAGCGCCGGTTCGGCGCTGACAGGCCTGGGCTCACCCAGGCCGCCTGCCGATCTGTTGAATGTGGTGTCCCGATACTTCCCACCCGTCAGGACCCGCGGGTGCACACGAAGTCTAGGGGCTGGGTATGACAGAAAGATGGCAGTGCCACGCACCACCCCGGCACGTGCCAGCGGCTCGACAGCCCGCAAGACCTCCTTCTCGCGAGGCACCATTCGCTAGACTGCTTCACTTTGATCGAGGCACTTTCGCTTTGCGCCCCCCAACACCACGCAACCAGCCCGGGCCTGCGCGCCTTGATTCCGCGAAGGCGTGGTTGCGCGCCTTGCAACCCGCTTCCGTGGGCGCTGACTGGCGCGAGCGATTGCGTGTCGTGGTGGGTGCGGCACTGGGCATCCTGGCAACTGCGCTGGTGTGCAGGGCACTTTCTGGTTCGGGCACCTCGTGGCCCTGGCTGATCGCTCCGTTGGGCGCCAGCGCGGTGCTGGTGTTCGCGGTGCCCGCCAGCCCCCTCGCGCAGCCTTGGTCCATCGTGGCCGGCAACACCCTGTCTGCACTGATCGGCATTGCCTGCGTGCGCTGGGTCGGCAACCCGGAGATCGCTGCGGCGCTCGCCGTGGGCCTTGCCATCACCCTGATGTTCGCCCTGCGATGCCTGCATCCGCCCGGTGGCGCGTCGGCCTTGCTGGTGGCGCTCAACGGCATCAGCGATCCGCAGTTTGCGCTCACGCCGGTGCTGGTGAACTCGGTACTCCTGGTGGCCATCGGCATGATCTACAACGGCGCCACCCGAAGACCCTACCCCCACAGACCGACGGTCGCCGCCAGCCGTCAGGCTCGCGACGATGAGGCCGACGCTGTGGACGCGGACCTGGACGCCGTGCTCGCTCGTTACAACCAGGTGCTTGACGTCAGCCGGGACGACCTCAAGGCACTTCTGCAAGACACGCAACTCAGTGCCTATCAGCGCAAACTGGCCCATCTGAGGTGCGGCGACATCATGTCGCGCAACCTCGTCACGGTGGGCTACCAGATGCCCTTGCAACAAGCCTGGGCGCTGTTCCGCGAACATCGCATCAAGGCCCTGCCGGTGGTCAACGCCTCTGGCGCTATCGTGGGTATCGTCACGCCGGCCGATTTCATGCGGGAAGCCGAAGGCGTCAGCGGCGAGGCCTTCGAGACCCGACTTCGCCAACTCCGGGGCTGGACAGACGGCACGGCGTCCGCCAGGCCCGGCCTCGTCGGCGACATCATGACGCGCAAGGTCCGTGTGGCCAGCGTGAGCCGGCACCTCGCGGAACTCATTCCCTTGTTCGGCAGCACCGGGCACCACCACATTCCCATCATTGATGGCAGCGACCGACTGGTGGGCATCGTCACGCAGTCCGACGTTGTGGCGGCACTGTCGCGGGTGGGTTCGGCGCCCGGGCAAAGCGCTCCAGACAAGGTGGGTGACGAGCAGCAGACGCTTCATTCATGAGGAATGACCTCGGGCTCAGTCCGGGTGTTGCCTCATTCGCGAGGCCAAGCCCAGGGTCATCAGGCCGATCACGACAAACGCCAGGCAGACCAGCGCCCAGTCGGCGCCGTGCAGGGGCCTGAGATTCAACAGCTGGCTGATCGCCGGCGTCTGGACGATCACCCCAAGCGATACGAGCTTGGCGACAACGAGTCCGCGCGAGGTGGCCTGGCGCAGTCGGGTCAGGCCCGTCGTGATGCCGGCGCTGGCCACCAGCAGCACGGCCAGCGCCATCGCCCGCGCATGCTCGACGTCCCGATCGGTGCCGAGCGCGTGAAGGTAGCTCCAGACCACGGCAACGCTCACCAGGCCCCCGATCAGGCCAATGCCCAGCCATGTTTGCGCCGAGAAGAAGCGTGCCCGTCGATGGCGCTGTACCGGCGCGAGCGGCCCGAGCAAGGGCAGATCCTGAAAGGCCATCATGGCGGTCGGATGAATGACCAGTTCGAGCCACACGATGTGGATCGGCAGGAAGAGCAAGGGCAGGCCCATCAGCGGGATCGCCGCAGCGCCCAACACGATCGGCAGGTGCACCAGCAGCAGGTATGCAAAGGCGATGCGCAGGTTCTGAAACAGCTGACGGCCTTCCGCCACGGCGTCAACGATGGTCCTGAAGTTGTCATCGAGCAGAACCACCGGTGCCACCTCGCGCGCGCTGCGCGTGCCGCGTTCGCCCATGGCCACGCCGACGTCGGCCTGGCGCAGCGCCGGCACATCGTTGACGCCATCACCCGTGACGGCGACAAGTTCGCCTTCGGCCTGCAAGGCTTTCACCAGTGCGAGCTTCTGGGCGGGTGTGGCACGCGCCACAACGTGCAGCCCGGGATGGCCGCCGAGCACGGCCCCAGCGTCGTCCTCGGGGGCCAGCACCACGACCTGCGGACTTGATCCGCCGAGCCCGATCTCGCGGGCGATCGCCGTGGCCGTGGCCGGGTGGTCACCGGTGACCATGATCACGCGCATGCTCGCGGCCATGCAGTCCGCGATCGCCTCCCGCACCCCATCGCGAACCGGGTCCTCGAAGGCCAGCAAGCCCGCGAACTGGAAACCTTCCTCGGGTTCGACGCTGATCTGTGCCCCTGCGGGCAACCCGCGCCGGGCACAGGCGATGACCTTGTGGCCGGACCGGGCGTACGCCTCCACCCGTGCGATCCAGCCGTCCCGTTCATGGTCGGACAACGCACACATCGCCAGCACGGTTTCCGGGGCTCCCTTCGTGAAGGCCGTTGTTTCGCCAGCAGCCCGGGACCAGACAACCGTCTCGCGACGCCGGGCCTCCGTGAATGGAAAGTCGGCCAGCCGGGTTGCTTGCGGCAATGGCCCAGCCGCGCCGTGCAGGGCCTGGTCCAGCGGGTCACCGCTGTCCGGCCGCGCGGCCAACGTGGCGACCTGCAACACCGAGGCTTCGTCCAGGCCGTCAGCCGGCGCCCGATGGGCGAGCACCAACGAACCCGCCGTGATGGTTCCGGTCTTGTCGGACACGATGCAGGTGATGCGGCCGATGTTCTCGACCGCGACCGCACGCCGCACCAGCGCCTTCTTGCGCGCCAGCCGCAAGACCCCGACCCCGAGAAAGAACGTGTAGACAACGGGGAACTCTTCGGGCAGCGCGGCCACGGCCAGCGTCACCGCGCTCAGGAGCGCATCGATCCACCCGTGGCCGTGCCACAGCCTGACCGCGGCGAGGACAACGCACATCACGACCGCCCCGCCGAGCAGCACGGCCACCAGTTCCCCGATGGCCTTCTGCAGCGGAGTCGCTGCATGGCTCCCTTCGGCGGCGGAACGCACGATCTCGCCATAGCGCGTCTGGCCGCCGGTGCAGACGATACGCAGCCAGGCAGTGCCGGTCAGCAGGCGTGTCCCTGCGGTACCCCAGTGTTCCTCGGATGTGCGGGCCGGCAAAGGCGCGGTGGGCTCCAGGGTGCGCTTGGCCACCGGCAGGGCCTCGCCGGTCAAGGTCGACTCATCCACCTGAAGGCCCGTGCCAGACACCAGCAAGCCGTCGGCCGGAAAGTATTCGCCCGGCGTCACCTCGACCAGGTCACCGGGAACCAGCTCCCGCGAGGCGATGGCCTGCCATTGCCCGTCTCGCAGCACCCGTGCCGAACTGGCCAGCCGGCTGGCCAGGCCTGCCGCAGAGGCGACCGTTCGCTGATGCAGATACGCATCCATGCCCAGCAGCGGCACCATCGCAACGAGCAGCGTCAGCGACTCCGTGACCTGGCCCAGCAGCCCGAACAGAACCGCCGTGAGCACCAGGAACCACAGCATCGGGTCGCGCGCCGTGTCTCGCGCAACGACCCGCCACCCGCTGGCGGCCTGCGGCACGATGTCGTTGAAACCGAAGGAACGCTGCTTCTCGACCTGTATGGCGTTCAAACCCGCCACGCCCGAATCCAGGGCAGGGATGTTGTCGAGGGGGACGTGGCGCTGGCTCATGGGGCGTGAGGGAGGGTCGCGATGGTGTTCCGCATGACGGCGGGTATGCGGTTGGGCAGCCTCGTGGACCGTCGACGGGAATTGTCAACGCAATGGGTTGGGCGGTCCCTGCAGATCGGCAAACCGCCCGAGGCAGCGAACCAGGCATGTCGCATAGACTGCGCCAACAGCAGGCACTGGCCTGTGGCGCAAGGTTTCGTATGTTGTTGAACTTCGGTATGGGCCAGACCAACAATGCTGGCGCACCACGGCAGGTGAAGCTTGCAGGGGCGAGAGAAGATGCGGCCGTCTGAACCTGTGAAACACGCCGACGGGTCGTTCGCGTTGCACCCCAAGCCCTCCCCCGAGCGCATGCCCTTCATCGACGCGCTCAAGGCTGTCGGCTCGCAGCTCATCGTGCTGCACCACCTCGCGTTCTACGGCCCCATGTCGGACTGGACGCACCAGCTCGCCCCGGGTCTCGTGGGCTGGTTCAGTCAGAACGCGCGCATGGCGGTGCAGATCTTTCTGGTGGTGGCGGGCTTCCTCGCCGCACGCAGCCTGGCGCCTGGCGGGCGCTTGCGCACCGAGCGCCCGCTGGCCATGTTGTGGCAGCGCTTCGCGCGGGTGAGCCTGCCGCTGATGGCGGCGCTCTTGCTCGCCATGGTGTGCACCGAAATCGCCCGGTACTGGATGACCCACGACTCGCTGCCGGCCCCACCCACCCTGTGGCAGTTCGTGGCACATGCGCTGCTGATCCACAGCCTGCTCGGTGTGGATTCGTTGTCGGCGGGCGTCTGGTACGTGGCCATCGACGTGCAGCTGTTTGCACTGCTGCTCGGACTGTTGTGGCTGGGTCGGCGGTTCGGCTTTGCGGCCCCCATGCTGGTGGCCGCCGTGGTGCTGGCATCGCTGTTTCACTTCAACCGCGACAGCGGCTGGGACAACTGGGCGGTCTACTTTTTTGGTGCCTACGGCCTGGGGGCGCTGGCCTACTGGCTGAGCCGCGCAGACGCGGGGCGCAGCGCATCGGCCTGGCTGGCCGGCATGGCCTTGCTCACCGCCCTGTCGCTTGCGCTGGACTGGCGCACCCGCATCGCGCTGGCGCTGGGGGTTGCGCTGGCGTTGGCCTGGGCGCACCGCAGCGGCTGGCTGTTCACCTGGCCGCGCAGCCGCCTGCTGAGCTACCTGGGCCGCATTTCGTATGGGGTGTTCCTGCTGAACTTCCCGGTGGCGCTGGTGGTGAACGCCTGGTTCACGCGCTACGCCAGCCCGGATGCCTGGGTGCAGACGCTCGGGGTGGGGGTGGCCTGGCTGGCCTGCAACCTGGCGGGTGCGGCCTTCCACCACGGGGTGGAGCAGCGCCTGGGCCGGCTGGGCCGCGCGGCACCAGCCCGCTGAGTTCCGCGGCGCTCAGGCAGCGGGGACGGGGTCGCAACGCTCGCGCAGGTAGCCCAGCGCGGCCTCCACCTGATCGATCAGCACCAGGCACAGGTCACCGGGTTGCAGACGCTCCAGTGCGGTGTCGATGGCCACGAACTCGCCCTGGATGGTGTCGATGCGGCGGGTGCGCGTGGCGCCTTCGAGCCCCTGGCGCAGCAGCCCCGTGACCTCGCCTTCGGTGCGGCCGCGCTGGCAGGCGTCTTCGTACAGGATGACCTCATCAAAGGCCGCGCCCAGGATCCGCGTCTGCTCGCGGATGTCCTCGTCGCGCCGGTCGCCCGCGCCACTGATGACCACCAGGCGGCGCTGGGCCGGCATGGCCTCGGCGGCCGAGACCAGTGCGCGCATCGCGTCCGGGTTGTGGCCGTAGTCGGCGATCACGGTGGCGCCGCGCAGGCTCATGAGGTTGAAGCGTCCGGGCACGCTGCCGGCGTCGCTCTGGAACGTGGCCAGGCCCTTGCGGATGCGGGCCCACGGAATGCCCAGGCCCCAGGCCGCGGCCAGCGCCGCCATGGCGTTTTCCACCTGGAAGCCGATGCGCCCGTTCATGGTCATGGGGATATCGGCCAGCGCCACCTCGTGGCGTCGTTCGCCCTGGCAGGCAATGATGTACGCGCCGTCCACCCAGACAGCGCGGCGTCCTTGCGCGCGGTGCGTGGCCAGCACCGGGTGGTTGCCGTCGCTCGCGAAAAAGATCACCTTGCCGGTGCAGACCTCGGCCATGCGCACGCAGTGCGGATCGGCCGCATTGAGCACGCCGTAACCGGTAGGCGCCACGTTCTGGATGACCACGCGCTTGAGCACGGCAATGTCTTCCACCGTGGTGATGTAGTTCAGGCCCAGGTGGTCGCCCGAGCCGATGTTGGTGACCACGGCCACCTGGCAGCGGTCGAAGCCCAGGCCTTCGCGCAGCACGCCGCCGCGAGCGGTCTCGAACACCGCCGCGTCGACCTCGGGGTGCATGAGCACGTTGCGCGCGCTGCGCGGCCCGGCGCAGTCGCCGCTGTCGGTCTGGCGTCCGTTCACGTACACGCCGTCGGTGTTGGTCATGCCCACGCGCAGGCCCTGGGTGTGCAGCAGGTGCGCGATCAGGCGCGCGGTGGTGGTCTTGCCGTTGGTGCCGGTGACGGCCACCACCGGAATGCGGCCGTTCTGGCTGGGCGGAAAGAGGTGGTCGACGATGGCCTCGCCCACGGCGCGGCCCTTGCCGTACGAGGGGCTCAGGTGCATGCGCAGGCCGGGCGCGGCGTTCACCTCCACGACGCCACCGCTCTGGACTTCCAGCGGTGTGAGCACGGTCTCGCACACCACGTCCACGCCACACACGTCCAGCCCCACCATGCGGGCGGCGGCCACGGCGCGCGCGGCCACCTCGGGGTGCACGTCGTCGGTCACGTCCGTGGCGGTACCACCGGTGGAGAGATTGGCGTTGTTGCGCAGCACCACGCGCTCGCCCCTGGCCGGCACGGTATCGGGCGTGTGGCCCTGGATCTGCAGGCGTGCCAGGGCGATGTCGTCGATGCGCATGCGCGTGAGCGAGGTGGCGTGGCCGTCGCCGCGCTGGGGGTCGGCGTTGACCACCTCCACCAGCTGGGCGACGGTGTGTACGCCGTCGCCAGTGACCTGCGGCGGGTCGCGCCGCGCCGCGGCCACCAGCCGGTCACCCACCACGAGCAGGCGGTAGTCGCTGCCGGGCAGGTACTTCTCCACCATGGGTTGGCCGTACTCCACAGCCGCGCGGTAGGCCAGCTCCAGGTGTTCGCGCGAAATGATGTTCACCGTCACGCCCTTGCCCTGGTTGCCGTCGCGCGGCTTCACCACCACCGGCAGGCCGATGTCCTGCGCCACGACCCAGGCTTCGTCGGCGCTGTCCACCGGACGGCCCAGCGGCACCGGCACGCCGGCGGCGCGCAGCAGGTTCTTGGTGAGGTCCTTGTCCTGGGCGATGCTTTCCGACACCGCGCTGGTGCTGTCGACTTCGGCAGCCCAGATGCGGCGCTGGCGCGCACCCCAGCCAAACTGCACCAGCGAGCCCTGCGTGAGGCGGCGAAACGGGATGCCGCGGGCCACCGCCGCGTTGACGATGGAGCCGGTGGACGGACCCAGGCGCACGTCTTCATCGATCTCGCGCAGGCGGGCAATCACCGCCTCCACGTCAAAGGCCACATCGGCCTGGCCGCGCACCACCGCAATGAGCTGCTCGGCGGCCTTGAGGGCTTCGCGCCCCACAGGCTCCTCGGTGTACTCCACCACCACCTGGTAGGTCCCGGGCACCACGGTTTCGGTGCAGCGCGAAAAGCTCACCGGGCAGCCGGCCTGCGCCTGCAAGCCCAAGGTCACCAGCTTGAGCACATTGGCCAACGAGAGGTCGCTGGCCGGGCGCGGCCAGCTGTCGAGCTGCGGGAAGCGCTCGCGCAGCGCGGCCTCGAAGCCGGGCAACGAGGTCAGGGAGCGCTCGTCGGGCAGGCAATGCACGATGGCTTCGATGGCGGTCTGGCGGGTCCAGAGGTTGGGACCACGCAAGGCACGGATGCGGGAAATGTCCATGGGGAAGGGCGGAATTCGGTTGGAGATCGGTCGGGCAGCGGCGGGTGGCTCAGGTGCGTGGCAGGGTGTCAAAACGCTGCAGGCCGGCGGCCACCAGCGCCGGGCTCATGCCCGCGGCCCAGGCCGCTGCAGCGGCACCACACAGGATGTGGGCCGTCGCGGGATCGGCGATCCCGGCCAGCGGCGCGCGGGCAATCACCGCGTCGTTGTCGATGAGGCACACCGCCTCGCCTTGCCAGCGCACCGTGCGCGGCATGGTCACGCCGGCCGGCACGGGCCCGGCGCCGTACCCCAGGCAGCCGCCGTCGCAATGCGCGGCCAGCTCGACCACGCCAGGCTCGTCCAGGTTGAGCACGCAGGCTCCCTGCTCCAGCACCACATCGATCTGGGTGCGCAGCACGCGCGGCATGCCCGAGGCATCAAAGATGTCGTGGCGCGCCAGGCCTTCCCAGCCGCCGAGGTCGGTGACCACGCCCACCAGGCAGCGGTCGTAGGGCAGGCCGTGGTCGAGGATGAGCGAGGGCGTGGTCTCGACCGCCAGGCCCTGGATCTCCCGGTTCATGAGAAGGCGCTGGCACTGCTCCCAGTAGTCGGCACCGGCGCGCTCGATGCGCCGGCGCCCGATGTGGATGCCTTCGCTTGACGCGAGACCGGCCGGTGCACCGGCCAGGTCGAGCAGGAAGGCCGCGGCCCGGGCCAGCAAGGCGGTGCCCCGGGTGCCACTGACGCCGATGAGGGGAACGCGCCCGGCCATGGGCGTGGCGGGGTCGAACAACTGGGCCACGATGGCCTCACCCACCGGGCGGGGCTGGCCGATGGCCGGGCGCAGGTGCATGAGCAGCCCGGGGCCGGCGTTGACCTCCACGATGGCGCCACCCACTTCGTGCAGCGGGCGGCCAATGTCCTGCGTGACCATGTCGATGCCCGCAATGTCCAGCCCCACGGCGCGCGCCGCGAGACTCGCCATGTAGGCCACCTCGGGGTGGACCTCGTCGGTGCAGTCGTAGGCCATGTTGCCGTTGCGCTGCACCAGCACGCGCTGGCCGGCGGCGGGCACGGCATCGGCCCCCAGGCCCTGGCGTTCCAGCAACAGGGTCATGGCCGGTTCACGCTCCAGCCGGATCGTCTCCAGCGGAAATTCTTCGGCCTCGCCACGGCGCGGGTCGCTGTTGAGCTGCAGGTCGATGAGGGTCTTCACGTCGGTCACACCGTCGCCCGTGACCCACAGGCTCTCGCCCCGGTTGGCCGCCACCACGCGACCGCCCACCACCAGCACGCGGTGCTCGTTGCCCAGGATGTAGCGCTCGACGATGACGTCGCTGCCCTCGGCGTCGGCGATGCTGAAGGCGCGCTCGATGTCGGCCTGCTCGCTGAGTTCGAGCGAAACGCCACGCCCGTGGTTGGCGTCGCTGGGCTTGACCACCACCGGCAGCCCGATGTCCTGCGCCACCTCCCAGGCCTCGGCGGCATTGGCCACGATGTGGCCCTCGGGCACCGGCACGCCGCAGCTCAGCAGCAGCGACTTGGTGAGGTCCTTGTCGCAGGCGATGTTCTCGGCGATCGCGCTGGTGAGCTCGGTCTCGGCTGTCCAGATGCGGCGCTGGCGCGCGCCCTGGCCGAGTTGCACCAGGTTGCCATCGGTCAGGCGCAGGTGCGGGATACCGCGCTCGGTGGCCGCGCTCACGATGGCCGCCGTGGAGGGGCCGAGCCAGGTCGCATCGACCACGTCGTGCAGGGCCTTCACGGCGGCGGTCACGTCAAAAGGCTCGTTGTTCATGGCAGCCTGCAGCAGCGCATGGCCGTGGCTCAGGGCCGCCTCGGCGCTGGCGCGGTTGCGCGCGCGAAACACCATGCGGTAGACGCCCGGTTGGCTGGTGCTGCGCGTCTGGCCGAAACCGGTGGGCATGCCGGCGAGGTTGAGCAACTCGATCACGCAGTGCTCGAGCACATGGCCGGCCCAGGTGCCCTCGCGCAGCCGCTGCAGAAAACCACCGGGCTCGCCCACGCCGCAGTGGTGGGAAGCCAGACCCGGCAACAGGGCCAGCAGCCGGTCGGTCAGGCCATCGATGGTGTGGGAGGGGTGCTGCTCCAGCTCACCCAGATCCAGCCAGACCTCCATCGCGGAGCGGTAGGTCCAGACGTTGGGGCCCCCCAGAAAACGATGGCGGAGCACGGTCAGCGCGAAACGGTTTGAATCCATAAAACCTGGGATTGAACGCACAAAAGCCGGGCAGTGGGCCCGGCTGTCAACGGAGGGCGCACGCCTGCGGCGCCGCCCGGTGCGGGAGCTGCAAACACCCGACACCCGCATTCTGCGCTGTCCCGGGGGCACACGGCTGAGCCGGGCACGACAAATTGTGGCTCTATGTCACACCAGCAACGCTGGCGACTTGGCGCACAATTTCCGGTTCATGCAAACCACCTCAGCGAACACCCGTCCCGCCGCCAGCGGCCCCGCCCCGGCGGACACCCCCCCACAGGACGTGCTGGCCCGCATGACCCTCGACCTGGACGAGCAGGGGCATTTCGCCAGCGGCGAGCTGCTGCTCACGCCGAACGAACTGTTGCAGGTGCCGGCCCAGGGCGGCAGCAAAGCCTGGCCTCTGGACAGCACGCTGCGTCTGCAGCACACCGACCTGGCCGGCGTGGCCACGCTGGACCTGCTGGACGGCAGTGGCCTGCGCACACGCTGGCGCTTCACCCTGGCGCAGAACCCGGCCGCGCTGCGGCTCGTGCGCCAGTTCGACCAGGCCATCGCCCGCCTGCAGAGTGGCGCGGCACCCGTCCCCGAAGCGAGCCAGCGCTGCCCGTCGTGCCAGTCGCCCTTGAGCCCCGACAGCGAGGAGTGCGAGGTCTGCGCGCGACAACTGGCCGAGATCCCGTCGACCTGGGTGCTGCTGCGGCTGTGGCGCTTTGCGCGGCCCTACCGCTGGCAGCTGCTGGCGGGCTTCCTGCTCACGCTGGCGTCCACCGCCGCCACGCTGGTGCCACCCTACCTGACCATCCCGCTCATGGACGACGTGCTGATCCCGTTCCAGAACGGCCAGAAGATCGACACCGGCTATGTGGCCCTGCTGTTGTCGGGCCTGCTGGGCGCGGGCCTGGTGGCCTGGGGGCTGGGCTGGGCGCGCACCTGGCTGCTGGCCCTGGTGTCCGAGCGCATCGCCGCCGATCTGCGCACCAGCGCGTTCGACCACCTGCTGGGCCTCTCGCTCGATTACTTCGGCGCCAAGCGCACCGGCGACCTCATCGCCCGCATCGGCTCCGAGACCGACCGGCTCTCGGTGTTTCTCTCGCTGCACGCGCTCGATTTCGCCACCGACGTGCTGATGCTGCTCATGACCTCGGCCATCCTGTTCTCCATCAACCCCTGGCTGGCGCTGGTCACGCTGCTGCCGCTGCCGTTCATTGCCTGGATGATCCACCGCGTGCGCGACCGCCTGCGCACCGGTTTCGAGAAGATCGACCGCGTGTGGGGCGACGTGACCAACGTGCTCGCCGACACCATCCCGGGCATCCGGGTCGTCAAGGCGTTTGCGCAGGAACGGCGCGAGTCCGGTCGTTTTCACGAGGCCAACGCGCAGAACCTCGCGGTCAACGACCGCATCAACAAGACCTGGAGCCTGTTCACGCCCACCGTCACGCTGCTCACCGACGTGGGCCTGCTGGTGGTCTGGGCGTTCGGCATCTGGCAGATCGCCAAGGGCGACATCACGGTCGGTGTGCTCACCGCGTTCATTGCCTACATCGGCCGCTTCTACGGCCGTCTCGACTCCATGAGCCGCATCGTCTCGGTGACGCAGAAGGCCGCCGCCGGCGCCAAGCGCATCTTCGACATCCTGGACCACGTGTCCAACGTGCCCGAGCCGGCCGAGCCGGTGCAGGACGTGCCGGTGCGCGGCGGCCTGAGCATCCACGGCATCGCGTTCCGCTACGGCAACCGCTCCGTGATCCGAGACCTGAACCTGGACATCCGCCCGGGCGAGATGATCGGGCTGGTCGGGCACAGCGGGTCGGGCAAGAGCACGCTGGTCAACCTGATCTGCCGCTTCTACGACGTGACCGAAGGCCGCATCGAGCTCGACGGCACCGACATCCGGCGCTACCGGGTGGCCGACTACCGCCGCCACATCGGCCTGGTGTTGCAGGAGCCTTTTCTGTTCTTCGGTACCGTGGCCGACAACATCGCCTACGGCAAACCCGGCGCCACGCGCGAGGAGATCGTGGCCGCCGCGCGCGCGGCCCACGCGCACGACTTCATCTTGCGGCTGGCGCACGGCTACGACTCGCTGGTGGGCGAGCGCGGCCAGGGCCTCTCGGGCGGTGAGCGCCAGCGCATCAGCATCGCGCGGGCGCTGCTGATCGACCCGCGCATCCTGATCCTGGACGAAGCCACTTCGGCGGTGGACACCGAGACCGAGAAGGAAATCCAGAAGGCGCTGGACAACCTGGTGCAGGGCCGCACGACGATTGCCATCGCACACCGCCTGTCCACGCTGCGCAAGGCCGACCGGCTGGTGGTGATGGACCGCGGCGAGGTGGTGGAGGTGGGCCCGCACGACGAGCTGATGGCGCGCCAGGGCCACTACTGGCGCCTGCACGAAGCCCAGGCCCGCCAGGCCGCCGCCGAAGACCCCGACCACATCGACAACGCCCTGGCCCACCGCCTGCCGCAGCCCTCGGCCCACACCGGCACCCTCCCGCCATGAACACAACGAACAGCTCGATGGCCAACTTCGACCTGCACCGCGACACCCAGGGCCGCTGGGTGTGCCGCGTGGCCAGCGGTGAACCTCAGGTGGGCGTGCAGGTGGTGCGCTCTTTCCCGCTGAGCGCGCCCATGGAGTCCATCTCCATCGTCGGCCCCGACGGGCACGAGGTGGTGTTCGTGGCCCGGCTCGATGCGCTCGACGAGCCGAGCCGGACCCTGCTCACGCAGGCGCTGGCCGAGCGGGAGTTCTCGCCGGTGGTGCTGCGCATCCGCGAGGTGAGCACCTTCGGCACACCCAGCACCTGGCAGGTCGACACCGACCGCGGCCCGACCGAGCTGGTACTCAAGGTGGAGGAGGACATCCGCCGCCTGCCGGGCCAGCGCCGCCTGCTGATCACCAGCGCGCACGGCGTGGTGTTCGACATCCCCGACCGCAACCAGCTGGACCGGGCTTCGCGCCGCTACCTGGAGCGTTTCCTGTGAGCCGGCTCGACACCGAGCAAGAGCGCCTCTTTCCTGTCCCCACCGACGGCCACACAAGGGTGCTGGTGCTGGGCCTGGCCCGGCCCGCCGACTGGCCCGCGCTGCGCGCCGTCTGGCAAGGCGTGCAGGCCGACCTGGAACTGCCCGCCCCGGCCATCGCGGTCTCCGGCACCGACAGTTACCAGCTGTGGTTCTCGCTGGCGCAAGCGGTGGCGCTGGCGCAGGCCCGGCACTTTCTGGAACAGCTGCGCTTGCGCTACCTGCCCGAGGTCGCGCCCTCGCGCATCGCCATGTGGCCTCAGGCCGACGCGTCGTCAGCGGGCCCGGTGCGCCCTGCGCCAGCGGTTCCCGCCCGCCAAGAGGCCACCGGCAACTGGTCGGCTTTTGTCAGCCCCGACCTGCCCGCGGTGTTCGGGGAAGACCCGTGGCTGGACATGGCACCCGGCCTGGACCAGCAAGCCGACCTGCTCTCGCGGCTGAAACCCGTCTCGCCCGACGCCTGGGCCCACGCCCTGCAGCGCCTGACGCCGGCCGAGGTGCGCGCCGAAACGCCCACCAGCCAGGCTGTGCAAACAAGACTGCCCGGACCCACCGGCAGTGCGCCGATGCAGCCCAGGCAGTTCCTGCTCTCGGTGATGAACGACGCGGCAGCGCCGCTGGCGCTGCGCATCGAGGCTGCCAAGGCGCTGTTGCCTGTGGACAGCAACACGCGCGGCCACTGAGGCACTCAGCGCCGGCGCACGAGGTCGGCCACGATGGTCACGATGGCCATGACGATGAAGATGGCGAACAGCAGTTTGCCGATGCCCGCCGCACCGGCGGCCAGCCCCCCGAAGCCCAGCACGGCCGAGATCAGGGCGATGACAAAAAAGACGACGGCGTAGTGCAGCATGACGGACTCCAGGTGGGGCGCAACGACGGCCGTTGCGATGCATTCCATGGTGGCAGGCCGGGTGCGGATTTGTGCAAGCCCACGCCCTGACCGGCTGTAGGACAACACCGACGCTCAGGGTTTCTTCGGCGTGGCCGGTGGCGCCTTCGCGATGCAGGGGTCGACCGCGTTGGGGGAGCCCGGCTCGATCAGCGGCAGCAGGGCCGCCGCCGGGCCCACCGCGGCGCCCAGCGCCACCGCACCAAGCACGCGGCCCACCAGGCCCTGCGCCTCGATGCCGACACTGGGCTGGCCCAGGGTGCCTGTCACGGTCACCGGGGTTCGCAAGGACAGCGGAGACCAGTCGTGGGAGCGGGTGACAACGCGCAGCGCGAGCGACTCGTCGCGCAGGCTGACCAGGCCCGTGATGCGGATGACGCTGTCGGCGCTGTCGATCACCGCCAGCGTCGGCGTGACCACGCCGTCACGGGCCGTCATGTCAAAGCGGGCGCAGCGCAGGGGCAAGGGTCGGTCGCCCCGGATGAGCACGCCCAGCGATTCGGCCACGTCCAGGCCCATGGCCTCGGTGGCCAGGTGGGACAGCGTGCCGTCGCGCAGCGCGAACTGGAACGGTCCGTCCAGGCTGGCCAGGATCTCGCCGGTGGAGCGGCCCGCTCCGCGCACGTCCAGGCGGCCGGAGAGCTGGCCGGTGAGATATGACTGCACCGTCTGGTCACCGCCCTGGCGGGCCTGGTTGCGTTCGCGTTTGAGGGTCGCCGAGCCTTTGGCCGCAGGCTCGGTGGTCGGCGCACCCGATGTGCTCAGGCCGCGCAACCAGCCGGCCATGTCGATGCCGCTGAAGTCCAGCCGGGCTGCCCATGCGGCTGGGCTGGCGTTGGCATCAAGCTGGGTCGAACCTTTGATGGCGCCCCCGGACACCTGGGCCTGCAGTGCACCCAGGCGCAGCACGCCACCGTCGAGCTGCACGCGCGTTTGCAGAGCCTTCAGGGGCGCCATCGACGGTGTGCCGAAGTCCACCGTGTCGATGTTGACCTGCACGTCGGCGTCCATGGCCTTGAGCGAGGGAAGGTCAAACCGGCGTTGCGGCAACACGCGCCCGGGCGCCTTGGCCTCAGGCGCTGCGGCGGCCGGGCCCGCAGCGCCGATGGCAGGGCCCAGGTCGGCAAACGCAAGCTTGGGGCCGGTGAGCCGGCCTGAGAGCCTGGCGGGCTTCACACGCTGATCAAACAGCAGCTCACCGGCCAGCCGGCTGCTGCCGATGACGGCACTCGAAGCCTGCAACCGCCAGGCACCGGCCTCATGGGCCAGTGTGCCGCGCAGATCGAAGGGCGGCGTGCGCGGCAGTGTGATGCCCAGCGGATCGCCCACATCGGCCAGCGACCGCCCCTTGAACTGCAGCTGGCCCTGCAGGCGCGGCGTGCCAAACAAGGCGGCGGCCTGGCCGTCGAACAGCAGGCGCGACGAACCCACGCTGCCTTCCACACGCATGGGCACCCAGGGCGCAGCGGCAGTGGCACCGTTGTCCTGCAACAGCGGCAAGGTGCTGCCGGCCCGCACCTCCAGCTTCAGCGGCAAGGCCTGGTAGCGCCCGCTGAAGCTGGCCACGTACCCCGATGCCTCCCCCGGCACGGCCTCGCCCTCGCTGCCTTGCACCGCCACCTTCAGGGCAATGTCCTGCAGCGCGTCGCTCACGGTGATGCGGCCCTGCTCCATGACCAGCGAGCCGAACCGCGGCAGGCCGGCCAGGCCATCGGCATCGTTCTGCGCATTGGGCGCGCCCAGTTGCCAGTTGGCACCACCGTCGCCCAGGCGCACGAGGTGTGCGTCAAGCTCGTCGGCACGCAGGGTTTGCACGCGCAGCTGTTCGCCCTGGCGCCAACGCCAGACGTCGCCCCATGTCCAGGCCAGCGTGACACGCCGTGCGTCGAGCAGGTGCGGCACCTCGAAGCGCTCATCGGAGGCGATGCGCAGGTGCGCCACTTCCAGGCGCGGGCGCCACAGCAGGTGCAGCTTCACCGCACCCTCCAGCTGCACCGGCACGCCCGCACCGCGCGCCATGAAGCGCTCCAGCGTGGGGCGCAACACGGGCCAGCCACTGGCCTCGCCCCACACCCCACCCAGCACCAGCAGACCCACCACGCCGCCCACGACCAACGCGGCGCGCGCATGGCGCGTCAGGCGCGTTGACGCAAGGGGTGTGGTGGGGCTGGCGTTCATGCTCCGTTGGAACCGGTCGCACCCGCTGCGTTCCCGCTGTTGCGTGGTCATATTTCATGCGCTGTGTGTGGCAGCGCACGGACCTGCGGCGGCACTTGCCGCTAGCGTCAGGCGTTGAACCAGCCGGTGTCAGCGGCGTCCGACAAGCACGCCGTGTCGCCACCGACACGCCGCTTGCCCGACTGCGCGCACACTCGCGTGGATGCCCCCTCGCCGCAGGTCCACCCCTTCATCCTTCGAGCCCATGCCCACGCAACGTTCACCGAAATCGCTCGGCCTGGCGCTCGCGTGCCTGCTGCTGGCACTGGCCGGCTGCACCAGCCTGCCACCCAAGACCGCCGACCTGCCCGGCCGGCAGGCTGGCACGGTCACAGTGAGCGGGTCGGAAGGACAGGTCTCGGCCACGGCCGAGCGCACTGCGCTGCAGGGCCTGGTCAACGAAGGCCGGAAGGATCTGGTGATCCACCACCTGAAAACGCTGGTCGCCACCGGCGATGCCGACCTCTACCAGGGCAACCGAACGCGCCTGCTGGTGGACGGACCCGCCACCTTCGGCGCCATGAAGGCGGCCATTGCGCAGGCGCGGGGCCGCGTGCTGCTGCAGAGTTACATCGTCGAAGACCAGGGCGTGGCGGCCGAGGTGGCCGAGCTGCTGCTGGCGCGCGCGGCGCAAGGCGTGAAGGTGGCCATGATCTTTGATGCGGTGGGCTCCATCACCACGCCCGATGCTTTCTTCAAGCGCCTGGTCGACGGCGGTGTGGCGGTCTGCGCCTTCAACCCGATCAACCCGACCAAACGCCCGGGCTACTGGGGCCTCACCCACCGCGACCACCGCAAACTGCTGGTGGTGGACGAGGACGTGGCCTTCACCGGCGGCATCAACATCAGCCGCGTCTATGGTTCCAGCTCGTTCGGTCGCCGTGGCCAACCCACCGGAGAGGGCGCACTCGACGACGGCTGGCGCGACACGCAGATCGAGCTGCGCGGACCGGTGGTGCCGGTGATCGGCCAGGTGTTTGAAGCCACGTGGCGCGAGCAGGGCTGCAAGGGCGAACTGGGCCAGCCGGCCGCGAAGAAAGGCGCGGGGGAACCCGGCACACGGGTGGTGAAGGTGCTGGCCAGCGACCCGCGCGACAAGGACAACCGCATCTACAGCGCTTTGCTCGCGGCGGTGGACGCGGCGCAGGTCGAGGTGCGTTTCACGATGGCGTATTTCGCGCCCGGCCCCGACTTTGTGACCGCCCTGCGCAAGGCCGCCGAGCGCGGTGTGGCGGTGGAGATGGTGCTGCCCGGACGCAGCGACTCGACGCTGGCGTTTCACGCCGGGCGCTCGTATTACGACGACCTGCTGTCCTCGGGCGTGCGCATCTACCAGATGGAGCACGCCCTGATGCACGCCAAGACCGCCGTGATCGATGGCGTGTTCTCCACCGTGGGCTCCAGCAACCTGGACTGGCTCAGCTTTGTGGCCAACAACGAGCTCAACGTGATCGTGCTGGGCGACGATTTCGGCGGCGAAATGAAGGCGCTGTTCGAACGCGACCGCGCAGCGTCCAGGCCGATCACGCTGGAGGACTGGCGCCGTCGTGGCCTGGACGACCGCGCGATGGAAACACTGGGCCGGCTGCTGGAGCGCTTCCTGTGAAGCCTCCAGGCCGGCGTCACTGGATCAGGCCGTTCTTGAGCGCGTAGTAGGTGAGGTCGCTGTTGCTGGCGAGTTTGAGCTTTTCCAGCACGCGCGAGCGGTAGGTGCTCACGGTCTTGACGCTCAGGAACATCTGCTCGGCCATGTGGCCGATGGTCTCGCCCTTGGCCAGGCGCAGGAACACTTGCAGCTCCCGCTCCGACAACAGTTCGTGCGGCGCCTGCTCGGTCGCGCCGGCCACGCCATCGGCCAGCAGCTCGGCCACCGCCGGGCTCACATAACGCCGCCCGCGTGCCACGGTGCGGATGGCTTGCACGATGTCTTCGGGCGCGCATTCCTTGTTGAGGTAACCGCTGGCGCCATATCGCAGCAGGGTGGTGGCGTACTGCGCTTCGGGGAAACCGCTGAGGATGAGCACCGCGAGATCGGGAAAGCGCGCCTTGATCGCCTGCAACGCATCCACACCGCCTTGCTCGGGCATGGAAATGTCCATCAGCAGCACGTCGACCTCGCCACCGCGCACGAGTTCCAGCGCCTCGCGCCCGTTGTTGGCCTCTCCCGTGACGCGCAGGTCCACATGCTCGGCGAGAAACTGCCGCAGGCCGGTGCGCACGATGGCGTGGTCGTCGACGATGCCGATTCTGATCATGGGGCTTTCGCTGGGGTTGGTGCAATCGGGCGGACTTCGGAAATCTAACAGGCCAGGGCATCGCGCGCCGTCAGACAACGCCTACAGGCACCCACCACGACCAGAGGCGTTGTCCTACACGGCAACGGCGTGCTGCCCGACACGGGCGGCGCGGCCCCCTGCCTACAGTGAAACCTCTCCCCGACCACCGCCGGATGCGTCCGGCTCCTTCCAAAGGAATCCACATGAAGACCAACCACCGATACACCGCCCTGATCGCCGCAGCAGCGGCCACCGTGCTCATCGCCGCCTGCGGCGACAAGGTTGACGACACCACCGTGGGCCAGCAGGTCGACAGTTCGGTCACCGCTGCGAAATCCGCAGGCACCGAACTGAAGAACGACGCCCAGGTCGCCGCCAACGACATCCAGGCTGCTGGATCCAAGGCCGCCGACAGTGTCGCCGTGAGCGCCACCGACATGGCCATCACCACCAAGGTGAACGCGGCTCTCGCCGCCGATGACAAGCTCAGCGCGCTGAAGATCGACGTCGACACCGAAGCCGGCAAGGTGGCACTGACAGGCACCGCCCCCGATGAAGCCTCGCGCCAGCGCGCCACCATCCTGGCAGCGGCCGTTGACGGCGTGGTCACGGTGGACAACCGCCTGACCGTGGCGAAGAACAGCTGATCACCGATCCCATCACCCATCCAAACATCTGGAGAACACCATGAAACTCGCACACGTTGTGCTGGCCGCTGCCGCCACACTGACCCTCGTTCAACTCACCGGCTGCGCGGTCGCCCGCGACCAGCAGACCGTGGGCTCCTACATCGACGACGCCACCATCACCACCCGGGTGAAGGCGCGAATGGCCGAAGACAAGACGGTCAGCGCCACCTCCATCAGCGTTGAAACCCTCAAAGGCACGGTGCAGCTCTCGGGTTTTGCCAAGTCGACCGATGAGCGCGCGACCGCCGAGCGCATCGCCAGGTCCACCCCCGGTGTGCAAGCGGTTCGCAACGACATCCTGGTGCGCTGATGCCATCGCGCCCCGTGCGGTGTAGGACGCCGCCTACAGACACCCGGGGCTTTTTCAACCACGCTTGACAGGGCGCATGACGCAGCAATGCTTCGGCGCCCTGGTTTCGTTTTCACACCCACACACCACCATGCCTGCGCTGAAAACCTTCATCGTCGAAGACAACAAGGTCATCTACGAGAACCTGGTGTCCACGCTGCAGGAGCTCACGGCGGTGGAGGTGGTCGGTCATGCCGTCGACGAGCGCAGTGCCGTGCATTGGCTGCGCAGCGAGGGACTCTCGCTCGATCTTCTGATCGTCGATATATTCCTGTACTCGGGTTCGGGTCTGGGCGTGCTCAAGGCGGCGCAAGACGCGCACCTGAGCGCCAGGACCGTGGTACTCACCAACTACGCCACCGCCGACATCCGCAAGCGCTGCGCCGTGCTGGGGGCCGATCGGGTGTTCGACAAGTCGTGTGAGCTGGACGACCTGATTGCCTATTGCGCCCGCGTGTCGGACGGCTCGGCCACGCGCCCTGGCGACCTGCACTAGATTCAAGACAACAAGGCTTGCGCCACGCGCAGCCACCGGGAGCCGGGATGATCAAGTCGTCGATCGAGCGCGTGGCGCGCACGCGGTATCTGATGCCGGTGGTGCTTGCGCTGGCGGTGGTGGCCGTGGTGGTCAATGAAGGCGCCTACCGGCATTCGCTCAACACGCTCAAGCAAGGCATCGCCCTGACCGATGCGCGGGTGCAGGCGGGCCTCATCCTGCAGAACCTCACCGACGCGGAAACCGCCGCTCGCGCTTACCTCATCAACGGCCAGGAAGCCGACCGCGTGGAACACCGCAATGCCATCGGCAAACTCGCCGAGGTGCAGCGCGGCGCATTCCAGCTGATCGCCGACGTGGACCCGCAGCGCACCGTGTCGGTGGAGGCGGTGCGCCTGCGCATCCAGGCGCGTGTGACGGCCATGGAAAAGTGGATGGACGCGGCCGAGCGCGGCGAGCGCACCCAGGCGCGCCTGATGGCCAGCAGCGACCGTGGTCGCAGCAGCTACGCCGACCTGCGGCACGAGTTCGATCTGGTGCTGAGCCGCGCCACCGCCCTTCAGGACTCCGCGCGCGGGTCGCTGTTTGACGCCCTCATGATCAACCGTGTGGCGCTGCACCTGCTGGTGCTGATCTCGGTGCTGGGTCTGGTGCTGTTCACGCGGCAGCTGCGCTTCAGCGACGAGCAGAAAGCGCGCGAGAGCGACCACCTGGCGTCTCAGGTGGCCCTGCGCACGGCCGAGCTGCGCGAGCTCGCCGGCCATCTGGTCACCACGCGCGAGGACGAGCGCGGCCGCCTGGCGCGCGAACTGCACGACGAGCTTGGCGGCCTGTTCACCGCCATGAAACTCGAACTCGCGCGCCTGCGCCGGGTGACCGAACTGCCTCCCTCTGCGCTGGAGCGCATGAGCGGCATCGAGCAGCGGCTAAACGAAGGCATTGCCGTGAAGCGCCGCATCATCGAGAACCTGCGGCCTTCTTCGCTCGACCAGCTGGGTCTGGTTTCCGCCCTGGAGGTGCTCTGCCAGGACGCGGCCAGCAGCCTGGGCATTCCTGTGAACACCGAGCTGCAGGCCGTGAGCCTGGACAAGGAGTGCGAACTCACCGTGTTCCGCCTGGTGCAGGAATCGCTCACCAACATCAGCAAGTACGCGCAGGCGAAGCAGGTGTGGGTGAGTCTGGCGCCGCATGGCGACCGCGTGCGGGTGAGCGTTCGGGACGACGGCTGCGGCTTTCATGCCCACGCCGTGCCCGCGCGCCACCACGGACTGATCGGCATGCGCGTGCGCGTGGAGTCCCACGACGGGCACCTGACCATCAACTCCCGCCCCGGGCAAGGCACGCACATCGTCGCGGAGCTTCCCCCCAAGGCGCCCACCGAGGCGCAGACCTGCGAGCCTCGGGAAACCGCGCTGCGCTAAGCTCGTTGCATCCCCTGATGCACACGCCCAGCGCGTCTTCCATGCCCTCTCCGATCGCCGTCATCGATTTCGAAACCACCGGCATCTCGCCTTCATTGGGCGACCGCGCCACCGAGGTGGCCATCGTCATCACCGAACAGGGCCGGGTGGTGGACCGTTTTCAGAGCCTCATGAACGCGGGTGTTCGCATCCCCTCGTTCATCACACAACTCACCGGCATCACCAATGACATGGTGGCTGGCGCACCCAGGGCCGATGCCGTGATGCGCGACGCCGCGCGGTTCGTGGGTCGGGTGCCGATGGTGGCGCACAACGCGTCGTTTGACCGCCGTTACTGGCAGGCCGAGCTGGCGCTGGCCGGTGAGCCCGCGCCGCACGCCTTTGCCTGCACGGTGTTGCTCTCGCGCCGGCTGTACCCGCAGGCGCCCAGCCACAAGCTGGGCTCGCTGGTGGACTTCTTCCACTTGCCGCGCACAGGCCAGGCGCACCGGGCCATGGCCGACGCCGACATGGCCGCCGAGCTGCTCGCGCGCATCCAGCACGATCTGCGCACGCAGCACGGCGTGGCCAAGCCAGACCACGATGTCCTGATGGCACTGCAACGTTGTGCGCGCAACCAGCTGCCGCGCTTTTTCACCGCTCAGCGGGCGCCCGAGGCGCTGCGTTCAAGCGCGCCGTGAACGGCACGAACCCATGGCGGCCTTGGCCGCCGTTCTTTTTTTCCATCCGCCTGCCTCCATGAAAACGCACACCACACCGCCCACCACACTGGACACCACCCGCATTGACGACCTGCGCATCGGGGCGGTTCGCCCGCTGATCACGCCCGCGCTGCTGCAGGAATGGCAGCCCGCCCTGGATGCCGCGCAGGCCCTGGTGCAGCACAGCCGTGAAGCCATCTCTCGCGTGCTGCACGGACAGGACGACCGCCTGGTGGTGGTGGTGGGGCCGTGCTCCATCCACGACCACGCACAAGCCATCGACTACGCCCGCCTGCTCAAGGACCAGGCCGACGCACTGCAGGCCGATCTGATGGTGGTGATGCGCGTGTACTTCGAGAAGCCGCGCACCACCGTTGGCTGGAAGGGCTACATCAACGATCCGCACCTCGATGGCAGCTTCGCGATCAACGAGGGACTGGAGATGGCGCGCGCGCTGTTGCTCGACGTGCTGGCGCTCGGTCTGCCGGTGGGCACCGAGTTCCTGGATCTGCTCAGCCCGCAGTTCATCAGCGATCTGGTGAGCTGGGGCGCGATCGGCGCGCGCACCACCGAGAGCCAGAGCCACCGCCAGCTCGCCAGCGGACTGAGCTGCCCGGTGGGATTCAAGAACGGTACCGACGGCGGAGTGAAGGTCGCCTCCGACGCGATCCAGGCGGCGCGCGCACCCCACGCCTTCATGGGCATGACCAAGATGGGACAGGCCGCAATCTTCGAGACGCGCGGCAACGACGACTGCCACGTGATCCTGCGCGGCGGCGCGCAGCCCAACTACAGCGCGGCCGACGTGAGCGCGGCCTGTGCACTGCTCAACAAGGCAGGCCTGCGCGAGCAGGTCATGGTGGATGTGTCGCACGCCAACAGCAGCAAGCAGCACCGCAAACAGATCGAGGTGGCCGCCGACGTGGCGGCGCAGGTGGCGGCGGGGGAGCGCCGCATCATGGGCGTGATGATCGAGAGCCACCTGCACGAGGGCCGGCAGGACATCGTGCCTGGTCAGCCACTGCAAGTCGGCGTGAGCGTGACCGACGCGTGCATCTCCTTCGAGCAGACCGTGCCGGTGCTGGAGGACCTCGCGGCTGCGGTGCGCGCCCGACGCGCCAAGGGCTGAGCGGCATGGCCATCAACTGGCGCCAGCCTCCGGCGATCAACCTCGCTCTGCAAGGCGGTGGCGCACACGGGGCCTTCACATGGGGCGTGCTTGATGCCCTGCTGGAAGACGGGCGCCTTCGTTTCGATGGCGTGAGCGGCACCAGCGCGGGCGCCATGAACGCCGTGATGCTGGCGCAAGGCCTGATGGCGGGTGGGTCTGATGGCGCGCGCACTGCTTTGCGCGAGTTCTGGAGCGCCGTGGCCGCCAGCATGCCCTTCGAGGTGGCCACGCCGACCGCCGACGGCAAGGACATGCGGCTGGCGCCGGCGATGCAGCTGATGCTGCAGTGGACGCACTACTTTTCTCCCGAACAGCTCAACCCGTTCGACCTGAACCCGCTGCGCACGATCCTCTCAAGCCAGGTCGATTTCGAGCGCCTGCGCGCGCACAGCCCGGTCAAGCTGTTCGTGGCGGCGACCAACGTCAACACCGGCAAACTCCGGCTGTTCCGCGCGCCCGAGCTCACGCCCGATACGGTGCTGGCCTCGGCCTGCCTGCCCACCATGCACCGCAGCGTGGTGATCGATGGCGAGCCTTATTGGGATGGGGGCTACTCGGCAAACCCGGCGGTGTTTCCGCTGTTCCACGAGTGCAGTGCGCGCGACATCATGCTGGTGATGCTGGCGCCGATCAAGCACAGCGCCACACCGCAGTCGGCGGTGGACATCAAGAGCCGGATGATGGAACTGGCGTTCAATGCCACGTTCCTGCGTGAGATGCGCATGTTTGCCCACCTGCGTGAACGCGCGGCGCGCAGCGCCTGGTGGCGACGCGGCGAACTCGACCGGCGCCTGGCAGGCGCGCACTTTCATGTGATCGAAGCCAGCGAAGTGATGCGCGAACTGAGCGCCGAGAGCAAGGCCGCGGCGAACATGCGCTTCTTCGAGATGCTGTTCGCGCTGGGCCGCGAGCACGGCAGCGCGTGGCTGTCGGCACACCATGCCGACGTGGGCCGACGCAGCAGCGTCGACCTGGGAGCCCTGTTTTACTAGGGCAGAAACGGAACGATCAGCGCGGCTTGCGCGGCACCATCGGGCCGCGGCCTTCGATGTGGCGGAAGTTGATCCGGCCCTTGGTCAGGTCGTAAGGCGAGAGTTCGAGCGAGACGCGGTCACCCGCGAGGATGCGGATGTGGTTCTTCTTCATCTTGCCGGCGGAATAGGCAATCAGCTGGTGACCGTTGTCCAGCGTCACGCGAAAGCGCGTGTCGGGCAGCACCTCGTTGACGATGCCCATCATGTCGATCAGTTCTTCTTTGGCCATGGTGTTTCCTTTGCTTGAAGTGTATCGGTCAGTTCGGACGGGCCGCCAGGCGCGTGGTGTCGTGCACCCAGTCGATCCCCTGAGCCAGGCCGTAGTCGGCGGCGGCGGCGTGGGTCGGGAAGGCGCTGTCGAAGCGCATCACGCGGGCGGTGGAAGCACTGCCACAGCCGCTGGCGATGGACACCTGCGCGGCGAACTGGCCGCCGGGCAACAGGCGCGGCGTTGCCGCAATGCGGTACTTGCCCAAGGTGAGGGGAGCGGGATTCGTTGTCGGAATCGTGGAAATCGTGTGAATCATCAAAAACATCGGTGGGCCAGGGCGCGCGGCGTTCGCCGCTGCGTCGGAAAGACCCGAATCAAAAATCAAGACCAAGTGGCAGCCCCAGCGCCGGGGTGTCTCACCGCTTGACCCGGTCTCGGGCCGTTGCGGGAAGCAACCGACCGGAACCAGCGCACGAACCACGGCAGGGGTTCAGGCAAAGCAGGGAGGAAAAGGCCACGGTGCTGTGAGAAAGCGGGGTGGCGCACCTTGGAGGGGCTGGACCAGCAGCCCCTCTGCCGGGGGCGGTGCGTTTGGGCCCTGGGGCTTGGACGCGGCTGATCGCTCAAGGCGACTGAGCATGATAGCACGGCGCGTCCAAACGCGCTGAGCGCCTCAGGACGGGTCGCCGGCATCCCGCCCCTTGCTGCTGCGCCAGATCGCGCGCACCAGCCAGAGCCCGCCGAGCACGGCACCCAGAAAACCCAGGAAACCGAAGGCGGGCAGCCCGAACAGGGTGGGCCCACCCTGAACCGTCATGACAATGGACGCACCGATGATGAGCGCCGAGATGACCAGGGCCATGGCCAGGCGGTTGGCGGCACGGTCGATCTGGTCGCCCACGCGCTTGAGGTGGGCCAGCTCGATGCCCACGTGCACCCGGCCGCGTCGGGCGCTGCGCAGCAGGCGCGAAAGATCGTGGGGCAGCTGCTCGGCCAGGCTCAGCGTGCGGCGCAGCGTCTGCCAGGCCCGCGCGCCCATGGCCTTGGGGCGGTAACGCGCGCGCACCACCTCGCGCAGCAGGGGCAGGGCCTCGGTGGCCATGTGAAAGTCCGGGTCCAGGCCGCGGCCCATGCCTTCCAGCGTGATGAAGGCCTTGATCAGCAGGGCCAGGTCGGGTGGCAGCGCCAGGTGATGCTCGCGCAGGATGGCCGTCACGTCCGCCAGCATCTGGCCCAGGCGAAGCTGGGCCAGCGGCACGCCCTGGTACTGGTCCACGAAGGCCTCGATCTCGGTCTCCAGCATGGCAAGGTTGATGCCATGTTCGTCACCGGTCCAGTCGATCAGCACGTCGGCCACGCCCTGGGGGTTGTGTTCCACCAGGCCCAGCAGCAGTTGAAGCAGCTCTTCTCGGCGCCGCTGTGAAAGGCGTCCCACCATGCCGAAGTCGATGAAGGCGATGCGGTTGTCGCTCAGGTAGAACACATTGCCCGGGTGCGGATCGGCATGGAAGATCCCGTCCTGCACGATCATCTTGAGCACGGCTTGCGCGCCGCGCCGCGCCAACAGCCGCCGGTCAAGGCCCTGCGCTTCCAGCTGGTCCAGCGCGTCGCCCGGCACGCCGGCCACGAAATCCTGCACGTTGACGCGCGCAGTGGTGTAGGCCCAGTGCACGCGCGGCACCACGATCCACGGCAAGGCCGCCATGTGGACGCTGATGCGCTCGGCGCTGCGGCATTCGGTGGCCAGGTCGAGCTCGCGCTTGAGCGAGCGTGCAAGCTCGCGCACCAGTTGCTGAGGCCGGTAGGGTTTGAGCGCAGGCAGTTCCTCTTCGGCCAGTGCCGCCAGGCGCGCCAGCAGGCGCAGGTCGGCGTCGATGGTTTCGGTGATGCCAGGTCGGCGGATCTTGACGACGACGTCGGTACCGTCGTGCAGCTGGGCGCGGTGCACCTGCGCGATCGACGCCGCCGCCAGTGGTTCGGTGTCGAAGCGGGCAAACACCACGTCGGGCTCACCGCCGAGGTCTTCGAGCAACTGGGGGCGCAGCAGCGCCAGTGGCACCGCAGGGACCCGGCTGTGCAGTTTTTCGAATTCCGCGATCCATTCGGGGCCGAACAGGTCGGCCCGGCCCGCGAAGATCTGGCCCAGTTTCACAAACGCAGGGCCCAGCTCTTCGAGCGCCAGACGCACCTGCACCGGTGGCGCCAGGCGGGCGAGATCGGCTGCGTGATTCCACTTGAGCGCGTGCCCGGCCCGTTCCAGCGAGTCGGTCAGTCCCAGGCGGCGAACGCTGTCACCAAACCCATGGCGGATCAGAACACCCAGGATGGTGTTGAGTCGGCCCATGTCGCGGGCAGCGCCCAAGGTTTCGATCAGCATGAGGGGATGATAGGACCCCCCGCCGCGCTGTGCGCGTCATGCTCCGGCGCAGGCCGGGCTACTTGCGATCGGGCAGCTCGATCTTGACTTCGAGCACATCCAGGTTGTCCTGGCGGTCGAGCTGGACCTTGATGTCGTCCGGGTTGATCTTGATGTACTTGCTGATCACGGCCACGAGCTCACGCTGCAAGGCTGGCAAGTAATCGGGTTCGGACGCGCTGCGGCCACTGCGCTCGTGTGCCAGGATGATCTGCAGCCGCTCCTTGGCCACGCTGGCGGTTTTTTTCTTCTCGCCGAGCAGAAAGGAAAAGATCGACATGCGTCATTTCCCCCCGAACAGGCGTTTGAAGAAGCCGGCCTTTTCAGCCTCGATGAATCGCAACGGTTTGTCGGCGCCCAGGAAACGGTCGATCACATCGCTGTAAGCCTCGGCCACGTCGGTACCCTTGAGGTGGATCGCCGGCGTGCCCTGGTTGGAGGCGGTCAGCACGTTTTCGCTCTCGGGAATCACGCCGATGAGCTTGATGCGCAGGATGTCCTGGATGTCTTCGAGCGAGAGCATCTGGCCGTCGGCCACGCGCGTGGGGTTGTAGCGCGTGATCAGCAGGTGTTCCTTGATGGGGTCCTTGCCTTCGATCGCACGCTGGGTTTTGCTGCCCAGCATGCCCAGGATGCGGTCGGAGTCGCGCACGCTGGAGACTTCGGGGTTGGTCACGATCAGCGCTTCGTCGGCGTAGTGCATGGCCATGAGCGCGCCGGTTTCGATGCCTGCGGGCGAGTCGCACACGATGTACTCGAAACCCATGGCGGCGAGGTCGGTCAGCACCTTGTGCACGCCTTCCTGGCTCAATGCATCCTTGTCGCGTGTCTGGCTGGCGGCCAGCACGAACAGGTTGTCGCACTGCTTGTCCTTGATCAGCGCCTGGTTCAGGTTGGCTTCGCCCTGGATCACGTTGATCAGGTCGTACACCACGCGGCGTTCGCAACCCATGATGAGGTCGAGGTTGCGCAGGCCGACGTCGAAGTCGATCACGGCGGTCTTGTGGCCGCGCAAGGCGAGGCCGGAGGCAAAGCTGGCGCTGGTGGTGGTCTTGCCCACACCGCCCTTGCCGGAAGTGACGACAACAATTTTGGTCATGGTGAAGGTCCTTCTGTTCGAAAAATAGGGGTTGATCAGGCGCCGATGGCCTCGATCAGCAGCTTGTCGCCGTCCGAGCCGGGCACCAGGCGCACCTGCGCCGGCTTGCCCAGAATCGATTCGGGCAGGGCGACTTCGCTGGTGCGGTAAATGCCGGCAATCGAAATCAGCTCGGGCGCCATGCCCAGCGCGAAGATGCGGGCGTCGGCGTTGCCACGGGCGCCGGCAATGGCCTTGCCGCGCAGCGGTGCGTACACATGGATGTGCCCGTCGGCAATGACCTCGGCGCCGGGGTTGACCATGGCCATGACAACCAGGTCGCGACCGCGCGCATACACCTGCTGGCCCGAGCGCAGGGGTTTGTCGATGACCAGAGCACCGGGTGCGGGCGCTGGTGCCGAAGGTGCCACCGATTCCGAGGGAGCGGACATCTCGGTGGGTGCGACGGCAGGCGCCGCGCGTTGCACCGACGCGTCGGCTGCGTTCGTCAGGCCAGCGGCCAGGGCCAGCCGGGTCTGTTCGATGGTGCCGCCGCGCACCGCCAGCGGAACCAGGCGGTACTGGCGCAGCAAAGTCTGCAGGGCGCCGAAATCGGGCAAGGCGTTGGCCTCGGCCACATTGAGCGGGTGCAGATCGATGACCAGGGGGTCGTTGTCGAAGAAATCGGGTATGTCGCCGAAACGCTGGGTCAGTTCCCGGGCCAGACGGTCGAGATCGGACGACTTGAGCATGAGCGCCACCAGGGGCAGGTGCGCGCTCTTGATTTCGAAGGTGGTGGGCGCGTTTCCTGCGAGGGCAACAGACATGGGCGAAACAGGCTCACAAAAAAAGCAGCCGAAGCCAGCGACGCAGGGCATCGAGGTCGGTCGTGAAGCGGCGCAGTTTAACAGCCGGGCCACGCGCACCTGGCAAGCGCTTGTGCCCAGGTGTCAGGGCATGTTTCGAAGCCAGGCCGGCCAGGCAACTCGGCAATCATGCACAACACTGTGCATATCTTTTGAACAAACCATGGGTTATCCACAGACGGTGGGCAATTTCTGGAGTTGTCCTTTTTCGAGGCCTTCTTGACCCGGGTGCTTCACACAGGCTTGAGAATCCCACAACTTGTTGATACAGAAGGAAAAAGGGCGCTTGTCCACAGCGGACAGCGCCCTCTACTACTACTGCTATCTTGTATTTAAAGAATCTATAAGAACAAGACGCAGAGAAGTCCATCGGCTTGGGAGCCGATCAGATCGTGCCGCCCATGCGGTGGTGGTCACCACCGTGGTGCCGGTGTTTGCCGTGGCCGTTCATGCCGGCGCGCTGAAAACCTTGCATCTGTTTCGCGTCGAAAACCTTCTGCTGTTCGGCGTTGAGCACGGCATAGAAGCTCTTGATCGCGTCGTGGCGCTGCGCCATGCGGGCGTCGCGTTCGGCTTTCAGGGCTGCCATCTTGTCCAGACGCTGGGGCGTGGTCAGCTTGGACCAGTCTTCGCGGGGACCCTGGCGGTTCGGGCGGGCATCAGGCTGGGTGCGCGCCACGAAGGCGTTCCAGGCCGGTTCCTGCTGGGCGGTGATCTTCAGATCGGCTTTCAGGGCCGCCTGGCGTTCTGCCGTGTGCTTCTGCATGCGGGCCAGGCGCTCGGCGCGTTTGGCGTCGCGCTGGCCGTCCTGGGCACCTTCCTGGGCCTGCTGCGTGGTGGGCGGTGCCACCGGAGCGGCCGTGGTGCCCTGGGCGATGGCGGTGACCGAGAGACCGGCGAATGCGGCCGCCAGGGCGGCGGCCATCAGGGCGCGTTTGGGAATCGATGTCATATTCACTCCTTGTGACCGTTGAGGAAGATTCACCACAGCTTGGGTCGGTGGGCTGTGGAATGCCTCCAGTGTGGTCAGGGGGTGTTTCTGAGCGGTGCTGCGGATGTGGCGGGCTTGTAAAGTTTTGTGCCGCTTTTTGGCGCCTTCGCGCATGGACCAGCCGGGTGGGCCAGGTCGTCCAGGATCGGGCAGTCCGGTCGGCCATCGCCCGGGCACAGGTGCATCAGTCCACCCAGCGTGCGCTGCATGGACTGCAGGGCTTCTATGCGCTGGGCCAGCTCGTCCAGGTGCTTCTGGGTGATGCGTTTGACGCTGGCGCTGCTGCGCTTGCGGTTGTGCCACAGGCTCACCAGTTCGGCGATGGCGTCCAGCCCAAAGCCCATGTCGCGCGCGCGGCGGATGAAGCGCAGCGAATGCACATCGGCCAGGCTGTACTGGCGGTAGTTGCTGTCGGTGCGCACCACATCGCCCAGCAGACCGAGGGTTTCGTAGTGGCGCAGCATCTTGGGCGAGATGCCGCTGAGTTTGGCGGCCCGGCCGATGTTGACCGGCCAGCGGGTGAGCTGGTCAAGGTCGGTGTCGCCGGGGGTGTCGTTGTGGGACATGGCGTCAGGCCGCTACCTGGTAACCCTCTTCACGGATGGCCGCGGCCAGGGTGTCGCGGGGCTGTGTGCTGTCCACTTCGACGCGGTTGTGCGCCCGGTCGATGCTGACTTGCGCCTGCGGGTCGACCAGCTTGATGGCGGTGGTCACGGCTTTTTCGCAGTGGCCGCAGGTCATGCCCTGCACGGTGAAAACTTCGTTCATGGAGATTCCTTGAAGGGGTTGGAAAAATCCATTGTCATCCTTGACACGGTGTGAAGGTCAACGAACTTTTTCGCTTGACCTTCCCATTGGGGCAAAGCTTATGCTGACCCCATGAACACGAACACCACTGCCACCATGCCCCTTCCGCCGGCCCAGATCGACCTGGGCATTGGCGGCATGACCTGTGCCTCTTGCGTGCTGCGGGTCGAGAAAGCCTTGAAGAAGCAACCCGGCGTGGCCGAAGCCACAGTGAACCTGGCCACCGAATCGGCGCGGGTGCTGATCGCAGGAGGTGACACGCCCGAGGCGCTGGCGCGCATCAAGCGCGCGGTGCGCGATGCGGGCTACGAGCCCCGCACGATGGAAGCCATGGACGAAGCCGCCGATGCGCGCTGGATGGGTGTGCCGGTTGACGCCTGGCCGGTGCTGATCGGCATCGTGTTGTCGGCACCGTTGGTGTTACCGATGGTGGGTGACCTGTTTGGCAAACACTGGATGCTCTCGGCCTGGATTCAATTCGCGCTGGCCACGCCAGTGCAGTTCGTGCTGGGTGCTCGCTTCTACCGCGCTGGCTGGCATGCGCTCAAGGCGCGCACCGGCAACATGGAACTGCTGGTGTCCATCGGCACCACGGCGGCGTGGGCGCTGTCCACATGGTTGTGGTGGCGATCCGGGCCGGACGAGATGCTGCACCTGTACTTTGAAGCCTCGGCCGTGGTGATCACGCTGGTGTTGCTGGGCAAATGGCTGGAAGCACGCGCCAAGCGCCAGACCACCACGGCCATTCGCGCGCTGCACGCGTTGCGGCCCGACCGTGCCCACCTGTTGCCCGACGGCATTCGTCGCACCGAGATCACCGACGTGGCGGTGGATGAACTCCTGCCGGGTGACGTGATCCGGGTGTTGCCGGGTGAGCGTTTTGCAGCCGACGGCACGGTGGTGCAAGGCAGCACGCAGGCCGACGAATCCATGCTGACCGGTGAGGCCATGCCGGTGGCGAAAGCGGTGGGTGATGGCGTGACTGGTGGATCGCTCAACGGTGAAGGCGCGGTCGAGGTGGCGGTGCGGGCCATCGGGGCACAGAGCGTGCTGGCGCAGATCATTGCCCTGGTGCAGGACGCCCAGGCCGGCAAGGCGCCCGTGCAGCGCATGGTGGACCAGGTGGCCGCCGTGTTCGTGCCGGTGGTGCTGGTCATTGCGCTGGGCACCATGCTGGGCTGGCTGTGGACCGGAGCGTCGATGGAAGTGGCCCTGATCCATGCGGTGGCGGTGCTGGTGATTGCCTGCCCGTGTGCCCTGGGCCTGGCGACGCCGGCGGCCATCATGGCCGGCACGGGCGTGGCCGCTCAGCACGGCATTTTGATCAAGGACGCGCAGGCGCTGGAGATCGCCCACCGGGTGGACACCGTGGCGTTTGACAAGACAGGCACGCTGACCGAGGGCCACCCGCGCCTGCTGGTGATTGAAGCGGCGCCCGGTGTGGACGAGTTGTCGGTGTTGCAGGCTGCTGCGGCACTGCAGGCGCAGAGCGCGCATCCGCTGGCGCGTGCGGTGGTGGAGGCAGCCACGGCGCGTTCTCTCACGGTGGCGCTGGACGCGGCCCACGATGTGCAGGCGGTGTCGGGGCGGGGCAGCCAGGGCACGGTGCAGGGTGCTGTGTTGTCGCTGGGCAGCCTGCGCTGGATGGATGAACTGGGTGTTGATCTGGGGCCGCTGGCCGACCGTGCGCAGGCCTTGCAACAACAGGGATCAACCGTCTCGGCGCTCGCCAGCCAGGCCGCTGGCAGCGATGTGTGGTCGCCCCTGGCCCTGCTGGCGTTCGGCGACGAACCCAAGGCGGGCGCGGCTGCGGCGATTGCCGAGTTGCGCGCGGCCGGCATGCGGCTGTTCATGGTGTCGGGCGACAACCTGGGTGCTGCGACAGCCATGGCCGCGCGGCTGGACCTGCGCACGACCGAGGACGAGGTCATTGCGGAGGTACTGCCGGGTGACAAGGCAGCCGTGGTTCGGCGATTGCGAGAGGGAGGCCATGTCGTTGCGATGGTGGGCGACGGTGTGAACGACGCGCCTGCGCTGGCAGCAGCCGACGTCGGCATGGCCATGAGCCACAGCCAGGGCGCCAGCTCGGACGTGGCCATGCACGCCGCCGGCATCACGCTGATGCGGGGCGACCCCTTGATGGTGGCCGCCGCACTCGACATCTCGCGCCGCACGGTGAGCAAGATCCGGCAGAACCTGTTCTGGGCGTTCGCGTACAACGTGGCGGGCATTCCGCTGGCCGCGCTGGGTTTCCTGAGCCCGGTGGTGGCGGGTGCGGCCATGGCGTTGAGCTCGGTGAGCGTGGTGAGCAACGCCTTGTTGCTCAAGCGCTGGAAGCCACCGCAGCGCTGAAAGCGTCATGCCGCTTGTTGATGCAGGTCAATGCAAATCCGGCGCTCCTGAGCGAAGCTTGCAGCACCCGAACGAGGCCCGAGGAGACACCCCATGCACCACTCTGCCCTGCGCGTGATCCGCGACGAACACGCCAGCCTGGCCGCCATGCTGCAGTCGATGCTGCAGATGATCAAACGTGGGCCTGACGTCGACGGAAAACACGCGCCCGAGCAGTACTTCGACGTGTTGCGCGCCATGCTGTTCTACATCGACGAGTTTCCCGAAAAGCTGCACCATCCCAAGGAGTCGGATCTGCTGTTTCCGCGCATTGCGCGCGTGGCACCGCACGTGATGGCGACCATCGAGCGGCTGGAGAGCGACCACATGACCGGCGAGGTTCGGGTGCGTGAACTGGTTCACTTGCTGATGGCCTGGGAGTACCTGGGCGAGACGCGGCGCGCCGCCTTCGAGGCCGAGGCCACGCGCTATGTGCAGTTTTATCTGGACCACATGCGGCTGGAAGAAACCGTGCTCTTGCCCGAGGCCGAAAAGAGCCTGAAAGACGCCGACTGGCACGCGCTCAACGTGGCCTTTGCCACCCACCGCGATCCACTCAACGACAAGGGCGCGCGCGATCCGCAGTTCGACCGCCTGTTCACGCGGATCGTGATGCGGGCGCCGGCCCCTGTGGGTCTGGGTGAACCCTGAGCGCGTCCAGCAATTCGTCAAACACCGCGAGCAGCCGCGCCACGTCGTCTTGCGTGGTGGCCGGTGACACCAGCATCATGCTGTGAAAGGGTGTGAGCAGCACCCCCCGGTTGAGCATGAAGAGGTGGGTGAGCGCCTCCAGATCGCTTTGCGCGTGGTCGCGCACGTCTTGCGCGTTGCGCGGGGTGTGCGGCATGAACTGCAGCTCCATGCGAGCACCCAGGCGGGTCACGGTCCAGGGCCGGCCGGCGGTGCTGATGCGCTCGCGCAAACCGCGCTCCAGCACTGAGGCCAGGTCCAGCATGTGGACGTAGTTGGTGGCGGTGTGCAGGTGTTCCAGCGACGCCTGCAGCGCGGCCAGCGTGAGCGCGTTGCCGGCCAGCGTGGTGCCGATGCCGCTGTGGCCTTCGGGTGCGGCGTTCTTGGCCACCACCATGCGATCGGCCACAGCCTGCGTGAAGCCGTACACCGCGCACGGCAATCCGCCGGCCACCGCCTTGCCGACCACCATGAAGTCCGGCTCCAGCCCGTGGGCTCGCGCGTAGCCACCGAGCGCGGTGGAGATGGTGTGGGTCTCGTCGCACACGAAGAGCGCGCCGTGGGTGCGGCAGAGCGCGCGGGCCTGTTCCCAGTAGCCGGGCGCGGGTGGCACGAGGCCGAAGTTGGTGAGCGCGGGTTCGGCCAGCAGGCAGGCCACGTCGCCTTGTTTCAGCGCAGCCTCCAGCGCGTGCAGATCGTTGAACGGCACCACGCGGGTGAACGCTGCGTGGTTGTGCACCTGGCCCAGCATCGAAGCGCGTGGCAGCGTGGCGCCGCTGGCCGGGTCCATGTCCACCAGCGTGTCGTCCACCGCGCCGTGGTAACAACCGTCGAACACCAGCAACCGGGCGCGGCCGGTGATGGCGCGTGCCCAGCGCAGCACGAAGCGGTTGGCGTCGCTGGCCGACAAGGCCATCTGCCACATGGGCAGGCCGAAGGTGGCCGAAAGCGCTTCACCCACGGCCACCGCGTTGGTGGCGGGCAGCATGCAGGTGAGGCCGCGGGCGGCCTGCCCGGCGATGGCCTGGGCCAGAGGCGCCGGGCTGTGGCCGAACATGGCGCCGGTGTCGCCCAGGCAGAAGTCGGCGTAGCGCACGCCGTCGGCGCAGGTAAGGGTGGCACCTTGCGCCTGCGCCACGAACAGCGTGGCGGGGCTGGGCCAGTCGCGCATCCAGTGCAGCGGCACGCCAAACAGGTAGTGCTGCTGCGCGTAGCGCGCCAGCGCCATGGATTGCGGGTGGCTCTGGATGAAGCGTTCGCGCTCGGTGTGCTGGAGGGTGCGCAGGGTGTCGGGGGCCAGGTCGTTCATGGCGATCAGCTTAAGCTGGGCGCGGTGTTCGTTGTCGCGCACAGCGCAGTGGTGGGCTCGGTTCTCCCCGAATTGGCACCGACAATGGCGCGGCCATGAACCCACCCGCCCCTGTGCCCGACCACACGCCGTACATCCGCCTGGCGCTCGCCTTGTCGCTTGGTGCGGCCGTGTCGCTGGGCATCACGCGTTTCGCCTACGGCCTGTTGCTGCCGCCCATGCGCGAAGACCTGGGCTGGAGCTACACGCTGGCCGGCGCCATGAACACCTTCAACGCGTTGGGCTACCTCGTCGGCGCGCTGGCCACGCCCTGGCTCATGCGGCGGTTTTCGCCCACCGGTCTGTTGATCGCCGGCTCACTGGGCGCCTCGCTGTTCATGGGCCTGAGCGGCTTCTTCACGGCGGCCGCGCCCTTGCTGGCGCAGCGCCTGCTGGCCGGGGTGGCCAGCGCGCTGGTGTTCATCGCGGGGGGCTTGCTGGCAGCACGCCTGGGTGCGCGCCAGCCGCAGCGCAGCGGCTTTCTGCTCGGCATCTACTACGGCGGCACGGGCCTGGGCATCGTGATCTCGGCGCTGGGGGTGCCGCCGGTTTTGGCCGCCGCTGCGCAGCAGCCGCACGGCTGGGCCTGGGCCTGGTGGGCACTCGCGGCGGTGTGCCTCCTGGCCACCGCGCTGATGGCCTGGCCCGCGCGTGTGCTGGGCAACCAGCCTGCCCCGGCGGCCAGCGCGACGGCTGGGTCTGCCCGCGTGTTTCGGGTGCGCGACTTTGCGTTTGCGCTTGCCGGGTACGCCGGCTTCGGCGTGGGCTACATCGGCTACATGACGTTTGTGATCGCACTGCTGCGCGAGCAGGGCAGCTCGTCCGCCGCCATCACCACCTTCTACGCCCTGCTCGGCCTGGCGGTGATCGCCTCGTCGCGCATCTGGGCCGGGTTGCTGGACCGCCACCGCAACGGCCAGGCGCTGGCGCGCTTGAACGCCTTGCTGGGGCTGGCGGCCATCGTGCCGGCGCTCACCAGCTACCCGCCGCTGGTGATCGCTTCGGGCCTGCTGTTTGGCGGGGTGTTCCTCTCGGTGGTGGCCTCCACCACGGCGCTGGTGCGGCACAACCTGCCACCGGCCCAGTGGGCTGCCGGCATCAGCGCGTTCACCATCGTGTTCGCGGCCGGGCAGATCGTGGGCCCCACGGTGGTGGGCCTCATTGCCGACGGATCGAGCGGTGCGCAGGGGCTGCGCGAGGGACTGGTGTTTTCTGCCGTGGCGCTGTGGATCGGTGCCGCCCTGGCCTTGCGCCAGCGCTCACTCTGATCCGCCGCGCGCTCGGCACAATGCCCGCCATGCGTCGATGTTTCTTCTGGGTGGGCTGTGGCCTTGCGCTGGCCATGGTGCTGTTGCTGCTGGCCGCGTTCGCGCTGGGCCAGTGGACCGGCAGCGACGGCTTTCGCCAGCGCGTGGAGCGCGAAGCCACGGCCGCGCTCGGGGTGCCTGTGACGCTGTCGCGCGTGACGGTGGATGTGTTTCCCCTGCCCGCCTTGGCGCTGGAAGGCCTGAACATTCAAGCCAGGCCCGCCCTCACGCTGCAGCGCGTGGAAGCGCGGCCGGTGTGGTGGACGCTGCTGCAAGGCCGACTGGCGGTGGCCACGCTCATCGTTCGCCAGGCGGTGTTGCCGCAGACCACCATCGTGTTGTTGGCCGCGCGTGTGCAGGACCCTGCCGGGAAGCCCGCCGCACCCGCGCCCGATGGCGAAGCCGCAGACCTGAGCTGGCTGCCGCGCCGCGTGGTGCTGGACGATGTGACCTGGATCGGCGCGCAGGGCCGCAGCAGCACCGTGCAGGCCGAGCTGGCGCTGGACGACGACGGTTGGCCGGCTGACGCCACCGTGGCGGTGACGCTTGGCGCGCTGCAGGGCACCCAGGCGGTGCTGCGGCGCGAAGACGAACGGCAGACGGCCTGGACCCTGAAGGTGGACGTGGGCGGCGGCACGGTGCAGGGTCCGCTGAAAGTGACACGGCCCGAGGCCTCGGCCAAGGCGCGCGACCTGGTGTTTGAAGGCACGCTGGAAACGCAGGGTGTGGAGGTGTCGGCCCTCACGGCGCCCAGCCGCACGCTCACCGGGCGGCTGGACGCCAGCACCACGCTCGCGGCGCGCATCAACCCGAAGACGGGCGGCGCGTCGTTGGCGGACGCGATGCGCACGCAGACGCGCTTCACGGTGAACAACGCGGTGTTGCACGGCGTGGACCTGGCCAAGGCGGTGGCCACGGTGGGTTTGTCGCGCGGCGGCAGCACCGAGCTGGACACACTGGCCGGCCAGGTGCGCACACGCGGGCAGCTGGTGGAGCTCACCAACCTGGTGGCCAGCTCGGGTGTGCTGGCGGCCACGGGCGAGGTGACGGTGGCACCCAGCAAGGCCTTGTCGGGCCGTGTGCGGGTGGACGTGACGCGCGGCGCGGGCGGCGACGTGGTGGGCGTGCCGCTGGTGGTGGGTGGCACGGTGGACGACCCCTCGGTGAGCTTGAGCCGCTCGGCCCTGCTGGGCGCGGCCATCGGCACCGCGCTCATGCCCGGCGTGGGCACGGGCGCGGGCGCCAATCTGGGGGACCGCGTGGGCGAAGGCCTCAAGGACCTGTTCGGCAAGTGACTGGACGCGGGTCACCGGGTTGAATTGGACCCACGCCCCCAGCCCCTCGGGGGTATCTTCTGGCTCCACTTCGCCCACCCCACCGAGGACCAACCATGGCCATGGGTCAGTTCGCTTACGCCAGCAACAGCAACCGTTTCCTGGGCTGCGCGCCGCTGGCCGACCAGCCGTTTGCCGTGGCCGGCGTGCCGTTTGACGGCGTGGTGACCAACCGCCCGGGCGCGCGCTTCGGCCCACAGGCGATCCGCGCCGCCAGCCTGATGCTGTGCGACGGCATCCACCCCGTGTTCAATGTGTCGCCGCTGGCGCAGCTGGGCGACGCGCTCGACATGCGCTTGCCCAACGCCTCGCCGCTGCCCGAGGTGCGACAGCACATCGAGGCGCAGGCCACGGCGCTGATGGCGAAACACCACTGCGTGTTCCTCGGTGGCGACCACTCGGTGACGCTGTCGCTCTTGCGGGCCGCGAAAGCACGGCACGGCGGTGAGCCGCTGGCGCTGGTGCATTTCGACGCGCACTGCGACACCTGGAGCGACCACTTTGGCGAGCCCTCGGGCCACGGCACCTGGACCTATGAAGCCCTGCAGGAAGGTCTGGTGAGCGCGGCCCACACGGTGCAGATCGGCATCCGCTCCAGCGGCGAACGCGCAGCGCGCGAGTATGTGGCCGATCAGGGCGGGCAGATCTTCACCGCGCGCGCCCTGCGCGGGCTGGACGGCGCGGGGCTGCAGCCCACCATCGACGCGATCCGTGCGCGCATCGGCCAGCGGCCGGTCTACCTCACGCTGGACATCGACTGCCTGGACCCGGCCTTCGCCCCCGGCACCGGCACGCCCGAGCCCGGCGGCATGACGAGTTCGCAGGTGCTGACGCTGCTCGAAGATCTGGCCGACCTGAACTGGGTGGGCATGGACTGTGTGGAGGTGGCCCCGGCCTACGACCACGCCGAACTCACCAGCAACGCGGCGGCCACCTTCGTGTGGACCTACCTGAGCGGACAAGTGGCCAAGCGCAAAGGCCTCTGACGTGGCCTCGCTCGTTGGCTCCGACACCCAGCTCAACCAGACGAGCTACTACGAAGCCAGCGTGCAGCGGCCCGAGGCGTTGCCGCCGCTGCAGGAGGCGTTGCAGGCCGACGTGGTGGTGGTGGGTGCGGGCTTCAGCGGGCTGAGCGCGGCGCTGGAGTTGGCGCAACGCGGCTTGGGTGTGGTGGTGCTGGAGGCCGACCGCATCGGCAGTGGCGCGAGCGGGCGCAACGGTGGCCAGGCCATCGTGGGTTTTGCCAGCGGTCAGGGGCCGTTTGAAGAACAGCTGGGCGCCGCCGATGCGCAACGCGCGTGGGACATGTCGCTGGAGGCCATCGACCTGATCGATGCGCGCATCGCGCAACACAGCATCGAATGCGACCGGGTGCATGGCTATGTGTACGTGGCCGACTCGGCACGCAAGCAGCGTGCCTTGCGCGAGGAGATGGAAGACCTGCGGCAACGCGGCATCGAGGTGGACTGGGCCGAGGGCGCTGATGTGCCGCGCCTGATCAACAGCCCGCGCTATGTGGCCGCCGCGCGCGAACAGCGCTCTGGTCACCTGCATCCGCTGAAGTACGCGCTGGGCCTGGCGCGCGCTGCGCAGGCCGCGGGCGTGCGCATCTTTGAACACTCACCCGTGACCGGTCTGCAGCGCGGTGCCACGCTGGTGGCGAGCACCGCACAGGGCCAGGTGACGGCGCGGTTTGCGGTGCTCGCCGGCAACTGCATGCTGCCCGAACACGGCCCCAGAGTGGCGCCCGAGATCGCGCCGCGCATCATGCCGGTGGGCACCTACATCGTGGGCACCGCCCCGCTGGACCCCGGGCTCTGCGCGCGCCTGATCCCGCGCAACGCCGCGGTGTGCGACAACAACTTCGTGCTCGACTACTTCCGCTTCAGCGCCGATCACCGCATGCTGTTTGGCGGGCGCGTGAGCTACACCACGCGCACGCCGGCCAGGCTCTCCGCCTTGATGGCCAGGCGCATGGGCGAGGTGTTTCCGGCGCTGGCGCAGACGCCGATCGACTTTGTGTGGGGCGGCTTTGTCGACATCAGCATGAACCGCGCACCCGACTTCGGGCGGCTGGGCGACAACGTCTACTACCTGCAGGGCTTCAGCGGCCACGGCGTGGCGCTCACCGGGCTGGCGGGTCAGCTGGTGGCCGACGCGGTGGCCGGGCAGGCCGGGCGCTTCGATGTGTTCGCGCGGCTGCGGCACCACCGGTTCCCCGGCGGGCCGCTGCTGCGCACGCCCAGCCTGGCGCTGGGCATGCTGTGGCACCGCTGGCGCGACGTGCTCTGAACTAGGGGCGCTCCAGCGCCAGGTCCCACGCCACCAGGTGGGCGGCTTTGTCGCCCGGGCATGGGCCGAACACGTCCCGGGGTGGGATGGTCAGTCGGCCCTTCTTGAACTTCATCTTGACGAGAACCTCGGCGTGGGGCGTGCCTCGCACGAGCAAGGTGTGCGAAAAATACGCGCACTTGTCGTCCGCGAACACGATGGATGTTTCCACCTCGACACGCTGGAACAGGCCGATGGGTCGGGCGAACCGGATCAGCTGCGAGGCGTTGACGAAGCCCAGGCCGGCGCGAAGCACGGGCCCGATGCAACCTGTGCGCACCAGGAAGTCGAGCTGTGCCGCTTCGGCCAGCTGCAGGTAGCGATCGCTCTTGAGCACGCGGATGCCCACGTCGAAGGGCGTGACCCGAAAGCGCGAGGTGACCCGCGATGGAGGGGGTTGCTCTTTGGGGGCGAACAAGGCCTGGACGAGCGTGGTCAGGTTGCGTGCGAGGCCGATCATGCAAGGTACTGTAGACGCTGCGCACCAGGCCGGCCGCAGCGACTGCCTTACTCGCGCGGCTCGCCGCGTTCGTTGACGGTGATGCGGTTGCCGGGCGCTGATGCCGTCTGGATGCGGTGGTCGGTGCCACGGAAGTTGTAGGTCACGTCCCAGTACGCGGGTTGGGCGCCACCGGGCACGTTCTCGCAGCGTTGCACGTCCTGGCTCGTGGGTTTGCCGTCGCGACCGACCTGTGCGCCGATGGCCGCACCGGCGACCGCGCCGCCCACGGTGGCGATGTCCTTGCCCGTGCCGTTGCCGACCTGGTGGCCCAGGATGCCGCCGAGCAGCGCGCCGGCGATGGCGGCCGGCACGTTGGCGTTGGCCTGCACGGGCGGTGCCTGCGCGCTCTCGACCCAGCAGCGCTGGCCCGATGTGGCCAGCACGGCGCGCGATGAGGTGATGTCGGCCTCATACAGGCGCTCGTTGTCGCGGCGGCGGCTGTCGTAGACGGGCATGGCGTTGGGGTTGCTGCGTTCGTTGTTGGCGCGCGAGTCGTCTTCGGCTTCTCGCACCGAGACGATGCGGTCGTTCAGGCCCATGGACGCCAGCGAGGCGTAACGCCCGGGGCGCAGCACCACGCATTGGCCGCGGAAGCGGGCGTCGGCGCACACCTCCCAGTGCTCACCGGCCACGATCACCGACGCCGCGCGGTCGTTGAAGCCGGCGCGCTGCAGGTTGGCCAGCGGTGTTTCGGTGGTGAACGTGCGGCCGGCGAATCCCTCGCGCTCGTAGAACATGATCTGTGACACCACCGGCAGCGGTGCGTAGCGGTTGTCGGCCACGCGGACATTGCGGGGCAGCACACGCACCGAGCTGATGTCGTCGTTCAGGCCCATGGATTGCAGCGAGGGATAACGTCCTGGGCGCAGAACCATGCACTGGCCGCGGTAGCGGTTTTCTTCACAGACTTCCCAGCGTTCGCCGGTGACCACGGCCGAGGAGGCGCGTTCGTTGAAGCCGGTGCGGCGCAGGTTGGGGACCTGACCGGTGGCGCTGTAGGAGAGGCCCTGGAAACCGTCGCGCTCGAAGAAGGTGAGTTGCGCAGGGGCCTGGGTCGCACCGGGCAGTGGGGCGTATCGGTCGTCGCTGATCCGCTCGCTGGCCTCGATCATGCGGGCCGAGGAGATGCCGTCTTCCAGGTCGATGTCGGACAACGCGTTGTAACGGCCTGGACGCAGCACGGTGCAGCGACCGCGGAAACCCGCCTCTTCACAGACCTCCCAGCGGTTGCCGACCACCACGATGGATGAGGCGCGGTCGTTGAAGTTGTAGCGTTGCAGGCTGGGGACCTGGGCGGTCATGCGCAACGACTCGCCCTTGAGGTTGTCGTTGGCGTAGAGGGTGGCCTGCGCCATGGCCTGGGCGCTGAAAGCCACCGAAGCGGTGGTCAGCAAGATTCCGAAAATGTGTTTCATGTCAACGTCTCCTGTGGGGGTGACGTCGAGATTGAGGGCTGACGAATCGGTGGTCTGTGCGTTGGCGCACCACGATGTGGTGCAAAACATCGCCGTGGAAGGGTCTTTACCGGACAGATACCGCCAGTGGGATGTCCACCCGCAGCGGTCAGGCCCTGAGCGCCTGTTCGACCATCGCCGCCAGCACCGGTCCGCAGCGCGCGATGTCGGCCAGCGGCGCGTAGCCGTAGCCGATCACCAGGCCTTTGAGGTCGCCGCGTTGCAGGCAATAAGCCGAGAGCGGGCGCACCGTCATGCCCTGCTGGGCGATGCGCTGGGCCAGGGCCTGGTCGTCAATGTGGCCGGGCAGGCGCAGGCACAGGTGCAGGCCTTGCTCGGCACCGCTGATGTAGGGGCCACCGGGGGTGAGCACGGGCTTGAGCGCTTCGAGCAGGCACTGGCGGCGCTCGGCATAGCTCTGCCGCGCGCGGCGCAGGGCGCTGGCGAAATGGCCCATCTCGATGAACTCGGCGAGCGCGGCCTGCACCGGCATCTGACCCGGGCGGTTGAGGTCGTAGTGGGCCTGCTTGAACGCGGTCACCAGCGGCTTGGGCACCACCAGGTAGCCCAGCTTCAGGCCGGGGTAGAGCACCTTGGAGAAGGTGCCCATGTAGAGCACGCGGCCATCGGTGTCCAGGCCTTCGAGGCTGGAGATGGGTGGGCCGCTGAAGCGGTACTCGCTGTCGTAGTCGTCTTCCAGCACCCAGGCGTCGTGCGCGCGCGCCGTGGCCAGCAGCTGGTGGCGCCGGGGCAGGGTCATCACCGCACCGGTGGGGTACTGGTGCGAGGGCGTCACGTAGATCAGGCGCGGCGGCTTCGCGCTGTCGCCCGCGCTCGGGCTGATGCCCTGCTCGTCCACCGGCACCGGGTGGATGGCCAGCCCGGTGGCCATGAAGGCCTTGACCGCGCCCCAGTAGGCGGGGTCCTCCACCCACACCGTGTCGCCGTGGTCGGCCAGCAGGCGCGCACAGAGTTCGAGCGACTGTTGCGTGCCGCTGGTGATGACCACCTGGTCGGCCTCCAGATGCACGCTGCGGAACACGCGCAAATAGTCGGCCACGGCGCGGCGCAGCGGCGCGTAGCCGCCCGAGGTGTTGTAGTCCAGCATGTCCGGGTAGGTCATGCGCCAGTGTTTGTTTTGCAGCCGCTGCCACAGCGCGAGGGGGAAGGCGCTGAAGTCGACCATGCCGGGGGTGAAGGGCTGCACCTCCAGCGCGGTGGCGCAGAAGGTGCTGGAGAGCGCCACGCCGCGCACCGACAGCCGCCCGGCCTGCAGGGTGGCCGGCTGGCCGCCGTGGCGCGCACCCCGGCCCGGCGTGGCGCGCGGCACGTTGTCGTTCACAAAGGTGCCGCTGCCCACGCGGCTGGCCAGATACCCTTCGACGCTGAGCTGGTTGATCGCGGCCACCACGGTATTGCGCGAGAGCGAGAGGTCTTCGGCCAGATCGCGGCTGGAGGGCAGGCGCTCGCCGGCGCCGAGCTTGCCGTCGAGCATGGCGCGGCGCAGCGCCTCGTAGAGCTGGCGGTGCAGCGGCAACGCGTCTTGCGTGCCCAGGCGGTTCATTTCGGCGAGCAGGAATTCGGACAACATGGCATTTGAGTGTGAAGTGGCACCACGGGGTGGTCCTAACTGGCCCCCAGTGTGAACCAATTGTGTCCTCACAATGGGTCTCATTGCCTTGGAGAGAACATGAACAAGCCGCCGTGCATGGTCTGGCTGCCCGCCGACCACCGCCTCATGGGTGACCACGGGCACCAGATGCCTTATTTGCTGCTGGGCGACAAATACGCCCGGGCCGTCAAGGTGGGGGCCCAGGCCCAGCCGGTGATGTTTCCGCTGGCCGACAACGATCAGATCAGCGACCTGCTCTCTTTGGTGGACGGCGTGATGCTGACCGGCTCGCCCTCCAATGTGCACCCCTCCCACTTTGCCGAGGACGTGGCCGACCCCAGCCTGCCGCTGGATGCCGAGCGCGACCTGCTCACGCTGGCGCTGGTCAAAGCTTGCGTGCGCGAGGGTGTGCCGCTGCTGGGCATCTGCCGTGGCTTCCAGGAGATCAACGTGGCCCTGGGTGGCACGCTGCACCAGCGGGTGCACGAAGTGCCCGGCCTGATGGACCACCGCGAGCCCGGTGGCGCGCCGCCCGTCGAGCAGTACGCGCCGAGCCACAGCGTGCGTTTTGCCCCGGGCAGCGTGTTCGAGGAGTGGGCCGGTGGCCCCGAGACGCAGGTGAATTCGCTGCATGGCCAGGGCATCAACCGCCTGGCCGATGGCCTGGAAGCGCTGGCCCACGCGCCCGACGGGGTGGTGGAGGCGTTTGGCGTGCGCGGCGCACGCACCTTTGCCTATGCCGTGCAGTTCCACCCCGAATGGCGCTGCTGGGAAACACCGTTTTACGCCGCCATCTTCGAGGCCTTTGGCCGCGCCTGCCGCTCGCGCCACAGCCTGCGCCTGCAAGCGGCCGACCTGAACCGCAGCGCGGCCAGTTCCAGCGCCTGACGCTGGCGCCAGCTTTTTTCCCAGATCGATCCACACCACACACCGCAGGAGACGGCACATGACAGCCACTGACAAAAAAATGACCTTCAACGATCTGGAAAACTGGCTCAACCAGAACCGCGTGACGGAAGTCGAGTGCCTGGTGCCCGACCTGACCGGGGTGGCGCGCGGCAAGATCCTGCCGCGCGAAAAGTTCACCGAAGACCGCGGCATGCGCCTGCCGCAGGCCATCGTGGCGATGGGGGTCACAGGCGAGTTCCCGGCCAGCGGGCCTTACTACGACGTGATCGAGCCGACCGACCGCGACATGCAGCTGCGCCCCGACCCCACCACGGCGCGCATCGTGCCCTGGGCCACCGACCCCACCGCGCAGGTGATCCACGACTGTTTCGACCACGACGGCAAGCTGGTGCCCTTTGCGCCGCGCAGCGTGTTGCGCCACGTGTGTGAACTCTTCGACGCCGAGGGCCTGGACCCGGTGGTCGCGCCCGAGCTGGAGTTCTACCTGACCGCGCGCAACACCGACCCGAACACGCTGCTCAAACCCCCGATCGGGCGCAGCGGCCGGGCCGAGACCTCGCGCCAGTCGTACAGCATCGACGCGGTCAACGAGTTCGACCCGCTGTTCGAGGAGATCTACGACTACTGCGACAAGATGAAGCTCAACGTGGACACGCTGATCCACGAGGCCGGCGCCGGCCAGATGGAGATCAACTTCTTCCATGCCCACCCGCTGGGCCTGGCCGACGAGGTGTTCTTCTTCAAGCGCACGGTGCGCGAATCGGCGCTGCGCCACGACATGTACGCCACCTTCATGGCCAAGCCGATCGCCGGCGAGCCCGGCTCGGCGATGCACGTGCACCAGAGCATTTTGAGCAAGGCGACCGGCAAGAACATCTTCAGCAACGACGACGGCACACCGTCCGAATCGTTCTACCACTACATCGGCGGCCTGCAGCGCTACATTCCCGCGGCCATGGTGCTGGTGGCGCCCTACGTGAACAGCTACCGGCGCCTCTCGCGCCACACCGCCGCCCCCATCAACATCGAGTGGGGCCACGACAACCGCACGGTGGGCATCCGCTCGCCGATCTCCAGCCCCGAGGCGCGCCGCGTGGAGAACCGCGTGATCGGCGCCGACGCCAACCCGTATGTCGCCATGGCCATGACGCTGGCCTGCGGCTACCTGGGCCTGAAGAACAAGATCAAGCCCAAGCCCGAGATGAAGGGCGACGCCTACCTCTCGCCCTACGCACTGCCGCGCAGCCTGGGCGAGGCCCTGGACTGGCTGCGCCGCGAGACCGACCTGCACGACGTGCTGGGCAAGGAATTCATCACCATCTACACCGAGATCAAGGAGCTGGAGTTCGACGAGTTCATGAAGGTGATCTCGCCCTGGGAACGTGAACACCTGCTGCTGCATGTCTGATTGAAAGCGTGAAAGAGAAGCCCCGCATGAACACCTCGACCCTCATCGCCCCGCCCGCCCTGGTTCGCCGCGCCGAACAGCACGACACCCAGGCCATCCAGGCCGCCGACAGCGCCCACTTCATCCACCCGTTCACCGACCACGGCGACCTCGCCACGCGTGGCTCTCGCGTGATCACCCGCGCCGACAACATCTACGTGTGGGATTCCGAGGGCCACAAGATCCTCGACGGCATGAGCGGGCTGTGGTGCGTGAACGCGGGCTATGGCCGCAAGGAGCTGGCCGACGCCGCGTACCAGCAGATGATGACGCTGCCGTTCTACAACGCTTTCTTCCAGACCACCAACGTGCCGGCGGTGCAGCTGGCCACCAAGCTGGCGACACTCGCCCCCAAGGTGGGTGGGCGTTCGTTTGAGCACGTGTTCTTCAGCAGCAGCGGCAGCGAGAGCAACGACACCAACGTGCGCATGGTGCGCCGCTACTGGGACCTGCTCGGCCAGCCGCAGCGCAAGGTGATCATCAGCCGCATGAACGCGTACCACGGCTCCACCATGGCCGGCGCATCGCTGGGTGGCATGAGCGGCATGCACGCCCAGGGCGACCTGCCCATTCCCAACATCACGCACATCGGCCAACCTTACTTTTTCGAGAATGCGCTACCAGGCGAGAGCCAGGACGCGTTCGGCATCCGGGCCGCCGGCTGGCTGGAGGAGAAGATCCTGGAACTCGGCGCCGACAAGGTGGCGGCCTTCATTGCCGAGCCGGTGCAGGGCGCGGGCGGCGTGATCATTCCTCCGGCCACCTATTGGCCCGAGATCCAGCGCATCGTCGACAAGCACGGCATCCTGCTCATCAGCGACGAGGTGATCTGCGCCTTCGGGCGCCTGGGCCACTGGTTCGCCTACGAGAAGTTCGGCATCCGGCCCGACCTGGTGACGTTTGCCAAGGGTGTGACCAGTGGCTACATCCCGCTGGGCGGCGTGATGGTGGGCGACCGCGTGGCCCAGGTGCTGATCGACAAGGGCGGTGAGTTCAACCACGGCTACACCTACAGCGGCCACCCAGTGGCCTGCGCGGTGGCGCTGGCCAACATCGAGCTGATGGAGCGCGAGAACCTGGTGGGCCGGGTGCGCGAGGACACCGGCCCGTATCTCGCGGAGCGCTTTGCCGAACTGAACGACCACCCGCTGGTGGGCGTGGCCGAGACCTGCGGTTTCGTGGCCGGGCTGGTGCTGGTGAAGGACAAGGCCACCCGCGCCACCTTCGACCCGGACCTGGGCGTGGGGATGATGTGCCGCGCCCACTGTTTCAAGAACGGGCTGATCATGCGGGCCGTGGGCGACCGCATGATCATCGCGCCACCGCTGGTGATGACACGCGCCCAGATCGACGAGATGATGACGCTGATCCGCACCTGCCTGGACGCCACGCTGGCGCAGCTGCGTGCCGCCGGCCAGCATGCGTGAATAGAATGCCCCCTGCAGTACGCCCAAACGCACCGACGCGGTGCTTTTCGGGCGGCGGCGGGTCTGGAACTTGCTAGTTGGTTTCCGAGTCTTTTTCCACGCCTTTCGGTTCGATTTGTCATTGATCAACCCCTCTCAGGAGCGAGCACCACCATGAAGAAACACGTTTTGGTTATTGCAATGTCGGCGGTCCTGCTGGCGTCTTGCGGCAAGAAGGAAGAGCCCGTGGCGGCACCTGCCGCGCCTGCGCCGGTGGCCGCTGCTCCAGCCGCCCCGCCCGTGCCCGCCGGCCCGGTGCTCGACGACGAGAAGGTGCTCAACATCTACAACTGGCCCGACTACATCCCCGAAGGCATGATCGCCAGCTTCGAGAAGGAAACCGGCATCAAGGTCAACTACGACACCTTCGAGACCAACGAGGCGCTGCACGCCAAACTGGTGGCGGGCAACACCGGCTACGACATCGTCGTGCCCGGCACCGTCTTCGCCAAAGGTCAGATCGAAGGCGGTCTGCTGCAGCCGCTCAAGAAGGAGCAGATCCCCAACCTGGCCAACATGGACCCGGCGATCCTGACCACGCTGACCAAGGCCGACCCGGAGAACAAACACCTGGTGCCGTGGGCCTGGGGCTTCACCACCGTGGGCATCAACAAGACCAAGGTCGAAAAGGCCCTGGGCGGCATGGCCATGCCTGAAAACGCCTGGGACCTGGTGTTCAAGCCCGAGTACACGAGCAAGCTCAAGTCCTGCGGCATCGCCTACCTGGACTCACCCACCGAAATCATGCCGGTGGCGTTGCACTACATCGGCAAGGACGCCTACTCGAACGACCCGGCCGACTACAAGCTGGCCAACGAGATGCTGAAGAAGGTGCGCAAGGACGTGCGCCTGTTCAGCTCCACCATGATCGACGACATCGCTGGCGGCAAGGCCTGCGTGGCCGTGGCCTGGTCGGGCGACGTCAACATCGCGGCTGGCCGCGCCAAGGAGAACGGTTCCAAGGACGTGATCGAAGCCCTGCTGCCGAGCACCGGCGCGCTGATCTTCTTTGACACCATGGCGGTGACCAAGGATGCCAAGCACCCGAACAACGCCATGGCCTTCATCGACTTCTACCTGCGCCCGGAGAACGCCGCGGCCATGGCCAACGAGATGAACTACCCCACCGGCAACAAGGCGGCCACCGACAAGATCAAGCCCGAGATCGCGGGCAACAAGACGATCTTTGTGGAGTCCGCCTACTTCGCCAAGATGATCCCGCCGAGCAGCTTCACCAACGAAGCGCGTGAAGCCCTGGCCAACGCTTACAACAGCTTCAAGAAGGGCAAGTAAGGCGTCCGGTTCTCTTCAGACCCGACCCTGGGCTGTTCGTACGCACCGTATGAACAGCCCTTTTTTTGACCCTTGATCCACTTTTCCCGGACAACAACAAGGAATGAACATGGCAGAGACGGGCACCCAGGCGGGTTATCTGGTCACCGAAAAGCTGGTCAAGCGCTTCGACGAAGCCGTGGCGGTGGACGAAGTCTCGCTGTCGATCCGCAAGGGCGAGATCTTTGCCCTGCTGGGCAGCTCGGGGTGTGGCAAGTCCACCCTGCTGCGCATGCTGGCCGGCTTCGAGAAGCCGACCTCGGGGCGCATCCTGCTGGGCGGCCAGGACGTGGCGGCCATGCCGCCGTACGAGCGGCCGGTCAACATGATGTTCCAGTCCTACGCTCTGTTTCCCCACCTCAACATCTGGGAGAACGTGGCCTTTGGCCTGAAACGCGAGGGCCTGCCCAAAGCCGAGGTGCAGCAACGCACCGACGAGATGCTGGCCCTGGTGCAGCTGACGCCCTATGCCCAGCGCAAGCCGCACCAGCTCTCGGGTGGTCAGCAGCAGCGCGTGGCGCTGGCGCGCAGCCTGGCCAAGCGGCCCAAGCTGTTGCTGCTCGACGAGCCGCTGGGCGCACTCGACAAGAAGCTGCGCGAGCAGACCCAGTTTGAACTGGTCAACATCATCGAGAAGGTGGGCGTGACCGTGGTGATGGTGACGCACGACCAGGAAGAGGCCATGACCATGGCCAGCCGCATTGCCATCATGAGCAAGGGGCGCGTGCTGCAGGTGGGCACGCCCGAAGAGATTTACGAGCACCCGGCCAACCGTTTCGTGGCCGACTTCATCGGCAACGTGAACCTGTTCGAAGGCAAGCTGAGCGTGGACGAGCCCGACCGCTGTGCGGTGAGCACGGGCATCGGCGAGATCCAGGTTGGCCACGGCGTGCCAGGTCACCTGGGGATGGTGGTGACGCTGGCCGTGCGGCCTGAGAAGATCGAGATCAGCAAGCACCGCCCCGACGGCGTGGCTGCCAACCTGTTCACAGGCACGGTCAAGGAGATCGCCTACTTCGGCTCCTACAACACCTACATCGTGCAGGCCAGCAACGGCAGCAAGCTCAAAATCACCGAGGCCAACACCTCACGGCAGGATTTGTCGGACATCACCTGGGAGGACACGGTCTTCTTCTGGTGGAACGACAAGGCCGGTGTGGTGCTGAGGGACTGACCATGGCCATGAACCTGCCCATGCCCGGCAAGCGCTTCGTCATCGGCGTGCCCTATGTCTGGCTGTTCGTCTTCTTCTTCCTGCCCTTCCTGATCCTGCTCTACATCAGCTTCGTGGACATGGGCGAGAGCATCAACCCGTTCAAGCCGATCTGGGACAGCCAGACCGGCCTGCTCAGCCTGAAGTACGAGAACTACTGGACCATCTTCCGCGACGAAGGCGGCGTGCTGTTCAAGACCATCTACATCGAGGCTTACCTGCGCTCGATCTGGTACGCGCTGTGGACGGCCGTGCTGTGCCTGGTGTTCGGTTACCCCTTCGCCTATTTCATCGCGCGTTCGCCGGCCAGCGTGCGCCCGGCGCTGCTGATGATGGTCATGCTGCCGTTCTGGACTTCCTTTTTGTTGCGCGTCTACGCGTGGAAAGGCATCCTGGCCGACCAGGGCGTGCTCAACCAGCTGCTCATGGCCGTGGGCATCACGAGCGAACCGATCCTCATGCTCTACACCAACGTCTCCATGCTGGTGGGCATGACCTATGTGTACCTGCCCTTCATGGTGCTGCCGCTGTACGCCACGCTGGTGAAGATGGACTTTCGCCTGCTGGAGGCCGCATACGACCTGGGCACCACGCCGTTCAAGGCCTTCTGGCTCATCACCGTGCCGCTGTCCAAGGCCGGCATCGTGGCGGGCTTCATGCTGGTGTTCATTCCCTCGGTGGGCGAGTTCGTGATCCCTTCGCTCCTGGGCGGGCCGGAGAACATCATGATCGGGCGCGTGGTCTGGGACGAGATGTTCACCAGCAACAACTGGCCGCGCGCCACCGCGCTGGCGGTGGTGATGATCGCGCTGATCGTCGTGCCGCTGGCGATCTATTACCACTACACCAGCGACGAGGTGAAGTGACATGAAGCAGATCCTTGAAAAGCACTTCGGCAAGTTCTGGCTGGCGGCGGTCTACCTGTTCCTGTACCTGCCGCTGTTCTTCATGATCGTGTTCAGCTTCAACAGCACACGCCAGGACGCCAACTTCACCGGCTTCTCGCTGCGCTGGTACGAGGCGCTCACGCGCGACAGCAAGATCGTCGAAGGCTTCTGGCTTTCACTCAAGGTGGCGGCCGTCACAGGCGTGCTCTCGGCCGTGCTCGGCACCTTCGCCGCCTTCGTGCTGGTGCGCTACCGCCGCTTCGCCGGCCGGACCATCTTCTCGGGCATGGTCAACGCGCCGCTGGTGATGCCCGAGGTGGTGATCGGCCTGTCGCTGCTGCTGCTGATGGTGGGCGCGCAGAACGCGTTTGGCTGGCCCGAGCGCGGCATGCTCACCATCATCTTCGGCCACACGCTGCTGGGCATGGCCTACGGCATGGTGGTGATCCAGAGCCGCCTGATGGAGATGGACCGCTCGATCGAGGAGGCCGCCATGGACCTGGGCGCGCGCCCGTTCCAGGTGTTCTTCCTGATCACGCTGCCCAACATCTTCCAGGCCATCCTGGCGGCCTTCCTGCTGTCGTTCACGCTCTCGTTCGACGACGTGGTGATCTCCGAATTCCTCTCCGGCCCGGGCGTGAACACGCTGCCGCAGGTGATCTTTGGCTACGCCCGGCGCGGCATCAACCCGACCATCTACGCCGCGGCCACGCTGCTGATCGTGACGGTGACCATCGGTATCGTGAGCTACGCGGTCTGGGTGGCGCGGGCGACGCGAAAACGCGAGCGCGAGATTGCGGCGGCCACCCGGGCCGAGCTGGTGGCGCTCAACCCGAACTGAGGGCGCGCCCAGGGTCACTGGATCGCTGGCGGCCGGGGCAAGTGGATGCTGTGTGGCCCGGGTTTCGGGCGTAGCATGAGGCCACTTGCCCGTCTTCTCCGTTCGGGCTGAGCTTGTCGAAGCCCTCGCCAGCACGGGGGTGAGCCCTTCGACAAGCCCAGGGCGAACGGCATTTTTCTACCGCCACCATGACCACTCCCACCTTCGACGGCCGCGCATTCATCAACGGCGAACGCACCGCCGCGCGCGATGGCCAGACCTTTGACTGCATTTCACCGGTGGACGGTCGCCTGCTGACCGCCGTGGCGCGTTGTGGTGAGGCCGACATCGACGCTGCGGTGGCTGCCGGCCGCGCCGCGTTTGAAGACCACCGCTGGAGCGGCATGGCGCCGGCGCAGCGCAAGCGCATCATGATCAAGTTCGCCGAGCAGCTCAGCGCGCACGCCGACGAGCTGGCGCTGACCGAAACGCTGGACATGGGCAAACCCATCAAGTACGCCAAGGGCGTGGACGTGAACAGCGCGGCCAACTGCATCCGCTGGTACGGCGAGGCGGTGGACAAGGTGTACGACGAGATCGCGCCCACGGGGCGCAACGCGTTGGCGCTGATCACGCGCGAGCCGGTGGGGGTGGTGGGCGTGATCGTGCCCTGGAACTACCCCATGATCATGGCGGCCTGGAAGATCGCACCGGCGCTGGCCGCCGGCAACTCGGTGGTATTGAAGCCTTCGGAGAAAAGCCCGCTGACCGCGCTGCGCCTGGCCGAGCTGGCGCTGGCTGCGGGCATTCCGCCGGGCGTGTTCAACGTGGTGCCGGGCTACGGACCCGAGGCGGGCAGCCCGCTGGCGTTGCACATGGACGTGGACTGCATCGCCTTCACCGGCAGCACGCGCGTGGGCAAGCAGATCCACGTGATGGCCGGGCAGAGCAACTTGAAGCGTGCCTGGACGGAGCTGGGCGGCAAGTCGCCCAACATCGTGTTCGCCGACTGCCCCGACCTCGACCGCGCAGTGGAGGCGGCGGTGGGCAGCATCTTCTTCAACCAGGGCGAGAGCTGCAACGCGCCCTCGCGCCTGTTCGTCGAGGCCTCGATCAAGGATGCCTTCCTGGAGAAGGCCTTGAAGCTGGTGCCGGGCTACCAGCCAGGCAACCCGCTGGAGAAGTCCACCGTGATGGGTGCCATCGTCGACAAGGTGCAGATGGACAACGTGATGCGCTACATCGGCCTGGGCAAGAGCGAAGGCGCGAAGCTGATCGCCGGCGGCGAGGCAGCGATGCCGGTGGCCGGCGGCAACTACGTGCTGCCCACGATCTTCGACGGCGTGACGCCGCAGATGACGATCGCGCGCGAGGAGATCTTTGGCCCGGTGCTCTCGGTGCTGAGCTTCACTGACGCTGCCGAGGTGGTGCGCGAGGCCAACAACAGCGTGTATGGCCTTCAGGCCGCCGTGTGGACCCGCGACATCAACAAGGCGCACGGCGTCGCGCGTGCGCTGCGCGCGGGCACTGTGCACGTGAACCAGTACGACGAGGACGACATCACCGTGCCGTTTGGTGGTTTCAAGCAGAGCGGTGTGGGGCGTGACAAGTCGCTGCACGCGTTCGACAAGTACACCGAGACGAAAACCACCTGGATTCGCATCGATTCACCCATTTGAAGGAGACACCCATGAACGCCATGAACGAACTCAAGACCGACAACACCAACGCCGCCTGGCACCAGCGCCGGCTCGACGCCACACCCCGCGGGGTGGGCGTGATGGGCGACTTCTTCATCGACAAGGGGAAGAACGCCGAGTTCTGGGACATCGAGGGCCGCCGATTCATCGACTTCGCAGGCGGCATCGCGGTGCTCAACACCGGCCACGTGCACCCCAAGGTGCAGGCGGCCATCGCGGCGCAGTTGCAGCGCTTCACGCACAGCTGTTACCAGGTGGTGCCGTACACGGAATACGTGGCGCTGGCCGAGCGCATCAACGCCATCGTGCCGATCGCCGGGCCGGTGAAGACCGCGTTTTTCTCCACCGGCGCCGAGGCCATCGAGAACGCGATGAAGATCGCGCGCTACAGCACCGGGCGCACCGGCGTCATTGCGTTCGGTGGGGCGTTCCACGGCCGCAGCATGTTCTCGGTGGCGCTCACCGGCAAGGTGCAGCCCTACAAAGCCGGCTTTGGCCCGTTCCCGCCCGAGATTTACCACGTGCCGTTTCCGTGCCACTGCAGTTCGCTGGACGACACGAAGCGCGCGATGGAGCAGCTCTTCAAGTGCGACATCGAGCCCAGCCGCGTGGCGGCCATCGTGTTTGAACCGGTGCAGGGCGAGGGCGGTTTCAACCCCATCCAGCCGGCCGCGGTGAAGTGGCTGCGTGAACTGTGCGACCAGCACGGCATCTTGCTGGTGGCCGACGAGGTGCAGACCGGTTTTGCGCGCACCGGCAAGATGTTTGCCATGGAGCACTACGGCGTGAGCCCCGACCTCATGACCATGGCCAAGAGCATGGCCGGTGGCACCACGCTCTCGGCCGTGTCGGGCAAGGCCGCGATCATGGACGGCCCGGCCCCGGGCGGCCTGGGTGGCACGTACGCGGGCAACCCGCTGGCCATCGCCGCGTCGCACGCGGTGCTGGACGTGATGGCTGAAGAACGCTTGCCCGAGCGCGCGCAGAAGCTGGGCGACCAGCTCATTGGCCACCTGATTGCCAAACGCGCCGTGTACCCCAAACGAATGGGCGACGTGCGCGGCCTGGGCGCCATGGTGGCCTGCGAGTTCATCGACGCGAAAGGTGCGCCCGATGCCGACACCACGAAGAAGGTGCAGGCCGCAGCCCTCAAACGCGGCCTGCTGCTGCTGACCTGCGGCGTGTATGGCAACGTGATCCGTTTCCTCTTTCCATTGACCATCGAAGACAGCGTGTTTGCCGAGGGCTTGGCGGTGTTCGATGCTGCGCTGGCCGAGGTGCTGGCTTGAGCTTGACTTTGGATGAGCGCATCGCGGCCCTGCGCGCCCAGGGCATCCACTCGGTGCTCACCACCTTCACCGACCTGCCCGGTGGCCCCAAGGGCAAGCTGGTGCCGCTCGACGGCCTGCCCGGTGCGGTGAGCAGCGGGGCGGGGTTTTCGGGCCCCAGCATCAGCGGCACCGGCCTGCCGCGCATGGGCGCGCGCAGCGAGTACATGGGCCGCGTGGTGCCCGAGAGCCTGCGTCCGCTGCCCTTCATGCCTGGCGTGGCGCACGCGGTGTGCGACGGTTTTGCCGGCGGCGAGCCGCTGGACACCTGTTCGCGCCAGGTGCTCAAGCGCCAGGTTGAACGCTTGAAGGCGCGCGGCTGGACGCTGTGGGTCGGCATCGAGCCCGAGTTCTTCCTGCTCAATCGCAACAACCAGGGCCGCTGGCAGGTGGCTGACGCGCTGGACGGCCTCGCCAAACCTTCATACGACCTGCAGGCGATCAGCCGCAACTTCGCGTTTCTCGACGCGATGCGCCAGACGCTCACCGCGCTGGGCTTCGGGCTGCAGCAGATCGACCACGAAGACGCTTGCGGCCAGTACGAGATCAACTACCAGCACGACGACGCGCTGGCCGCGGCCGACCGCTACCAGCTCTTCAAGCTCGCCGCGCAGGCGGTGGCGGCGCAACACGGCGCTGTGTTCTCCACCATGCCCAAGCCGCTGGCGCACGCGCCGGGCAGCGGGTTGCATTTCCACCTGAGCCTGACCGACGCCAACGGCCATGCCGTGATGGCCGACCCGGCTGGCGCGCTGGGCCTGAGCACCACCGGCCACCAGTTCGCCGCCGGCCTGCTGCACCATGCCGACGCGCTGGCCGCCCTGTGTGCGCCCACGGTCAACAGCTACAAGCGCCTGGCCGCCAGCCGCAGCGCGTCGGGCACCACCTGGTCACCGGTGTGGAAAGCCGTGGGCGACAACAACCGCACCTGCCTCGTGCGCACCGTGGCCGGCCGCATCGAATGGCGCCTGCCCGACCCCTCGTGCAACGTGTACGCCGCCATCGCCGGCACGCTGGCCGCCGGCCTGTCGGGCATCGAGAAGGGTCTGCCCGCCGCCACGCCCTGCACCGACGACCTGTACGAGTTGCATGCGCGCGGTGAGCCCTTGCCCGACCGGCTGCCGCGCGACCTGTTTGCCGCGCTGCAGGCGCTGGAGCAGGACGCACCGCTGCGCGCCGCCGTGGGCGATGCGTTCTGCCACGAGTTCCTGACCCTGAAGCATGCCGAATGGGCCAGCTACAGCCAGCAGGTGAGCGACTGGGAGTTGGAGCGTTACGGTAACGCGGCCTGATCAAAGGCACCCCCCCGCGCCGCCTGCGGCGTCACCCCCTCCAGGGGGCGCACCCTGCGGCCTGGCAAAGCCAGTTCCGCGGGTGCTCTGGCTTTCGGGATAATCCGGCTGCTTGAACACCCCCGCCGCCACTGCCGCTCCCGCCGCGTCTGCCAAGACCTGGACCAAGACCGCCGACCGGCCGCTGCGCAGCTGGCGCAAGTCCGCCGGCATCTGGCTGTTTGCGCATTTCGTGGGGGTGCCGGTGCCCTGGCGTGCGGTGCGCCAGACCGACGGCGCCGAGCTGCTGGCCTTTGAGCACCAGCGCCTGCTGGCCCTGGCCGCCGCTGGTGAACACGTGCCCACCGTGCTGGCCTTCGACGGTTTCTCGCTCACCACCAGCGACATCGGCGACACGCTGGACCACGTGTTGCACCGCTCGCCCGAAGGTGAGCGCCTGGCGCTGATGTGCGCCGCCAGCGCCGACCTCGCTGCCTTCCACACCCGCGGCCACTGGCACGGCGGCGCCCAGACCCGCAACCTCACCTGGAACGGCGACCACTTCGCCCGGCTCGACTTTGAAGAGCGCCTGCAACCCGGCATGGCGCTGGCCACGGTGCAGGTGTACGACGCGCTGCAACTGCTCTTGTCCCTCGCCCGCTATCTGCAGCCGCTCGGGCCAGACGCGGTGCGCGCGGTGCTGCAGGCTTACGCCGACGCCGGCACCGGCGGCCCGGCGCTGCGCGACTTCATCGCGCACCTGCTGCCGCGCCTGGGCTGGGTGTCGAAGCTGGCGGCGTGGTCACCCCGGCTGGACGGTTCGCGTGAGCTCATGCGGCTGCGCACGGTGCTCGACGGCATGACGGGTTTTGTCGGGCGGGGTGTCTGAGGGGGCGACGCTGCTGCCGCTGTGTGGCGCGATCACCCGGAGAAATCGGGATCTTGTCGATGGCCGGGTGCCCGCTTCGTCGTGAAGACAGCAGCAACCCACAAAGGAGTCCGTCATGAAGTACCTCGGCCTTGCGTACTACAACCCCGACAAATTCGCCGCGATGACGCCAGACGACGTGCAGGCACTGGTGAGCCAATGCCCGCCTATGGACGAGAAGATGCGCGCCACTGGAAAGGTTCTGGTCTCTGCGTCACTTTCCGAGTCCAGGCACTGGATGACGCTGCGCCCCCGCGGTGGCAAGCCACAGATCAGCGACGGACCCTACACCGAGGCCAAGGAAATGGTGGGTGGTCTGTTCATCATCGAAGCCGAGAGCCGAGACGAAGCCTTGCGCCTCGCAGCCATGCACCCCGCAGCCTCGCTGGGTGAGGCGGGGGGATGGGGGATCGAGTTGATTCCCATGGACTTCTATCTGGGCTGATGCTGATCCGGGCCAGCCACCAATCGTTGATGGCCACCTGCCGTTGCGGAACGCTCAGGTCCTGTACCCCGCATCCAGCTTCTCCACCTTGCGCAGCAGCGCCGGCCAGGCCAGTTGTGACCCAAGCCCGGCCGTGGCCACGCGCATCACGTCGGCCATGCTGGCCAGGATGGCGGGGTCGACCTGGGTGAGTTCGGTGCCACCGGCCATCGCATCGATCTGGATGCGGCAGGTGTTCTCCAGCGTGTACATGGCCAGGAAGGCGTCGGGGATGGTCTTGCCCACCGTGAGCAGGCCGTGGTTGCGCAGCACGAGGTGGTTGGCTTTGCCCAGGTCGGCCTGCAGGCGCACCTTTTCTTCCGCCCGCAGGGCCACGCCTTCGTAGGTGTGGTACGCCAGCGAGGCGAGCACGAAGGTGCTTTGCTGGCTGATGGGCAGGATGCCGGCCTTCTGTGCGCTTACGGCCACGCCGGCGCGCGAGTGGGTGTGCATCACGCAGCCGGCTTCTGGCCGCGCTTCGTGCACGGCGCTGTGGATCACGAAGCCGGCCGGGTTCACCGGGAAGGGTGAGTCCAGCAGCTTGTTGCAGGCCATGTCGACCTTGACCAGGCTGCTGGCCGTGATCTCGTCGAACATGAGGCCGTAGGGGTTGATGAGGAACTGGTGTTCGCCGCCGGTGACCGAGTCGGGCAGCTTGGCGCTGATGTGGGTGAAGACCAGATCGCTCCAGCCGTAGGCGGCCACCAGCCGGTAGCAGGCGGCGAGGTCACAGCGCAGCGCCCATTCTTCGGCGCTGACCACTTCTCTGAGGGACGGGATGTGCATGGTGTGTCTCCTGGCGCGTTGGGAGTGGACGCGAGCCTTGCACTGTATGCCGCCTGGACGCGTCTGTCCTGTCCCTGCAAGGACAGACGGCCGTGCTGCCTGCGGTGAGGCGCCGATGTTCATTCGGCGCCGCCATCCCTACCGTTGAAGGTCTTTCAACTTCAAGGGGTGAGGCCGTGGCTCTACGTGCGTGTCTGGTGCTGGTGGGTGGCGTGTGGGCGGGTGTGTCGGGGGCCACGGAGATGGACTGGAGCGGGTCTTACCTGGGTGTCCATGGCGCCCATACCTCGGCGCGGACGCGCCTGTCCACGAGCACCGAATTCGTGGGCTCGGGGTACGAGCTGTCCGCCGGTACCTATTTCGAAGCCTCCAGTGTCGGTGCCATCGCGGCCTCGGGTCGGGGCGGTCTGTCGCCCAGTGCGGTCTCGGCCGGGTTGTCCTGGGGGCGCAACTGGCAGCGCGGTCGGGGCGTCGCGGGCTTCGAGGTGGACCTGGGCAACATGAACCTGCGGGGCTCCCGGTCCGCAGGCGCTGTCTACCCTTGCTGCGCGCCGTTTTCCTACCAGCTGCGCCAGTCGATCAAAGCCGATGGGTTGATCACCGCACGCGGTCGCGTGGGGTATGCGTGGCGGCGTTCCCTTCTGTACGCAACGGCGGGCCTGGCCCTGGCCCGTGTGAATGTGGACGCACAGTTCCTTGACGACGATCCGGCCGCGCGAGCCAGCACCTCGTTGTCAACGAGCCAGTGGGGGTGGGTGTTCGGCCTGGGGTATGAGCACGGTCTTGAGGGCGGCTGGTCTGTCAAGGCCGAGGTGTTGCATCTGGACCTGGGCCGTGTGTCGAGCGCATCGAACAACCTGAGCAACACCGCAGGCGCCTTCCCGGCCGACGTGTTCACCACCCGCGCCCGTCTGCGTGCCGATCAACTGCGCCTGGGGCTCAACAAACGCTGGTGAGCCCCAGGGCCGGGCTCACTTTTTCACGGAGCAGGTGTTGAAGCCCAGCATGGAGTACGGCGGGCACCAGCCCACCAGGCCGGTGAGCAGCGGCAGCACCCCGATGTAGCCCCACAGGCCCACGGTGCCGGTGGCGGCCGCGGCAATCAGGGCCAGGCCAATGGTGATGCGAAGGGCGCGGTCGATGCCGCCGACGTTTTTGGTCATGGTGTTTCTCCGTTTGACAGTGGCCACCCTGACGCGGGCGGTGTGCGGCCATTGGGCCCGCCCGCGCGCTGCGGGTATGTGACCTGGGTCACACAGGCCGCAGGCGCTCAGCGGGGTTGCAGCGCGGCGAGGGTGCGCAGGGCTGCGCTGTCGCGCACGGTGATGCACTCGCGCGAGAGTTCCACCCAGCCGTCGCGCTCGAAGCGGTGCAGCAGGCGGGTCACGATCTCGCGCACCGTGCCCAGCTCGTCGGCGAGCGCCTGGTGGGTGGCGTGCACCTGGGTGCCGTGGCCGAGCAAGGAGGCGGCCAGGCGGCTGTCCAGGCGCTGGAAAGCGATGGCTTCGATGAGGCCTGTGAGGTCGGCCAGCCGCGCGGCGAACAGGCCGAGCACGAAGTCGCGGAAGCCGGCGTGGGCCAGCGCGGCGCGAAAGGCGGCGGGTGTCAGCAGGGCCAGCCGGGTGGGCTTGACCGTCACGCCGTGGGCGCTCAGTGGCTGGTCCACGAACAGGCAGGACGACGAGACCAGGCACATCTCGCCCGGCACCACGCGGTAGAGCTCCAGCTCGCGCCCGCTGCTGGCCGAGCGCGAGACCCGAACCTCGCCGCTGAGCAGCAGCGGGAAACCGCCACACCGCTCCTGCTCGCGAAACAAGGTGGCGCCGGCGGGCACGTCCATCACCGCCAGGGACTCGGCGTCGGGGGCCGACACGGCTGCTTCCAGCGCTGGGTAGAGGTGGGCGAGGGACTGCCGGTCGGTGCTGTTCATGGGTGGTGGGGTTGGGTGTCGCGCTCCAGCCGGGTCAACCAGCCCATGGCGTGTTCGCGGCTCTCGCCGCACATCTCGGGGCCGGGCTCCAGCGAGCTGCACACCGCGGGGCGCTCGGGCAGGCCGAACAGGCGGCAGCGCAGGTCGGTGTCGAGCTGCGGGCAGGCCATGCCCGCCGGTTTGCCCAGCGGCAGGCCGGGCAGGGGCGTGCTGATGGAGGGAGCGGTGCAGCAGGCGGCGCAGCCGGGGCGGCAGGGGGTTGTGGGTGCGCGGAGGGACGCCGTGGTCATGCCCGCGATTGTCGTTCCTGCGCAGGGTGCCGGCGCTACACTGAGCCACCCCATGGCGCTTGTGACCGTTCCCGCTCCCGAAACACTGATTTCACGGCTCAGCCAGTGGCGCTTGTGGGTCTATGCCGCGCTGGCGCTGCTGCTGGGCGCGCTGGTGGTGCAGGCCGCGCACAAGGTCATGGCCGAGCTCAGCTACGACCAGATCGTCGATGCGGTGCGGGCCACACCACCGCCGGTGTTGCTGCTGGCGGTGCTGGCCACGGCGCTGAGCTATGTCGCCCTCACGTTCTACGACCTCTCTGCGCTGACCTACGCCGGTGCACGCCTGCCCTACCCGGTGGTCGGCAAAACCGCGTTCATCGCCTATGCCCTGTCCAACACCATCGGTCTGGGTGTGCTCACGGGCGGTGCGGTGCGCATGCGCCTGTACGGCGCGGCCGGGCTGGAAGCGGGGCTGATCTCGCGTGCCATCGTCTTCAACGCCGTGGGTTTCACGCTGGGCATTGCGGTGGTGGGCGCGGCCGCGCTGGTGTGGGGTTCGGCCACGGTCCAGGTCATGCTGGGGGTGCCTTCCGCGCTGTTGAAATTCGCGGGCGTGACCGTGATGGTGGCCGCAGGTGTGTTCCTCGGGTTGTGCATGCGGGGCGGTGAGCAGAAGGTGTTTCCCGGTCTGGTGTTGCGCCTGCCCAGCGCGTCCATTGCGGCGCAGCAGCTGCTGGTGTCGGCGGTGGACGTGGTGGCGGCGGCCGCGGCGCTGTGGGTGCTGTTGCCGGCGGACGCGGTGGCGTTCCCCGCCTTCGTGGGGTTTTTTGCGCTGGCCATCGCGCTGGGCGTGATCAGCCATGTGCCGGGCGGCCTGGGGGTGTTTGAAGCCGTGATGCTGCTGGCCCTGGGCCAGCGGGTGCCGGCCGAGCAGCTGGCGGGTGCGCTGGTGCTCTACCGCGTGATCTACCACCTGCTGCCGCTGGCGCTGGCCGTGGCCTGGCTGGCGGCCACCGAGTGGCGCCGGGGCGCGGCCACACCGGTGGTGAAGGCGGCCACCAGCCTGTCGCCGCTGCTGCTGTCGGCCTTCACCTGGGTGGTGGGCGTGGCGCTGCTGGTCTCGGGCGTGACGCCGGCCACGCAGGACGCCACCGACCTGCTCACCCAGACCATGCCGCTGCCGGTGGTGGAGGCGGCGCACTTCCTGGGCAGCATCGTCGGGCTGGCCCTGTTGTTCGTGGCGCGCGGCATGTTCCTGCGGCTGGACGCTTCGTGGTGGGCCGGCCTGGTGCTGGTGCTATTGAGCCTGGTGTTGTGCCTGCCCAAGGGCATCGCGGTGTCCGAGGCGGTGTTGTTGATCGTGCTGGGCACGTCGCTGGCGCTCTCGCGCCGCCACTTCAACCGCCAGGCCGCGCTGTTCTCGCAGGCCTTCACCTGGGGCTGGCTGGCGGCGGTGGCGGCGGTGCTGGCCGCGCTCACGGCGCTGCTGTTTTTTGTCTACCGCGATGTCGAATACGTGAACCAGGTGTGGTGGCAGTTCGAGTTCGACGGCTACGCACCGCGCTCGCTTCGCGCGATGGTGGGGGTGGCCGTGATCACGCTGATGCTGGCCTTGAGCCAGCTGTTGCGCCGCCCGCGCACCGCGCTTGTGAAGCCGGACCCCGGCGCGCTCGACCAGGCAGCGCGCGTGGTGCGCGCGCAGGGCTCGGCGGGTGCCGGACTGGTGATGATGGGCGACAAGAGCCTGATGGTGTCGGACTCGCAGCGGACCTTCATCATGTTCGGGCGGCGCGGGCGCTCGTGGGTGGCCCTGTACGACCCGGTCGGGCCTGTGGCCGAGTGGACTGAGCTGGTCTGGCGCTTCGTGGAGCAGGTGCGCGAAGCCGGTGGGCGCGCGGCCTTCTACCAGGTGCGCCCCGAGGCGCTGCCGGTGTACCTGGACGCGGGCCTGCGTGTCTACAAGCTGGGCGAATGTGCGCTGGTGGATCTGCCCGGCTTCAGCCTGGAGGGCAAGCGCCGCGCCAACCTGCGCCATGGCGTGGCGCGTGCGCAGCGCGAAGAGCTGCGTTTCGAGGTGCTGGCCCCTGGTCAGGCCGAGGGCGTGTTCGACGAGCTGGAGGCGATCTCGAACGCCTGGTTGAGCGACCACAACACGGCTGAAAAGTCGTTCTCGCTCGGCGCTTTCCGCCGCGATTACGTGCTGCGCCAGCCGATCGCCGTGGTACGTCAGGCCGATCGGCTGGTGGCCTTTGCCACGCTGCTGTGCACCGACCAGAAGCAGGAGGCCAGCGTGGACCTGATGCGCCAGCTGCCGGATGCGCCGCGCAGCTCGATGGATTTCTTGTTCGCGCAGACGCTGCTGCACTTCAAGGCCGAGGGATACCAGCGCTTCAACCTGGGCATGGTGCCGCTCTCGGGCATGGCCCAGCATCCGCTGGCACCCAACTGGCACCGGCTGGGCCGCCTGCTGTTCAACCACGGCGAGAACTTCTATAACTTCCAGGGTCTGCGGGGTTTCAAGGAGAAATTCGACCCCACCTGGGAGCCCCGTTACCTCGCCTGCCCGGGCGGTTTTGCACCTTTTTTCATCCTCGCCGACGTGGCCGCGCTCATCGCCGGCGGCCTGCGCCGGGTGATCACCAAATGAACCTCATTGCCACCTCCCTCCTGTCCGCGGCCCTGGCGCTGGGCGCCGCCGCGCCGGCCCACGCGCAGGAAAAGATCTCGCACGGCAATTTCAAGGACGTCTCGCTGGTCCGACCCAAGGGCGAGGCGAAGTCGTTTGTGCTGTTCCTCTCGGGTGACGCCGGCTGGACGCCCGCACTTGCCGCCCAGGCGCAGGCCCTGGCCGAGCAGGGCGCCGCGGTGGCGGGCATCCACACGCCGAACATGCTCGCGCGCATCGGCAAGGACAGCGGCGACTGCCTGCTGCCCGACGGCGACCTGGAAAACCTTTCGCATTTTCTGCAGGGCTACGCGCGCCTGCCGGCGTATTTCCCGCCGCTGCTGGTGGGCCCGGGCCTGGGCGGCACGCTGGCCTACGCCATGCTCGCGCAGGCGCCCGAAGACACCTTTGCCGGCGCCATCTCCATGGGCTTCTGCCCCGAGCTGGCCTTGAAGAAGCCGCTGTGCAAAGGCGAGGGCGTGCACTTCACCCAGCGAACCCGTGGCGCCCCCTTGGCGCTGCTGCCCACGACGAAGCTGCGAGCGCCCTGGGTGGCGCTGCAGGGCAGCGAAGACAAGCTGTGCAGCCCGGCGGCGGCGCAGAAGTTCGTGGCCCAGGTGGGTGGCGCTGAACTGGTGCAGGTGCCGGGCGCGGACCACGCCGGTGCCACGGGTCCCGGTGCGCTGAATGCGCTGCTGGCCGCGCACCAGAAGCTCACCAAAGACCTGGTGGTGGCACCGGTGGCGCCCGAGAGCGGCGTGGCCGACCTGCCGCTGGTGCTGGTGCCCAGCACCGTGCCGTCGGACACCCTGGCCGTGCTGCTCTCGGGTGACGGTGGCTGGGCCGGCATCGACAAACAACTGGCGGCCAAGCTGGCGGCCGCCGGGATGCCGGTGGTGGGGCTTGATTCGTTGCGCTATTTCTGGTCGGCCCGCACGCCCGATGGCCTGGCGCAAGACCTCGACCGCGTGATGCGCACCTTTGCCGTCCAGTGGAAGAAGAGCCGCGTGGTCTTGATCGGTTATTCGCAGGGCGCCGACGTGTTGCCGTTCGCAGTCAACCGCCTGCCCGCCACCTCCAGCACGCTGCTGGCCCACACCGTGCTCATCGGGCCGGGCGAAAAGGCCTCGTTTGAATTCCGCCTGACCAACTGGGTCAGCAAGAACACCGCGGGCTTGCTGCTGATGCCCGAGCTGCAGAAGATGACTGCGGCCAAAACGCTGTGCATTTACGGCACCGACGACCGCGAGACCCTGTGCCCGCACGTGTCCACCGAGTTCGTGACCCCGGTGCCCATGGCCGGGGGCCACCACTTTGACGGTGTCTACCAGAAGCTGACCGATCAGATCCTGCAGCGCACCAAGGCGCCTTGAGCGCGCTCTCTCAGGGCCGCAGGCGCTGGCCGGCCCACAAGACCTGGTCGACCACGCCGTGCACCGCGTTGCGCGCAGCCTCGGTGGAGAGTTGACCGTCGGGGTCGAAAGCTTCGCCAGCCCTGGACAGGGCAAACTGCTTCGGCGCCACCCAGCACTGCAAATTCAGGAGCAGTGGAGTGAGGTGAGACAAGCTTCTCAGTCCGCCAAGGGCACCTGGTGAGGCGCTCAGCAAGCCCACCACCTTGCCGGCAAATGGCTTGGCGCCGCTGGCCCAGAGCGGGTCACCCTTGATGGGGCTGGACACCCAGTCGATGGTGTTTTTCAGCAGCGCGGTGTAGCTGCCGTTGTACTCGGGCGATGCAATGATCCAGGCCGGGTGGGCGTGGAAGAGTTCCTTGAGCCTGACGGCGGCGGCGGGCGTGCCGCGCGCCTCCAGCTCGGCGTTGTAGATCGGCAAATCGAAGTCGGCCAGCTCGATGTGGGTGACCTGTGCGCCTTCGGCCTGGGCACGCCCGGCGGCGACGGTGGCGAGTTTGCGGTTGAAGGATTGGCTGCGGGTGCTGCCGGCGAAAACGAGGAGGGGTAGGGGTTGGGTCATGCCGCCATTGTGGCGGCCTTCGATCAGAAGGCGCTGTCGAAGTAGTCGCCCTCTTCAGGATCGGGTGGCGGTGGAGGTGGCGGTGGCGGTGGCGGGGGAGGGGGAGGGGGAGGGGGAGGGGGTGGTGGTGCGGGGATCGCCGCGGGTGCCGGCGCTGGCGCTGGCGGGCAGCGCGTGCTGGACAAGCCCCAGGCGATCTGGAAGCGGTCCAAGACCAGGTCGCGGCTGAAGGTGACGGTGGTGCGTTGGAAGCTGTAGCCCACACTCACGTCCAGGCCGATCCGACGGCCCTCGCCGGGGAAGAAGCTCACGCCCGCGGCCAGCACCGGCTGGTGCCGGCGGTCCGAGGACAGGATCTTGAAAGTGACGCCGGTGTCGCCGCCGAGATTGTGACTGATGCCGAACATGAAGCCGGCGCCGGCGTGGACATTGAGGCAGACCAGGGCGGCGGAGCTGGCCACAAGCCAGGGTGTTTTCATGGGAATCCTTGCTGCGTTCTGCCCGGGAGTGGGCTGACGCTCAGGGTAGGAATCCGCTGGAATCACCGCCATCCGGGCACCGCGCTAGTGCCTGCGGGGCTTGGCCGTTGACCGGATGGCGGGGCAGGGCAGAAATGTTGCAACGGTGGGACAATCGCGGGTTGCCCGGGGCGCCGGGCCGACAGCACCCCGGAAGCGATCACCACCATGTTGTACCCCCAGGAATTTGACGTCATCGTCGTTGGCGGCGGCCACGCCGGCACCGAAGCCGCGCTTGCGGCCGCCCGCATGGGACAACGCACCCTGCTGCTGACCCACAACATCGAGACCTTGGGCCAGATGAGTTGCAACCCCAGCATCGGCGGCATCGGCAAGGGCCACCTGGTGAAAGAGGTGGACGCCATGGGCGGCGCGATGGCGCTGGCCACCGACGAAGGCGGCATCCAGTTCCGCATCCTCAACAGTTCCAAGGGTCCGGCCGTGCGCGCGACCCGCGCCCAGGCCGACCGCGTGCTTTACAAGGCCGCCATCCGCCGCACGCTGGAGAACCAGCCCAATCTCTGGCTGTTCCAGCAGGCGGTGGACGACTTGATGGTGGAGGGCGACCGCGTGGTGGGCGCCGTCACGCAAGTGGGCATCGCCTTTCGCAGCCGCACCGTTGTGCTGACCGCCGGCACCTTCCTCGACGGCAAGATCCATGTGGGCCTGAACAACTACGCGGCCGGCCGCGCGGGCGACCCACCCGCTGTGTCGCTTTCGGGGCGCCTGAAAGAGTTGAAGCTGTCACAGGGCCGCCTGAAAACCGGCACGCCGCCGCGTCTGGATGGCCGCAGCATCGATTACAGCCAGTGCACCGAGCAGCCCGGCGACGGCGTGCCCGGCGGCATGAACGCCGACAAGCCCGTGCCGGTGTTCAGCTTCATGGGCCAGGTGGCCATGCACCCGCAGCAGGTGCCGTGCTGGATCACGCACACCAACGAGCGCACGCACGACATCATCCGCTCCGGCTTCGACCGCAGCCCCATGTTCACCGGCAAGATCGAGGGCGTGGGGCCGCGCTACTGCCCCAGCGTGGAAGACAAGATCAACCGTTTCGCCGACAAGGACAGCCACCAGATCTTTCTGGAGCCCGAAGGCCTGACCACGCACGAGGTCTACCCCAACGGCATCTCCACCAGCCTGCCGTTCGACATCCAGTACCAGCTGGTGCGCAGCATGAAGGGCCTGGAGAACGCACACATCCTGCGCCCGGGCTACGCCATCGAATACGACTACTTCGATCCGCGTTCGCTCAAGAGCAGCTTCGAGACGAAACAGATCCAGGGTCTGTTTTTTGCCGGCCAGATCAACGGCACCACGGGCTACGAGGAGGCCGCGGCCCAGGGCATGTTCGCCGGCATCAACGCTGCCTTGCAGTGCCGGGGCGAGGACGCCTGGCTGCCACGCCGCGACGAGGCTTACCTGGGCGTGCTGGTGGACGACCTCATCACCCAGGGCGTGACCGAGCCCTACCGCATGTTCACCAGTCGGGCCGAGTTCCGGCTGCAGCTGCGCGAAGACAACGCCGACATGCGCCTGACCGAAGCTGGCCGGCGCATGGGTTTGGTGGGCGACGCGCAGTGGGACGCCTTCTGCCGCAAGCGCGACGCTGTTTCACGTGAAACAGAGCGCCTGAAAGCCACCTGGGTGAACCCGCGCAGCTTGCCAGCCGCCGAATCGGAGCGGGTGCTGGGCAAGGCCATCGAACACGAACACAACCTGTTTGACCTGCTGCGCCGCCCCGGCGTGGCCTATTCGGAACTTGTGGGGCTGGACGGTGGCAAGTACGCCGGCCCCGACGTTTCACGTGAAACACTGGGTGATCTGCTGGAGCCGGTGGTGGAGCAGGTGGAGATCGCGGCCAAGTACTCGGGCTACATCGACCGCCAGAAAAACGAAGTGGAGCGGGCATCTCACTACGAAGGCCTGAAGCTGCCGACCGATCTGGACTATCTGCAGGTGACTGCGTTGTCGTTCGAGGCTCGGCAGAAGCTGGCCAAACACCGGCCCGAGACGCTGGGCCAGGCCTCGCGCATTTCGGGCATCACGCCCGCGAGCATCTCGCTGCTGCTGATCCACCTGAAGAAGGGTGGCTTCAAGGGCTTCGCCACGCTGGCGGTTGCGGCGGACGCCGAGGCATGAGCGACTTGAGGACCACCCTGCAGGTCGGCCTGCAGTCGCTCCAGCTCGCGCTCGACGAGCGTCAGGTCGGCCTGTTGCTCGACTACCTGGGCCTGCTCCAGAAGTGGAACAAGGTCTACAACCTCACCGCCGTGCGCGATCCTGCCGAGATGATGACGCACCACCTGCTCGACAGCCTGGCCGCAATCACACCCTTGCTCAGGCAAGTGGGCGATCGGTCGGTGAAGCTGCTGGACGTCGGCTCCGGCGGCGGTCTGCCTGGCGTGGTGATCGCCATCGCCTGCCCGCAGATCGATGTGACCTGCGTGGACACGGTGGCCAAGAAGGCCGCCTTCATTCAGCAGGCGGCGGCCACGCTGAAGCTGCCCAACCTGCGCGGGCTGCACGCTCGGGTGGAGAGCCTCAACGCCTTGTCGGGGCAGGGCTACGACGTGGTGTGTTCGCGTGCCTTTGCCTCACTGGTGGATTTCACGAACTGGTCGAAGAGCGCCCTGAACGAAGGCGGTGTCTGGATGGCCATGAAGGGCAAACACCCCGGCGACGAGCTGGAGACGCTGGCGTCTGCACGTCCTGGAGTCGATGTGTTTCACGTGGAACAGCTTCAGGTGCCCGGCTTGGATGCCGATCGCTGCATTGTCTGGATGCGCCCCAACCCCGACGCTGTAGCCTGAGCATCACAGGCGCGCCGGGCAGGGCGGTGTCGCGCAAACCCTTCACGTAAACTCGACCCTCCACTTCCCGGGGGTTCTCCATGTTCGGCATCGCAGATTACGGCGCATTCGCCGCCGCCATCGTCGTGTTCTTGCTCATCCCGGGGCCAGGCAATCTGGCACTGGTCACCTCCACCAGCAAGGGTGGTATTAGGGGTGGACTGGCGGCCACGCTGGGCGTGATGGCCGGGGATCAGGTGCTGATGTGGCTCGCCGTGGCCGGCGTGGCGGCCTTGCTGGCAGCCTACCCAGCCGCCTTCAGCGCGGTGCAGTGGCTGGGCGCAGGTTATCTGGCTTGGCTCGGTTTCAAAATGCTCGTCGCCAAACCAGGCGACGCGCCCATCCTCAACATCCGCCCGCGTCAGTATTTTCAGCAGGCCATCGTCATCACCCTGCTCAACCCCAAGGCTGTGGTGTTCTACATGGCCTTCTTCCCGCTGTTCGTGGACCCGGCCCGTCACCAGGGACTGGTCACCTTCGGCGCCATGGCCGCCACCATTGCTGTGCTCACCTTCGCCTATGGCCTGGTCGTGACCTTGCTCACCCACTTTCTGGCCGAGCGCATGCGCGCCAACCCCGTCATTGGGCGAGTCCTGGAGAAAGTCGCCGGCGTCTTTCTCATCGGTTTCGGCATCAAGTTGGCCATCTCCAAATAAGAAGAACACATGGCCAAAATCTTTTGCATCGCAAACCAGAAGGGCGGCGTCGGCAAGACCACCACCACGGTGAACCTGGCCGCTGGCCTGGCCAAGGTGGGCCAGCGTGTCTTGATGGTCGACCTCGACCCCCAGGGCAACGCGACCATGGGTTCGGGTGTGGACAAGCGGCAAATGGCGCTCTCGGTCTACGACGTGTTGCTGGAGTCGGCTTCGGTGGCCGAGGCGGCGGTGTACTCGGAGAAGTGCGGTTACCACGTGCTCGGCGCCAACCGCGAACTGGCCGGCGCCGAGGTGGAGCTGGTGGAGGTGGAGCGGCGCGAGAAGCGCCTGAAGACCGCGCTGGCAGAGGTGCTCGACAGCTACGACTTCGTGCTGATCGACTGCCCGCCGTCCCTGAGCATGCTCACCCTCAACGGCCTGTGCGCCGCGCACGGTGTGATCGTGCCCATGCAGTGCGAGTACTTCGCGCTCGAAGGCCTGACCGACCTGGTCAACACCATCAAACAGGTGCACGCCAACCTCAACCACGATCTCGCGATCATCGGCCTGCTGCGCGTGATGTTCGACCCGCGCATCACCCTGCAGCAGCAGGTGAGTGACCAGCTCAAGGCCCACTTCGGCGACAAGGTGTTCGACACCGTGATCCCGCGCAATGTGCGCCTGGCCGAAGCGCCGAGCTACGGTCTGCCCGGTGTGGTGTTCGACCCGTCCGCTCGTGGCAGCCAGGCTTTCGTGACCTTCGCGGCCGAGATGGTGGCGCGCATCGGCAAGTTGTGAGCGAAGCGCTGATTCACGTGAAACCCCAGAACGTCCTCATCCTGCCCGGCTGGCAGAACAGCGGCCCCGACCACTGGCAAAGCCGCTGGGAAGCGGCACACGGCTACCGTCGGGTGGACCAGCACGACTGGCTGCAGCCCCGCCGTGGCGACTGGATCGCCCGACTGGAGGAGGTGCTGTTCACCTGTGACGAACCCGCCGTGCTCGTAGCCCACAGCCTGGGTTGCCTGCACACGGCGGCCTGGGCCGCGCACTCGCAGAACACTGCGCGGGTGAAAGCCGCGCTGCTCGTTGCACCCGGCGACGCCGAGCGCGAGGAAATGCGCCCAGTGCTGCCCAGCTGGTCGCCCATTCCCATGCATCGCCTGCCGTTCCCCAGCGTGCTGGTGGGCAGCCGCAACGACCCGTATTGCAGCTTCGAGCGCGTGCAGGCACTGGCCGCCGCCTGGGGCTCGCGCTTCGTCGATCTGGGCGAGGCCGGTCACATCAACGCCGAGTCCGGCCTGGGCGACTGGCCGGCCGGCCACGCGGTGCTCGCCGAACTCATGAACCTCTGACTCTCGAAAGACGACCCATGGTCACCAAAAAACCCAAGGGCCTCGGCCGTGGACTCGAAGCCCTGCTGGGCCCCAAAGTGTTGGACGTTGCACCGGTTGAGCCCGGCAGCCTGCCCTCCAACCTGCCGCTCACCGAGCTGGTGGCGGGCCAGTACCAGCCGCGCACGCGCATGGACGAGGGCGCACTCTACGAGCTGGCCGAGAGCATCAAGGCCCAGGGGGTGATGCAGCCGATCCTGGTGCGCAAGCTGGCCGGCGGCCCGAACGCCGGCAAGTTCGAGATCATTGCCGGCGAGCGCCGCTTCCGCGCCTCGAAGCTGGCCGGGCTGGACAGCGTGCCTGTGCTGGTGCGCGACGTGCCCGACGAGTCGGCCGCCGCCATGGCGCTGATCGAGAACATCCAGCGCGAAGACCTCAACCCGCTGGAAGAAGCCCACGGCCTGCAACGCTTGGTGAAAGAGTTTGGGCTCACTCACGAACAGGCCGCCCAGGCGGTGGGCCGCTCGCGCAGCGCCGCCAGCAACCTGCTGCGCCTGCTGCAGCTGGCCGAGCCGGTGCAAACCATGCTGATGGCTGGCGACCTCGACATGGGCCACGCGCGCGCCTTGCTGGCGCTCGACAAGGCCAGCCAGATCACCGCCGGCAACCAGATCGCGGCGAAAAAAATGTCGGTGCGCGAGGCCGAGAGTCTGGTGAAGAAGCTCGGCGCCGAGTTCGCGCTGTCGCCTCAGAAGCTCAAGAAAGACAAGTCGCGCGACATCCGCCGCGTGGAAGAAGAGTTGTCCGACCTGTTGATGGCCGAGGTCGAGGTGCGCGTGAAGAAGCGCGTCAAGCGCCACGGCCGTGTTGAAGAAATGGGCGAACTGGCCATCCAGTTCGGCTCGTTGGACGAACTCAACGGCCTGATCGACAAGCTGCGCGGCGGCCGCTGAGCGCGAACTCAGCCCCGGTTGCCACGTTCGTTGCCGCGTCCGGGCTCTTCGTCCTCCAGCCGGCGCTGACGGGGCTGGCGGTCCTGCCCACCGCCACCGCGGTTGGACGGCTCCATGCGGGGTTGCTCGACCCGCTCCCTGGGTTGCATCTGCGGTTGGCGCTGCATCTCGACCCTGGGTTCGGGCGCCGCGCGTTGTTCGGACCGGCGTTGTTCATAGGCGCGGCGATCCGGCGCTGGCGCCATGCGTTCCTCGGACCGGGGCTGGTACTGGGGCTGGGCCCGTTCCATCCGCTCGGGCCGCTCCATGCGTTCGACCCGTTCGGGTCGCTCGGGTCGTTCGGGTCGTTCCATCCGCTCAGGCCTGCGCACGTCCTCCCGTTCCCGGGGGCTGGGTGCCACCCGTTGCGGCTGCGCAAGCTGTTGGCGCACCACCGGCTCGCGCGGCTGGTAGCGGTATTTCTCGGAACGGATGTTGTCCTGCTGCTCGGCCTGCGGGTAGCGGCCCTGCGGGTAGTTGCGCTGGTAGTCGGGCAGGGGCGCGGGCGCGGGGGCCTTGTTGCGGTCCCAGCGGTCCCAGCCGCTGCGTTGCCGCTCCCAGTCGCGGCCCCAGCGCTCGTTCCAGCGCGGCGGCGCATCGGCGCGCCAGTAGGTGAAATACACCGGTGGGCGGCGGTAGTAGCGCACGGGCACGCGCAGCAGGTAGACGGGCACGTACACGGGCTCCATCAGGCGCCATGGGCCGTTGTACCAGCTGCTGTAGTACCAGTCGTCGTCCTCGAAGACCCAGTACAGGCCGTCGTAGAAGAAGAAGTTGCCCGGGGCCTGGGGCGCGTAGTACACCGGGTAACCCGGCACGCGCTGCAGCTGGGGGTACACCGGCAGGTTGATGCCGATGCTCACGGAGATCTGGGCCTGGGCTGTGGGGACCTGCAGCAACAGGAGTGGCAAGGCAAGAAGCAGATGGCGCATGTGGGCCTCCATTCAACGGTTCGCGTCGCGCCTGGGCCCTGTCGCGGAATGCAGCGAGCCGGCGCGAGCCGACTGTAGAACATACGCCAGCCAGCGCACGCGGTCCATGCGCTGGCACACACACCGCCTGCCGGGTCAATCCCCGGTCTTGACCACCGTGCTCGGTCCGTGGGTGCGGACCGACTCCATGCCGGCGCGGCGTGCGGCCGCCGTCTTGTACATCTGGCTGGTGCCGATGATCTGGTGGTTCGCGGCCTTGAGATTGAAATAGAACCGGCCGTCCGAGGCGTCGCTGTGCGTGTAGGCGGATTCGTTGGTGCTGTTCTTCTGGACCGAGGCGATTCCATTGTCGGCGCCAGCGCGCGTCTCGTAGAGTTCGCTGCGCAGAACGACCTCGCCGTTTGCCTCCTTCAGGGCAAACGAATACTGGCCCTTGTCGTTCCTGTTCAGTTCGTACCAACCTGCCATATGACCTCCGTGCCTTGGTGAAAAGAGAGGTTCATCGTAGGCCGTTCATGGCGTTCGTGCGGCCTGCGACACCGCAGGTCCGGCACCGCAGGGGGCGCCCGCTCAAGCCCTCCAGCGACTGTCCCGAAGGAACCCCACCAGCAGCCGGTTGCGCGCCAGCGCCATGCGCTCGGGCGCGCCGATGGCCGTGATGTGCGAGCCGAACTTGGTCTGAGGTGTCCACAGCGGCAACACGCGCAACAGGCGGCCAGTGGCCAGTTCGTCCTGACACAGGTAGTCGGGCAGGAGTGCAATGCCCAGACCCGACAGCGCCGCTTCGGCCACGGCTTCGGGGTTGTCCACGTGGTACCGGCCACCCACGCGCACCTGCTGCGCGACGAGGCCGGGTGCGGCTTCGCCGCAGGGCAGCAAGGTCCACACATCGTCGGCGCTCTCGCGCCAGTAGCACAGGCAGTTGTGGCCCCGCAGATCGTCGGGTACCGAGGGCACACCGTGCGCAGCCAGGTAGGCCGGTGAGGCGGCGAGCAGCCAGCCCACGGGCGCAATCTGCACGGCGCTGAGCTCCTGCAGGGAATGGGCGGTCCAGCGCAGGGCGACATCGATGCGTTCGCTGCCGATGTCGAGCATGCGGTCCACCAGCTGAAGCTCCACCTCGATGGAGGGATGCATGCGCAGGAACTCCGGCAACTGCTTGGCCAGCACGCGTTGTCCCCAGGACACCGGGGCCGTCATGCGGATGCGCCCGCTCACCTCGGAGCGCAGCGCACGCAGCCGCTCCTCGCCCGCCAGCATCTCGCCGAGTGCGCGCCGCGCGTAGTCCACATACGCCTCGCCCGCGGGCGTGAGCGCCACCTTGCGCGTGCTGCGGCTGAACAGCGTGGCCTGCACCTTGTGCTCCAGCTGGGCAACGCGCTTGCTCACCACGCTCTTGTCCAGGCCCAGTTCGTCCGCAGCACCGCTCACGCTGAGCCGGTCGGCTACCTTGAGAAAGGCCGTGAGCATGTCGGAGGAGATGGAGGCAGCGAGGGGCGAGGGCGTCACGATTGTTGCCAGTCTGGACACAAACGGTTGGCATTCCAGCAGATGCACCCAGCGAAGTCAATGCCTAGACTGCGCGCAGGTGACCCTTCGATCACCGCCATAAAACACTGGAGACAACATGCAGATTCACGCCGACCCGATCACCATCAACTGCCGCAAGGTGCTCGCCGGACTGGAGCTCATCGGCGCACCTTACGAGCTGGTCCATGTGGACTACTTCAAGGGAGAGCAGAAGGGCGAGCCCTACATGGCGATCAACCCCAACGCCTCGGTGCCCGCCATGGTCGATGGCGATCTGGTGCTCTGGGAATCCAATGCGATCCTGCAGTACGCCGCCGACCTGATGGGCAACGCCGCCTGCTACCCCACCGACCTGCGTCAGCGCGCCGACATCAACCGCTGGCTGCTCTGGGAGTCCTCCAGCTGGTTCCCGAGCTGCTATGTCTACCTGGTTGAAAACTGCGTCAAACCCCTGCTGGGTGGGCAGCCCGATGCGAGTGTGCTGGAGACCAACGCCGCGCAGTTCCACAAGCTCGCCGACATTCTGGAAAAACGCCTCGACGGCCGCCGGTGGATCGTGGGCGACGGCCCCACCATCGCCGACATCGCGCTGGCTGCGCCCATGCACCTGCACGGCTGGCAGCGCCTCCCGCTGAACGAACACCCCCACCTGCGCCGCTGGCTCACCGAGAGCGTGGAGCAGCTGCCCAGCTGGCAAAAAACCTGGGTGGGCGAAGGCTTCACCACCCAGAAACAATGAACACCGAGAGACCATGCAACGCCCGATGACAGCGACACCCCCCGTTCGAGCGACCCTCAACTACTCGGTCGACAACGGCGTCCCGCCGGACTACTACTTCTACGAGCCCGACCCCGGCACCGTGCTCAATCCGCCGGGGACCGATTTGCAGGAGGTCAGCATCCACGACGCCTGGCCCGAGCGCGAGCGCCTGTCGCTCGACAAGGAAGGCTTCGAGCTGCACGACTTCGGCGCCGAGTTCACCCGCTTCGACGACGATGCCGCCGTGGTCTCGGCGTTCTACCCGCAGGTGGTGGACTTCGTGAAACGCCACACTGGCGCGCGGCGAGTGGAGGTGTTCGATCACACCATCCGCAAGCGCCTGCCGGCCGACCTCAAGGCACAGACCACGGTGCAGCGCCCGGCCGTGCTGCTGGTGCACAGCGACTACACCGTCAACAGCGGCCCGCAGCGTGTGCGCGACATCCTGCCCGACGAGGCCGACGGCCTGTTGCAACGCCGGGTGGCTTTCTTCAATGTGTGGAAGCCGCTTTACCGCCGTGTCGAAGAACTACCGCTGGCCATGTGCGACGCCTCGACGCACGACGAGGGCGACATGCTGCGCATGGACCTCAAGTACCGCGAGCGCACAGGCGAGATCTACGTGATGCGCCACTCACCGCGCCACCGCTGGCTCTACTTCCCGCAGATGGAAGCGCACCAGGCGCTGTTGCTCAAGACCTACGACGCGGCCACCGATGGTCGGTGCCGTTTCATGGGCCACACCGCGTTCGAGCACCCGGACACAGCGCCCGACGCGCCCAAACGCGAGAGCATCGAGGTGCGGACCATGGCGTTCTTCTGAAGCGGCCCGTGCGCGCAGGCCGTCGACTCAGATCGGGAAGATCTTTCCCGGGTTCATGATGTTGTCCGGGTCGAGCGCGCGTTTGATGGTGCGCATCATGTCCACCGCGCCCGCACCGGCTTCGGTGAGCAAAAAGTCCATCTTGTGCAGGCCCACGCCGTGCTCGCCGGTGCAGGTGCCCTCTAGGCTGAGCGCGCGCGCCACGAGCTTGTGGTTGAGCTCCTCGGCCAGCGTGTGCTCCTCGGGCTTGGTGGGGTCGATCAGATAACCGAAGTGGAAGTTGCCGTCGCCCACGTGGCCGACCAGGAAGTAGGGCAGGCCCGCCGCGTCGGCTTCCAGCACCGAATCGAGCAGGCAGTCGGCCAGGCGGCTGATGGGCACGCAGGTGTCGGTGGAGATCGCGCGGCAGCCCGGCTTGCTCTGGATGGCGGCGAAGTAGGCGTTGTGCCGTGCGGTCCACAGCCGCGTGCGTTCCTCGGGCGTGGTGGCCCACTCAAAGGCCTGGCCACCAAAGTCGGTTGCGATCTCCTGCACCGTCTCGGCCTGTTCCTTCACGCTCGCGGGTGAGCCGTGGAACTCCATCAGCAGCATGTTTTCTTCGCGCAGGCCGAGCTTGCTGTGCGCGTTGACCATGCGCACCGTGTTGTGGTCGATCAGCTCGCAGCGCGCGATCGGCACGCCGAGCTGGATCACCTGGATCACGGTGCGCACGGCGGCCTCGATGGTGGGGAAGGAGCAGGTCGCGGCCGAGATGGCCTCGGGCAGCGGGTAGAGCTTGAGCGTGACTTCGGTGATCACGCCCAGCGTGCCCTCGCTGCCCACCATCAGGCGCGTGAGGTCGTAGCCGGCCGACGACTTTTTGGCGCGCGTGCCGGTGCGGATGACCTCGCCCTGGGCGGTGACCACTTCGAGTGCCAGCACGTTCTCGCGCATGGTGCCGTAGCGCACGGCGTTCGTGCCGCTGGCGCGCGTGGCGCTCATGCCGCCAATCGACGCGTCCGCTCCCGGGTCGATCGGGAAGAACAGGCCCTCGCTCTTCACGGCCTCGTTCACCGCCTTGCGCGTCACACCGGGCTGCACCGTCACGGTGAGGTCCTCGGCGTTGATGGACAGCACGCTGTTCATGCGGCTCACGTCGATGCTGATGCCGCCCTGCACCGCGAGCAGGTGGCCTTCGAGCGATGAGCCCACGCCGAACGGGATCACCGGCACGCGGTATTGGGCCGCCAGCTTCACCGCGTCGGCCACGTCTTGTGTGCTTTGCGCGAACACCACGGCGGCCGGCGGTGGCACCTCATAGACCGACTCGTCGCGCCCGTGCTGCTCGCGCACCACCAGGGCGGTGGAACACTGCGCACCAAAGCGCGACTGCAGCGCTGCGATCAACTCGGGCGGCACCACCCGCTGGTGCACTTGCGGGGCGAGGTGGCTGTGGGCGGTGGGGGCGTTCATGGGCTGTCTCCGGGCTGTTGGGTGCAGCCGGCCAGTTTAAGCCCGCAGCCCCGGGCCTGGTGCCGTTTGCGGGCCTGCTCAGCTGCGGGCTTTCCCGGCTTGCAGCAGGGCTGCCGGGGTGCGGTTGATCCGCGTGTTGCCGGTGGTGCTGGTGTTGCCAGCGGCGCCCGTGAGGCTGGTGGCCTGCCCGGTGATGCGGGCGGCGTGCGCCGTTGGAACGCTCGCCATGCCGGCCAGGCCCAGGGTGCAGGCGGCGAGCAGTTGCACGCTGCGGGCTTCAAAGTCGGCGAGTCGTTGTCGGCGTTGCGTCATCGGGGTCTCCTGAGAGTGGAACAGGTGGTCATTACCGCCTTCAACGGCGATCGAAGCCAGCGTTCTTGCCTCGCGTTGCCTCGCTCACATCACCCTTGCCTCAGACACATTTCCCTGCACTCCGTTACGGCAAGTCAAAGTTGCACAATCCAGCAACCCCCTCCAATTCAAGGACATCCCTATGGGCAACCGCCTCACCCAGATCGCCACCCGCACCGGCGACGCCGGCACCACCGGGCTGGGCGACAACACCCGCGTCTCCAAGAACAGCCTGCGCGTGCACGCCATGGGTGACGTGGACGAACTCAACTCCCACATCGGCGTGCTGCTCTGCGAAGACATGGCGCCCGATGTGCGCACCCTGCTGGTGGAGATCCAGCACCAGCTCTTCAATCTCGGCGGCGAGCTGTCCATCCCCGGCTACGAGCTGCTCAAGCCCGAAGCCGTGCTCGCGCTCGACGAAGCCCTGGCCACCCACAACGAAACCCTGCCGCGCCTGCAAGAGTTCATCCTGCCCGCCGGCACCCGCGCAGCCAGCCAGGCCCACGTGTGCCGCACCGTGGCACGCCGCGCCGAACGCGCCGTTGTGGCGCTGGGCAACGAAGAAGCCCTGAAGGACACACCGCGCCAGTACCTCAACCGCCTGAGCGACCTGATGTTCGTGCTGGCCCGCGTGCTCAACCGCATGAACGGCGGCGACGACGTGTACTGGAAGAGCGAGCGCATGGCCAAGGGCGCGGCCGAATGAAAGCCGCGCTGATCACGGCAGCCTGCGTGGCAGCCGTGCTGTCCTTCGCCGTCTCGGCACAAAGCAAGCCCCCAGCCAAGGCCGCCACGCAGGCCGACCAGGTGACGCTGGTCTGCGAAGCGGTCTACCTGCCCGCCCGCACCACCTGGACCCGCACGGTCCGCATCGGCTACGACAAGAAGCGCGTGCGCTCGGTGCAGATCGACGGCGTGCCGGTCTACACCTTTGCGATCCAGGAGACGGTGATCCTCACCGCCATCGACAACGAACGCATCCAGATCGACACGGCAGCACAAACCTGGAGCAGCGACTTCCGGGGGCAGGCGACCGCGATGGGGCGGTGTGAGCGGGTTTGAGGCACCGCGCGCCCGCACTTCGTCAGGCAGATGTCAAGGCAACAGCGCGGGTCGGAAAAGCCTTCAGAAGCTTCTTGTCCATCGTCACGAGCTTGGCGCCGAGCTTGTCGGCCAGTGCGATGAATTCACAGTCGTAAGCTGAGCAGTCGCTGCCGCGAACCAATTCAAGAACGCTTCTCGAGTCAACCTCGTACTCGCGGCCTGCCAGCAGGTCCTCGGCTTCCTCTTGCAGCGTAACGGTCTGCTCAAAGGTGAGGCTCTTGCGCCGCAGGTAGCCAGCAAGAATGTTGCGGAACTCGCTGCGCCAAAGAAGGGGTGCAGCCCACGCCGGGTCGTTGCTGAACAGGGCTTCTGCGGCCTCCGTGAATTCCCCGGGCAAATACAGGTAGGCCAGCACGTTCGAATCGACAACGATCATGCTCGCCCTTCGCGCTTCAGCGCGTCGATGTCACGGGCGTGGAACCGGGTGGATTTCAGCGTTGCCCGGAGCTCACGTGCGCGGCCCAGCCGTTCTGCGGGTGTCATCTCGGTGGGTACCAGCATGGCTTCCAGGCACACGATGGCTTCGCTGTTCATGCTGCGCCGGTGCAGCTCGGCCGATGCCTTCAGACGGGTGTACACCGCGTCAGGAATGTTCTTCAGAGTCAGGGTTGTGGGCATGGCAGGGGGCCTCCATAATGGAACCATTATGGTTTCACCTCCCCCGATCCGTCAACCACGGGAGGAGACGCGCCCATCACCTCGGCGCCAACACCGCCATCGTGATCCGCGACACACAGGTCAGCTCACCCGCATCGTTCGTCATGTCGATCTGCCACACCTGCGTGGTGCGCCCGATGTGCACCGCTCGCGTGATGCCGGTCACCCAGCCGTTGGTGGCGCCTTTGAGGTGGTTGGCGTTGATGTCCAGACCCACGGCGCGGTGGCCTTCCGGACAGCTGTAGGCGGCGCCGCACGAGCCCAGCGTTTCGGCCAGCACCACACTCACGCCGCCGTGCAGCAGGCCGTAGGGTTGTCTGGTGCGCGTGTCCACCGGCACCCGCGCGCGAATGAAGTCGGGGCCGACCTCCAGGAACTCGATGCCCAGGTGTTCCACGGCCGTGCCCACATGGATGCGCGTCAGTTCTTCAACCGAGATGGCTTGTTTCCAGACGGTCATGGTGATCACGCCTTGCCGCGGCTGAGCAGCCAGTAGAGAAAGATCGCGCCGAAGGTGGCGGTGCCGATGCCGCCCAGACCGAACTGGCCAAACTTCAGCGTGTATTCGCCCGTGCCCAGGATGATCGGGATGGCGGCAACCAGCAGGTTCTTGTTGTCGGAAAAATCAACCTTGTTGTCGACCCAGATCTTGGCGCCGGCAATGGCGATGAGGCCGAACACCACGATGGACACGCCGCCCATCACGGCCAGCGGGATCGCCTGGATCAGCGCGCCGAACTTCGGGCTGAAGCCGAGCACGATGGCAATCACCGCTGCCACCACAAACATGGCGGTGGAGTAGATCTTGGTGGCGGCCATCACGCCGATGTTTTCCGCGTAGGTGGTCACGCCGGTGCCGCCCGCCGCGCCGCTGACCATGGTGGCCACGCCGTCACCGATGAAGGCCTTGCCGAGATACGGGTTGAGGTCGCGCCCGGTCATGGCGCTCACGGCCTTGATGTGGCCCAGGTTCTCGGCCACCAGGATCAGCGCCACCGGGGCGATCAGCAGGATGGCTTGTGCCTGGAACACCGGTGCGGCAAAAGTCGGCAGGCCGAGCCACGCGGCGTTGGCGATGCCTGAGAAGTCGATGGGCTTGCCCAGACCCAGACCGTTGGTGAGCACGGCATAGACCACGCTGGCCACGATGAGGCCCACCAGGATCAGGAGGCGCTGCGTCATGCCGCGTGCGTACACGGCCACCAGCGCCACGCTGATGAAGGTGATGGCCTGCATCCACGCATCAAAGCCGGTGGGCGCCATGTTCTTGATCGGGATGGCCGCAAGGTTCAGGCCGATCACGGCCACCACGGTGCCGGTGACCACCGGCGGCATCAGGCGTTCGATCCAGTGCACGGCCGCGCCTTCGTCCACCTCGTCCACTTCCATGCCGGCCATGGGGCGGGACTTGTGGTGCTTCACGTTGGTGGCGTGCACGATGACGCCGATGACGGTGTAGACCAGACCACAGAGGATGATGCCGCCCAGCGCCACGCCCAGGTTGGCGTTGGGGCCGGGGCCGGCGTAGCCGCTGGCAGCGATCACCACGCCGATGAAGGCGAAGCTCGACCCGAGGTAGCTCGGCACCTTGCCGCCAGTGATGAAGAAGAAGATGAGCGTGCCGATGCCGCTCATGAGGATCGCCACGTTGGGGTTGAAGCCCATGAGCAACGGCGCAAGCACCGTGGCACCAAACATGGCAATGACGTGCTGCACGCCCATCACCGTGGTCTGCGGCCAGGGCAGTCGCTCGTCGGGGGCGATCACGCCACCGTTGTCGAGCGTGGCGGATGTCTTCTCTGTCCAGTTGAACAGTCCCATGCGGTGTCTCCTTGTTGTTGAGGGGTGCGGGCGCGCCTCTTCGCGCCGGCTGGCATTGTGCCCGGCGGCACAGAGCATGGCTCTCTTGTGGGAGTGGACGTTTCGTCAGGGGGAGACGCTTGGACTGGTTGACTGGATGGCAGTTTTAGTTAAGGGTTGTAGGACGCCCTCCCGCACAGGCGCGCCGACGACTCACGCTTACCACCAAGGGTGGGCGTCGTACAAGCCTCTAGGGAGGAAACCGCGGGGAGTACCAATCTGGGCGTACCAGTTGGCAGCTATGGGGATTTGACGGAGTGCAGTGTTGCGGGGAGCGGTATTTGCGCCGCCTGATCCCGGAGCGATGTCGTCACTGCTGAGTGCCGCGCGGTTTCAGATGAACAGTTGCAGCAGTTCTCGCACGAGCAACACCGTCGATTTCTAGATCGGGTGCAGCTGTCCCCGACGAGCTGCGGTGAGCCCGCTCCAGACACCAACAAGGTCACGCATGCGAATGCGGTCATGGTGGTCCTCGCTGGTGAGGTGTGCGAATGGGCTGCCCGCGCGCGAACGTCTCGACGATGAGCATCGCCGCGCCGCAGTGAACGCACACGAAGGTCGGCCGGACCGGCTCAGCACCAGCACACCGGCACCTCTCGATCTGCCCGCCTGGTTCCTCAGGCACAAGCAGCTGGCGCGCCTGCTCGATGCACTCCCGCCGATGGTTGTTGGCCAGCAGACCGTAGTGCCGGATCCGGTGGAACCCGCTAGGCAGCACGTGCAGCAGGAAGCGGCGCATGAACTCCTCGGGCGCAAGTGTCATCGTCTTGTGGCGTGTTTTGCCTTGGCCTCGGCCCTTGTTGCGGTAGTCCTTCCAGCGAAACGTCACCCCATGCTCGTCGTGCGCCACCAGGCGCGAGTTGGAGATCGCGACCCGGTGCGTGTAGCGCGAGAGGTAGGCCAGCACAGCCTGTGGACCCGCAAACGGCTTCTTGGCATAGACCACCCATTCACACCGGCGCAGCGGTGCGAGCCACCGCGCAAAGGCCTTCGGATCGGCCAGCGCGGCGTATTGCGAGAAGAACTGCAACGTGCCTGCGCGGTGCTCTTGCTCCAGTGCTTCCAGGAAGAGCCGCCGGAACAGGCGCGAGAGCACGCGCACCGGCAGGAAGAAGCCCGGTCGGCACGCCACCCAACGCTCCCCGTCCAGCGAGAGCCCGCCGCCGGGCACGATGCCGTGGACGTGCGGGTGGTGCGTGAGCGCCGAACCCCAGGTGTGCAGCACCAGGGTGGCACCGATCTGGGCACCCAGGTGCCGGGGATCGGCGGCGATGGTGCGCAGCGTCTGTGCCGCCACCTCAAACAGCAGGCCGTAGACGACGGCCTTGTTCCAGTACGCGATCTCGCTGATGGGTGCGGGCAGCGTGAAGACCACATGGAAGTAGTCCACGGGCAGCAGGTCGGCTTGGCGCGCATCCAGCCAGCGCTGCGCAGCACTGGCCTGGCACTTGGGGCAGTGGCGGTTGCGGCACGAGTTGTAGGCGACCTGCAGGCGCTGGCAGGCTTCACAGCGCAGCACATGTCCCCCCAGCGCCGCGCTGCGGCACTGCTCGATGGCTGTCATGACCTTGAGCTGCCCCAGGCTCAGGTGGGAGCGCTGGGCTTGCCGCCAGGCCGGCCCGTGGGTGCGGAAGATGTCCGCCACCTCCAGGGCAGCGGTGCCCATGGTGGGCCTACGCGGTGCTCAGTTGCTCCAGCGGACTGACCACCTCGCGCAGGATGTCGGTGGCCACCTGCGCGTACATGGCCGTCGTCTCCAGCTTCTTGTGCCCGAGCAGGACCTGGATCACGCGGATGTCCACCTTCTGCTCCAGCAAGTGAGTGGCAAAGCTGTGGCGCAGGGTGTGCATGGACACGCGCTTGTCGATGTTCGCGGCATCGGCCGCCATGTGAATAGCGCGGTTGAGCTGCCGAGTGGTCAGCGGTTCGACCGGGTTCAAGCCTGGGAACAGCCAGCCACCATCGAGCATCTTGCCTTGCGCCCGGGCCACACGCCACCAGACCCGAAGGCGCTCCAGCAATATTGGCGAGAGCATGGCGTAGCGGTCCTTGCTGCCCTTGCCTTGCTCCACGCGCAGCGTCATGCGTTGGCTGTCGATGTCGCCGACCTTCAAAGACACGACTTCGCTGGCGCGCAGACCTGTGCCATAGGCCAGGGACAGCGCAGTCTGGTGCTTGAGGTTTCCAGTTGCGGCAATCAGACGAGCCACTTCCTCGCGGCTGAGCACCACCGGCAAGGTGCGAGGCACATGAACGGGCTGCATCTTGGCTGTCAACTCTGCGCAATCCAGGGTGATCTCGCAAAAGAATTTCAGCCCGGTGATGGTGGCGTTGAGGGTCGTGGGTGAGGTGCCTTCGTCAACCAGGTGAAGCTGGAAGTTGCGCAGGTCTTCGACGGTGGCGGTATCCGGAGGCCGGTGAAGGTAGGCTGCAAACCGGCGCACGGCTCGGATGTAGGCGGTCTGCGTCTGGGGTGCAAGCCTGCGCATCCGCATGTCTTCGAGCATGCGTTGGCGCAACGGAGAAACCGTCGGATGGGGTGCGTTCATGATGGTGCTCCTGTCGTGACCGAGGCCAATTGCCTCGGCTCACAACATCGGCACGTGCGCCATCGACGTCAACCAACCATCTCAGCTCGGAGACTACCGCGCGAGCGGTTTAGTCCTGAGACTGTCTGCAGCCGCTCAGGGGCGGCAGGTGAACGGCAGCGTGAGCCGAAATCGGTCGAACGATCGTCAACAAGGCGGATGTCCGCTGCACCTCCCTGACCGGTCACTCGCGTAGCGCGGCCGACACGGCGGGCCGCGAACGATACCTACTGGCCCTGGCGACCGTGGTGACCTGGACTGGAGTCGGTGAATACCCGCAGCACCCCGACGAGCCGGCGCTCACCGGACTTCTACGGAAGCCGTGTGCGTGGCGCTGGAGCCGCCAGTTGTGGAACGGCATACCTGGTGTGCAAAGCATTTGTGGCCGCGCAGAACGGGGCCGACCCGGATGTGCTGATCCTCATCCGCTTCGCAAGCATCGCCGAGCAAATGGGCGAGACGCTACTCACGCTGCACAAAGACCGTGGCCGATGCCAGTCAGCGCGAGCTGACCTTGCCGGTGTAGGACCGCGTGGCGCATCATGCGTGCTTTCGCGAGGGGACGGTAGTGCCGGCAGAGCGACGTGCACTGGAGGCGCCGCCGCAATCCTCACACGCTGGGCGCGACCCCTTTTGCCTGGTCCTAGACGCGGCGACGTGCCAGCACCAAGCCTACAAGCGCTGCACCGATGAGCGGCAACGTACTTGGCTCCGGCACGGTGCTCTCGGGGGTTGCACTGAACACGACCTCGCCAAGTCCGTAGACAGCCCGAGGCAGCAGGGAGGCCAGACCTTCGATGTGGATGTATTGGGCATCTATCGCGCTGAAGTTGAACACCTGCGCCGCCTCTGACAAGCCCAGACCGCTGGATCCGACGAGTTCGGATGTGAATCCGTTGCCGAACACATCATCGTCGTCGAGAAGCACTCGGATCTGCGTAATGGCCCCGGTGCTGGTGGTGTTCCAGATGGCAAGCGCATTCACGGTCAGTACGGAACCGAGGTTGAAGGTGAACTGCTGCGGCCCCTCATTTAACGAGGCGGTGAATCCCGTGAATCCCGCACGCAAGCCAGTGTGAGTCGTGACGGCAGTGTAGGCATCAAAGTCCGTGACTCCGTTCACATAGCCGGCCGACAAGCCACTCTGATTGATGATGTTTCCGAGATCGAAAGAACCTGCAAAATTTCCTTGAGGGCTTGAGATCGAGGTTGCTCCGACCACGACGCCAGCCAGTGCGGGAAGGGAGGCCAGTGCCGCGCAAGCGCAGAAAACGCATTTCATTAGCTGGTTCAAGGAGGTGCCCCAAAAATTCGGTAGAAGCTTTTCCAGAGCAAAAGGCATGCCTTCGATGTGAATGTGCGTTTAATCAATGACTTGCGCCCGACTCTGCCTCGCGCGACCCCCAACCTGTCAATGATCCCGACACCTCATAGATGCCGGCTCGGCTCAGCACCCCGAAAGCCAGTACTCCGGCAGCGCCGTCGCCCCATCATTTCTGCCGGTTCAGATGGCCAGAGCCAGAACCACGTTTGCGAGCCGGTCTGTTCCGTACTTATCGACAGACGGATGCAGCGGTCATCTGCGAGCCCGGGTATCTGCTGTAGAGCGACAAGCGGAAAGTCTCTTTACGCTGCAAAGCGGCAACCAGCTCAATGTGCCCAAATCGCCTCACAGAGCTGCATCTGGTTTTCACCCAATGGCCGGCAACACCTCACCCCGACTCTCGCCAAACCCGATCCTCGCCGCACCCGGTTTCTCGCACCAGCCGCGCAGGACGATGGCGTCGCCATCTTCCAGGAAGGTGCGCTCCTCGCCGGTGCCGGGCAGCGGCAGGCTGCGCGTGCCGCCCAGGCTGAGTTCGACGATGGCGCCGGCTTCGTCCAGCGTGGGGCCGGAGATGGTGCCGGTGCCCAGCAGGTCGCCTGGTTGAAGGTTGCAGCCGCCCACGCTGTGCTGGGCCACCATCTGCGCGATGGTCCAGTACTGGTGGCGAAAGCTCGTGGCTGACAGGCGATCGGGTTTGACGCCGCGCTCGCGGTGCTGGCGCGATTCGATTTGCACTTCCAGTTGCACGTCGATGGCGCCCTGGCGGCGGTTGGCCTCGCCCTCCAAGTAGGCCAGCGGTTGTGGGTCGCCCGTGGGCCGCTCGAACGGCAGGCGGTAGGGCGCAAGCGCCTCCAGCGTCACGATCCAGGGTGAGACGGTGGTGCAGAAGTTCTTGCCCAGGAAGGGGCCGAGCGGGTTCATTTCCCAGAACTGGTGGTCGCGCGCCGACCAGTCGTTGAGCAGGCACATGCCGAAGATGTGGTCTTCGGCCTCGACGAGCGCAATGGGCTCGCCCATGGCGTTGCCCGGGCCGATGTAGAAGCCCATTTCGAGTTCAAAGTCGAGCCGGCGGCAGGCGCCATACACCGGCGCCTTCGCGCCTGGTGCCATGGCCTGGCCCATGGGCCGGCGAAACGGTGTGCCGCTGACCACCACGCTGGAGGCACGGCCGTGGTACGCAATGGGCAGCCACTGGAAGTTGGGCGAGAGCGGGTCGTCCGGTCGGATCACGCGGCCCACGTTGCGCGCGTGGTGGATCGAGGTGTAGAAGTCGGTGTAGTCGCCGATGCGCGTGGGCACGCGCATCTCCACCTCGGCCAAAGGTACCAGGCTGGCGCGCAGCGCGTTCACGCCCGGGCCGCTGGCGCCGGCCTTGAGCAGATCAAACAGCGCGTGGCGCAGCGCGCGCCAGGCGGCAGGGCCCAGCGCCAGAAAGTCGTTGAGCGCGTCGCCGGTGCAGGCGTTCACCGCCTGCGCCGCCGGGCCCGACACCGCGCCTTCGCGCGCAATGGCTGCGAGGTCGATCACCTGGTCGCCGATGGCCACGCCACCGCGGAAGGCTTCGCTGGAGCCCTGGCGGCGAAACACGCCGAAGGGCAGGTTCTGGATCGGGAAGTCGGTGCCCGGGGCGTTGGCCGATTCGAGCCAGCTGCGCGCTTCGGGGTCGTGGGTGTGGTTCAGTTCCATGGGAGTTCCTGTGCGTGAAAAGGGCGATCCGGCGCCGGGCCGCCCCAAGCCGGATCAGCCCCCTCGGGGGGCAGCGACCCGCGCAGCGGCGGAGCGTGGGGGCTATGCCGTGGCTTGCAAGGCGTCGTCAAAGATGGCCACGGCACGCGTCCAGCCCGCCGAGGCGCCGCGGATCTTGTGCGGGAAGCAGGAGATGAAGAATCCATCGGCTGGCAGGGCTTCGAGGTTGTGCATCTTCTCGATGTGGCAGTAGCCGATGTCGCGCCCGGCCTTGTGGCCTTCCCAGATCAGCGAGGCGTCGTTCGTTTCGCCGTACTTCTGCGCGGTGTGCACGAAGGGCGCGTCCCAGCTCCAGGCGTCGGTGCCGGTCAGGCGCACGCCGCGTTCCAGCAGGTACATGGTGGCCTCGTAGCCCATGCCACAACCGGCGGCCACATAGTCGCTGTGGCCGTAGCGCGAACCGGCGCGCGTGTTCACCACCACAATCTCCAGCGGTTTGATCGTGTGGTCGATGCGGCTCAACTCGGCTTGCACATCGGCGGCCGTGACCACGTAGCCGTCGGCGAAGTGGCGGAAGTCCAGCTTCACGCCGGGCTGGAAGCACCACTCCAGCGGCACGTCGTGGATCGCGATGGCCGGCTTCTTCTCACCCAGCGCCTTGTCCATGGTGGAGTGGAAGTGGTAGGGCGCGTCCAGGTGGGTGCCGTTGTGGGTGGAGAGCTGCACCAGCTCCACCGCCCAGCCCTCGCCGTCGGGCAGGTCTTCCTTCTTCAAGCCCGGAAAGAAGGGCTCAATCTGCTCGAAGGTGTGCTCGTGCGTGAAGTACTGGATCTTGGGCGCGAAGGCCGGCGGATCGCTCAGCACGTCGTTTTCCAGGTAGATCGAGAGGTCGACGAATCGTCGTGGCATGGGGTTCTCCAGGAACGTTGAAATCAGGGGCGCTGCCAGCGCAGCAGGGACTTTTCAGCCAGGGCGAGCAGCACGTTGCTCACGAAGCCCATGGCACCGAGCAGCACGATGCCGGCGAACAGATCGCTGGCCTGGAACGATCGCGCGGCCAGCAGAATGGCCTGGCCCAGGCCCGATTGCGAGGCGATCATTTCGCCCACCACCGAGACGATGAGCGAGACCGTGAGCGACAGTCGCATGCCGGCCAGAATGTCGGGCATGGCGTTGGGCAGGCCGATCTTGAGCACGAAGGCGAGGTGGCTCAGTTCCAGTGAGCGCGACACCTCGCGCAGCTGCGGGTGCACGTTGGCCAGGCCATGCAGCGTGGCCAGCAACACCGGCCACATGGCGCCAAACGCCACCACCGCCAGCACCATGTTGCCCGACAGGCCGAACAGCGCGATGGCCAGCGGCATCACGGCCGAGGCCGGCAGCGGCCGGATGAATTCGAGCGTGGGTGCGATCCAGTCGCGGGCACGCGCTGAAGCACCGATGAGCGCGCCCAACGCAATGCCCAGCGCGCTGGCGAGCACCCAGCCGCTGACCATGCGGCTGAGCGTGGCCCAGGTGTAGGCCGCCAGATCGCCACCGGCCAGGCCCTGCACCAGGCTTTGCAGCGTGGCCTGCGGCGTGGGCAGAAAGGCGCGGTTGACCCAACCGCCTGCGCTGGCCACCCACCACAGCGCGACGAAGCCGCCCAGCACGAGCACCGAGCCGGTGGCGTTGCCCAGCATCACGATCGTTGTGTAACGCCGGTTCATGCCGCTGGCTCCCCCATGAGGCGCGCCACCCGGCGCTGCAGCGCGAGCGCGCCAGCGTTGATGGCGTAACCGACCACACCGATCCACGCCAGCCAAGCCAGCATCAGCGCAGGGTCGAGGCTTTGCTGCGCGATCATCATGGCGTAGCCCATGCCGTGCGGGTTGGCCGCGATCTCCACCGTGACGGCCACCACCAGCGCGATGGCCACGCTCAGGCGCAGTGCCACGAACAGGCGCGGCACGATGGCCGGGCCCACGATCCAGGCGAAGCGCCGCAGCGGCGAGAGCTGCAGCGCGCGCGCCACCTCGATCAGGCGCGGCTCCACCTGCAACACCGCGGTCTGCGTGAGCACCAGCATGGGCCACAGGCAGGCGAAGGCCACCACGCTCACTTCCATGCGCAGGCCGAAGCCAAACACCAGCATGGCCAGCGGAATCAGCGCCACCGACGGGATGGGCCGTGCCACTTCCACGCTCAGATAGCCCCACTGCCCGGCGCGGCGCGACAGGCCCAGCAGCGTGCCGAGCAACAAACCCCCGAGCGCGCCGATGAGCAGGCCCAGCGCGGCGCTGCCCAGCGTGAATGCCGTGGCCTCCAGCAGCGAGCCGTCCATGAGCGCTCTACCGAAGGCGCGCAGCGCTGCGGTGGGTGGTGCAATGGCGTCGCTGCCCTGGCCGGTGGTGCGGGCCCAGAGTTCGAGTGCACCCAGCAGCACGGCCGGGAAGACCAAGGCTTTCATTCAGTGGCCCAGATAGTGGTACAGCTCGCGGCGCAGGCGCAGGAACTCCGGGTGCTCCTTGGTGCTGAGCTGGTCGCGCGGTTGCGGCAGCGGCACGTCGATCAGCGCGGCCAGGCTGGGCAGCGCGGGCGTGGGGTTGCTGCGCAGCGCGATCACGCGGTCGCCCAGGTACAGCGCCTCTTCCAGATCGTGGGTGACGAACATCACCGTGAGACCTTCCTCGCGCACCAGCCGCGCCAGCTCGTCCTGCAGCGTCTCGCGCGTCATCGCATCCAGCGCGCCGAAGGGCTCATCCATCAGCATCACGTCGGGCTGTTGCGCCAGGCAGCGCGCGATCTGCACGCGCTGCTGCATGCCACCCGAGAGCTGGGCCGGAAACTTATCGGCGTGCGCGCTCAGGCCCACAGTCTTCAGCACGCGCGCGATGCGCCCGGGCCGGTCGGCCGCCGGCACGTTCGCCGCCTCCAGCGCCAGGCTCACGTTGGCTTGCACCGTGCGCCAGGGCAGCAAGGCGCGCCCGTAGTCCTGGAACACGAAAGCGACTTCGCGGCTGGGGCCGGTGATGGCCTTTCCCTGGCGCTGCACGCTTCCGCTGCTGGGCGCCACGAAGCCGGCGGCGGCGCGCAGCAGCGTGGTCTTGCCGCAGCCCGAAGGACCGATCACGCAGACGAACTCGCCACGCCGGATGGACAGCTCCACCGGCGAGAGGATCTCCCGTCCGCCCAGGGCGATGGCCACGCGGTTGAAGTGCAGGACGGTTTCGGCCATGGTCGTTGCAGGGGCGTGGGGGGTGGCGTGTCTCACTTGGCAATCAGGCGGGTCACGTCGGGCGTGGTCTTGAGCATGTCCTGGTCCTTCATCAGGTTCACCCAGTAGGTGAGCTGTTTCTCGGTGACCACGGGTCCGGGAGGCGAGATCTGGATCTTGGCGATCACCTCGGGCGGCAGCTTGATGTATTTGCCGATGGCCGCGCGCACCGCGTCGTTGTTCTTGGGCTGCTGCATGAAGGCGGCGGCTTCCTGCACCGCTTCGCGAAAGGCACGCGCCGCGCCAGCGTTCTGCGCCACCCACTCGCGCCGCGCGGTGTGGATGATGGTGGGCTGGTTCTCGGGCAGGAAGGTCGAGTAGTACGAGGCCACGTAGCCGATGCCGCTGTCGGTGATGCGGCTCATGAACGGATCGGCGCTGACCACGGCATCAACCGAGCCGCCACGCAGCAGGTCGCCGTGCTGGGGGAACGAGGCTTCAACGAAGTTGACCGATTTGAAGTCCACGCCCTGCGTCTTGAGCCAGCCGCGGAAGGTCACGTGCAGGAAGGCGCCCAGGCCGGGCACGCCGATCTTCTTGCCCACACAGTCCTTGGCGTTGCGGATGCCGCTGCCGGCCTTGGCCACCAGGCCGAAGCCGGTGATGGTCTTGGAGGTCACGCCGCCACCGGCCACCACCACGTGGTCCAGCCCGCCGTCGACCGACTGCAGGAACACGCTGGGCGTGGGTCCGCCGATCTGCAGCGAATCGGCCTGTACCGCGGCCGGGATGGTGGAGTTGATCGGGATGAACTTGAGCTCCACGTCGAGCGCACGCTTCTTGAAGTAGCCGTTCTCGGCCGCGACAAACACCGAGGCGAAATCGGTCACGGCGGTGTAGCCAAAGACGATCTTCGTGCTCGCCTGCGCGAAGGCGGGCAGGCTGATGGCGGCGGGAACAGCGGCCAGGGCGGCCAAGGCGGTGCGTCGTTTCATCAAAGTCTCCTTGTGGTGGATGGGGTCGGGTGGCGGGTTGAGAGCGGGGGGGTCGGGATGGGCAGGGCAGCGCGCAGGCCGCCGACGATGAAGCGCACCAGACGCTCCCCGGCCGCGGGGTCACCGGGACGGTTCACGTCCAGTGACAGACGGGCGACACGGTCGTCCACCAGGTGGTGCAGCAACGCGCCGAGCGCGAACTGGTAACCCCAGGCCACGTCCGCTCGCGCGGCGTGCGGCAAGGCGCTGTGCAGGGCGTCTATGAAGCGGTGGGCCATGGGGTCGAAGAACTCGCGCAGCACGCGGTCAGCCTCCTGGCTGTTGTAGGCCAGCTCACGGCCCACCAGTTGGGCGTAGTGGTGGCCCTCGGGGCTGGTGCGCAGCTTGATCACCGGGCCGACAAAGGCCTCCACGATGCGCGTGAGCGTCTGCGGGTCCTGGGGGTCGAGCGAGGCGGCGTCGAGTGCGGCTAGGCGCTCCTCGATGGTCTGGTTCCAGTGCGCAAAGATGGCATGAAACAGGTCTTGTTTGGGGCCGTAGTAATAGCCTACCAGCGCCAGCGGCACGCCGGCTTCTTCGGCGATCTGGCGGATCGTCACCGCGTGGTAGCCGCTCTGCGCAAACAGCTTTTCGGCCGCCAGCAGGATGGCCTGCTGACGGTCGGGGCGCTGCGCGTTGCGCGACGCGGCGGCACCCTGGCGGGTGCGCGGCGTGGCGGTGAGCGGGGCGTGACGGCTGGGCATGGCGATATTGAACGGCTGTACAAAAAAATTGAACACCCGTACAAACCCGGGGCTTGCAAGTCCCCCCAAACCCGGCTGCGCTGTTAACCTGCTGACCAAAAAGGACAACGGCATGAACGAGACAAACCCACCCCCCTTCGTCCCGCAAATCAGGCTCTACCAGCAGTGGCTGGCCGAACGGCGCGGCCTGCATTTCGACAACTACGACGCCCTCTGGCGCTGGTCCACCACCGACCTGGAAGCGTTCTGGCAAAGCATCTGGGACTACTTCGACATGCGCTCTCCCACGGCGCACACCGCCGTGCTGGAGCGCAACGTGATGCCCGGTGCGAAGTGGTTTGTGGGCGCGAAGGTGAACTACGCGCAGCAGGTTTTTCGCCACGTGCAGCCCGCGCACGATGCCGGGTTCATGGCCATCGTGAGCCGCAATGAAAAGGGCCGCCACGTGGAGATGAGCTGGCCCGAGTTGCGCCGCCAGGTGGCATCGCTGGCGCTGCACCTGCAGGCCCAGGGCGTGCAGCCCGGCGACCGAGTGGCCGCTTATTTGCCCAACATCCCCGAAGCCATGGTGGCCTTTCTGGCCACGGTGAGCATTGGCGCCGTGTGGAGCATCTGCGCGCCCGACATGGGCACCCACGCCGTGCTCGACCGCTTCCGCCAGATCGAGCCGGTGGTGCTGATTGCCTGCGACGGCGTGACCTACGGCGCGCGCGACTTCGACCGCCTGGCCGTGGTGGCCGAGCTGCGCGCGGCGCTGCCCACGGTGCGCCATGTGGTGCTGCACACCAATCTGGCGACCGATGCCGATGACCCGACGGACGCCGCCGACCGCGCGCTGCAGGCCGGCGCACCCTGCGTCGATTTCGCCCAGGCCACGGCGCGCATGGACGCGGCCGTGGCGCAGTTCGAACCGCTGTGGCTGCCGTTCGATCACCCGCTGTGGATCGTGTATTCGAGCGGCACCACCGGCCTGCCCAAACCCATCGTGCACGGCCACGGCGGCACCACCATCGTGGCGCTGGCGCTCAAGATCCTGCACAACGACATTGGCTGCAGCTATGAGCCCAACAGCTGGGGCGAGCGCTACCACTGGTACAGCTCCACCGGCTGGGTGATGTGGAACGCACAGACCGGCGGCCTGCTCGGCGGCACCACCTGCGTGATCTATGACGGCAACCCCGGCGGTTCCAAAGACAAGCCCGACTGGACCACGCTGTGGCGATTCGCGGCCGAGCAGGGCGTGACCTTCTTCGGCGCGGGCGCGGCGTTTTTCGCGAACTGCCTCAAGGCCGGCGTGGACCTGTCGACCTGCGGCGATCTCTCGGCCGTGCGCGCCCTGGGCACCACGGGGTCGCCCTTGTCGGAGGACGCGCAGCGTTGGGGCGCTTCGCAGTTCGCGGTCATCGCACAGAGCGAAGCACAGCGCGACATCTGGTGGTGCAATATTTCTGGAGGTACCGACTTCGCCGGCGCTTTCATTGGCGGCAACCGCGACCTGCCACAAACACCGGGCCGCATGCAATGCCGCCTCATGGGCTGCGCGGTGGAAGCCTGGAACGAGCAGGGCCTGCCGGTGATCGACGAGGTGGGCGAGCTGGTGTGCACGCAGCCCATCCCGTCGATGCCGCTGTACTTCGTGGGTGATGTGGATAACAAGCGCCTGCTCGGCAGTTACTTCGACATGTACCCGACGGGCCACGGCCGCAAGCCCGGTGGTGGTGACCTCGACGCAGCCGCCGGCGCCGTCTGGCGACACGGCGACTGGCTGCGCATCCACCCCGACGGCTCGTGCGTGATCTATGGCCGCTCGGACGCCACCATCAACCGCCACGGCTTGCGCATGGGCACCAGCGAGCTCTACAGCGCGGTCGAAGCGCTGCCCGAGGTGATGGACTCGATGGTGGTCGATCTGGAGTACCTCGGGCGTGAAAGCTACATGCCGCTCTTCGTGGTGCTGCGCGAGGGCGTGGTGCTCGATGAGGCCACGCGCCAGCGCATCACCGACAGCATCCGCACCGCGCTCTCGCCACGCTTCGTGCCCAACGATGTGTTCCAGGTGGCCGAGATCCCGCGCACGCTCTCGGGCAAGAAGCAGGAGCTGCCGATCAAGAAGTTGCTGCTCGGCCAGCCGCTGGAGAAGGTCATCAACAAGGAGGCCATGGCCAACCCGGGTTGCCTGGACTGGTACGTGGACTTCGCCGCGCGTCGTCGAGCAGACTGAGCACCTGGCCCTTCGGGCTAACCCGCTGTTGGCGACGCGGGCCTTGCGCTAATTTGGCGGTCTCGCACAACACCGGAGACCCGCCATGCCGTCCAGCGACCGTTCCGTCAGCCGCCGCCAGGCGCTCACCCTGGCTGCCAGCAGCGCCGCTGCGGTGGCCGTGCCTGGCCTGCTCAGCAGCGCGGCGTGGGCGCAAGACAAGTTTCCCTCGCGCCCCATCACCCTGATCGCGCCCTGGCCCGCCGGCGGCAGCAGCGACGGCGTGATGCGCGCGCTGGCCCAGAGCGCGAGCAAAGCCCTGGGCGTGCCGGTGATCATCGACAACAAGCCCGGCGTGGGTGGCACGCTGGGCGCCAGCGCCATGGTGCAGGCCAAGCCCGATGGCTACACCCTCACGCAGCTGCCGCTGGGCATCTACCGCCTGCCGCACATGCAGACCACGCCCTTCGACCCGGTGAAGGACATCACCCACATCGTCTGCCTCACCGGCTACACCTTTGGCCTGGCCTGCACCGCCGACGCACCGTTCAAGACGCTCAAGGAGATGGTGGCCTACGCCAAGGCCAACCCGGGCAAGCTGGAATACGGTCACACCGGAACGGGCACCACGCCGCACCTGGCCATTGAAGAGTTCAGCGAGAAGGCCGGCATCCAGCTCAATCCGATTCCGTTCAAGGGCTCGGCCGAAATCATGACCGCCATCCTGGGGGGCCACATCCGCATGATGAGCGGCACCACCGAATTTGCCCCGCATGTGCAGAGTGGCAAGCTGCGCCTGCTGGCCACGCTCGGGCGGGAGCGCAACAAGGCTTTCCCCGATGTGCCCACGGTGAAGGAGAGCGGCTGGGACACCATCACCGAATCGCCCTTCGGCATCGGTGGCCCCAAGGGCATGGACCCGGCCGTGGTGAAGGTGCTGCACGATGCGTTCAAGTCCACGCTGGACGACCCCGAAGTCAAGGCCACCTTCGACAAGTTCTACCAGCCCACGATTTACATGAACACGGCCGACTACACGGCCTATGCGGCACGCACGTTTGCAGCGGAGAAGAACACGATCGAGCGCCTTGGGTTGTCGAAGAAGAACTGAACGGGTTCAGCGCTTCGACACGAGAACGATGCCGATTGCCACACCCACCAAGGCCAGCACCAGCTGCAGCGTGAGCGGTTCGTTCAGCAGCACCACGCCGAACACCAGCGCGAACACTGGCGTGAGGAAGGTGAAGGTGGACATCTGCGTGGCCGGGTAATGGCGCAGCATCCACATCCATGTGAGGTAGCTCGCGAACGCGCCCACCCCGGTCTGGATGGCCAGCGAGCCCCAGGCGTGCGCCGAGTAATCGAGCGACCACGTCTCGCCCAGTGCAAGCGAGACGAAGGGCGCCACCACGGCGGTGACGGCCACTTGGTAGAACAGCGTCTTTTCCGCGCTGGCGGTGGACAGTGTGGTGGCGCGGATGGTCAGCGTGGTCAGGCCCCAGAGCGCGCCGGCGGCCAGCGCCATGCCGTCGCCCAGCCACTGGCCGGCCACCGGCGAGCCGTGCATGAAGCCTTCGCCGAAGGCCAGGGCCACAGCGGCGAACGCGATCACCAGGCCCACCCACTGGATGCGCCGCAGCTTTTCACCGGGCACCACGCGCGGCAGCAGCAGCGCCACCACAAACGGGCTGGTGTAGAGGAACACCGTGAGGCGTGAGGCCGTGGTGTGCATCAGCCCGAGGTAAATGAAGGCGAATTCGCCGGCAAACAGCGAACCCGCGAGCAGCCCGGCCTTGAGCGTGCCGTCGCGCTTGAAGAGCGGCACACCACGCGCTGCGCACCACAGCCAGATCAGCAGGGCTGCGCCCCAGAAGCGCAGCGAGGCTTGCCACAACGGCGGCACTTCGGCCACCGTGCCCTTGATCAGGATCTGCTGAAAGCCCCAGAAGGCGCAGCACACCACGAGCAAGGTGATGGCAAGGGAGTCGAGGTGGGTTTTGCGAACGGTGGTGAGGCTCATGCCGACGATTGTCGCGAGGTCGGTTCGAGTCGGCTGTCGCCCCGGCTCGGGGGGCGGGCGCACCCGTTATTCAGAGCGGGTGTTCGGTGTAGAAGCGCCCGCCGTGGAACAGCAGCGGCGAGGCCTCGGCGCGGTGCGCGCAGCGCTCCACCTCGCCCACGAAGATCACATGGTCGCCCTCGGCGTACTGGCTTCGGTTGAAGCACTCGAAGGTGGCGGCGGCACCGTGGAGCAAGGGTGCGCCGTTGCCGCCTTCTCGAAACGCCACCCCGGCCCAGCGGTCGGTGTCCTTGGCCGCAAACTGTTCGGCCAGCGCCTGCTGGTCGGCGGCCAGCACGTTGATGGCGTAGTGCCGTCCGTTGGAAAACGCAGCCATCGAGCCGGCCGCCTTGCCCAGGCTCCAGAGCACCAGCGGCGGGCTCAGCGAGACCGAGTTGAACGAGTTGGCGGTCAGCCCCACCAGCTCGCCGCTGTCGGTGCGCGCGGTGACGATGGTCACCCCGGTGGCGAACATGCCCAGCGAGGCACGGAACTCCCGCACTGAGAAGTCGGGGGCACGGGCCTGGGTGGGAAGCGAGCGTTCAGAAGGCATGTGGAGCAGGTGCGTGGGACAGCGGAACGCCCATTCTCGGCGATTGGTGCCTCGGTGCGGTGCCGTCCCTAGAATGCCGTCATGCACCGCACCCTGCTCCGCGCGAAACAGCAGACGCCACTGGCCGTCCTCGTGATGTTCGTCGGTGTGTGCTTGCTGGCCACGGGCGCACGGGCCACCTCGCCGCTGCGCGGGCCGCCACACCACCGCACCTCCGTGCCAGCCGCCGCGGCGCCCTGTGTGCACCTCTCGGCCCGCCTGCCGCACATGGGGCGCGCGCTCTGTGATGCGGCCGGCCTGATGCCCACAGAGGGCCGCTCGACGCAGGGCCGCACGCTGTATGCGCGCGACGTGGTGGCGCCGCAGGCGCGGCTGCGGGTTCTGGTGGTGGGCGCCATCCACGGCGACGAAATGTCGTCGGCCTCGGTGGCCCTGCACTGGATCCAGCACGCGCTCAATGACCCTGCCGATGCCCACTGGCGCTTCATTCCCGTGCTCAACCCGGACGGCCTTCTGGCGCGACCCGCCCAGCGCGTGAATGCAAGAGGCGTGGACCTCAACCGCAACTTTCCCACCCCCCACTGGGAACGGGAAGCCAAGGTGTACTGGGAGCAACGCACCCGAAAGGACCCGCGCCGCTGGCCCGGGCCCAGCCCACTGTCCGAACCCGAGTCGCGCTTTCTGCACGACGAGATGGCGCGCTTTCAGCCGCACCTGATCGTGAGCATCCACGCCCCCTACGGCGTGCTCGACTTCGACGGACCGGGCGCCCCACCGCCCAAGCTCGGACGCCTCTACCTCGACCAGGTGGGCATCTTTCCCGGGAGCCTGGGCAACTACGGCGGCGTGCACCGCGGCATGCCCGTGGTCACGATCGAGCTGGCCAACGCCTTTCGCGCGCCGCTGGAGAGCGAAATGCGGCAGATGTGGATGGATCTGCAGCGCTGGATGGTGGAGCGCCTGCGGCCCTGAGGTCGCATGGCACGCCCCCGCGTGAGGGCCGTATTCACACCGATCACCAGCATGGGAACACTGGACATCCTAATCAGGAGTCTCAACATGTTCTCACCTGCAATTCGCGCCAACCTTGTTTTGGCTGGCTCGCTTCTCTTCATCCCCCCCTCGTCGCAAGCGGCCGAAATCGTGCGCGACAAGTTCGGCGTCCCGCACGTGTACGGCGACAGCGTGCCCGACGCTTTCTTCGGCTGTGGCTACGCCGTGGACGAAGACCGCCTGTTCCAGCTGGAGATGCGCAGACGCCAGGCCACGGGGCAGCTCGCAGCCGTTCTCGGCACCGAAGTCAAGGGCGCAACGGGTGGTGGCGCGGTGAATCTGGTCGCCCTGGACGTGCAGATGGGTCGACGCATACAAGCCGACACATAACACGCGTTCTCCGGGTTGCTGGATCTGGCGCATTGACGCGTGGTTCGGGTGGCGGCTGAGCCGCGCGATTTCAGGCCCGCGTGGGTGGCGGGGCGACGCTGAACCGCGTTGAGGCGCGAGGTGCCTGCGGTGGCACGCCCTGAAAGCCAAAGTCCATGGCGGGTTGCTCCCCATGAATCAACTCGGCCAGGGCCTTGCCGGAGCCTGCGCCGTGGGTCCAGCCCAAGGTGCCGTGGCCGGCGTTGATCCAGAGGTTTCTCAGCGGCAACCGGCCGATCAGGGGAATGTTGGTCGGTGTGGCCGGGCGCAGGCCGCACCAGAACTGCGGATCACCGCCTTGTTCGGGTGTGCGGGTGTCGGCCACGCCGGGGAACACCTGTTCGATGCGGTGCACCAGCATCTCGCAACGCTTCTTCGCCAGCGGCGTGTCCAGCGAGAGATCAAAACCGCCGAGTTCGATCGTGCCGGCCACGCGCAGCTGGTTGCCCAGGCGCGAGACGGCGATTTTGAGCTGGTCGTCGATCATGCTCACGCTGGGCGCCTGTTCGGGCTTGAGCAGGGGCAGCGTTGCGCTGTAGCCCTTGCCCGGGTAGATCGGCACGTTCACGCCGATCGACTTGAGCAGCGGCGTGGTGTAGGAGCCGCAGGCCACCACAAAGGCGTCGGCCTTGAGCACGCGCGCCACACCGCTCTGGCGGTCGCGCACACGCACCTCGCGGATTTCGCGCCCATCGCTGTCCAGGCGCTCGATGTCGTGGCCGAACATCAGCCTCGCGCCGCGCTGGCCGCACCGGGCAGCCAGTTGTTGCGTGAAGGTGCGTGCGTCGCCGGACTCGTCGCTCTGCGTGTAGGTGCCGCCCACAATCCGATCGGCAAAGGCGCGCAGCGCGGGCTCGATGGTGAGCAGCTCGTTGCGCGAGACCACGCGGCGCTTGACGCCGAAACGCTGCATCACGGCGGCGGCCTCGGCGGCGCCGTCGAAGGATTTCTGGTCCGTGTAGTAGTGGGCGATGCCGCGTTCCAGCCGGTGGTACTCGATGCCGGTGTCGGCCACCACGGCCTTGAGCGCGGCGTGGCTGTAGGAGCCCAGTGCCACGAGTTGTGCCACGTTGCGCTCGAAGGCAGCGTCGTTGCATTGCGCCAGAAATTGCAGACCCCAGCGCCATTGCGCCCAATCCAGCTGCGGGCGGAACAGCAGGGGCGACTCGTCGGAGAACATCCACTTCAAGGTCTTGAGCGGCGCGTCCTTGTTGGCCCAGGGCTCGCAGTAGCTCACCGAGATCTGTGCCGCGTTGGCAAAGCTGGTCTCCAGCGCAGCGTCGGGCTGCCTGTCGACCAGGGTGACCTCGTGCCCGCGCTGCAGCAGGTGCCACGCGGTGCTCACGCCGATGATGCCCGCGCCCAATACGGTGACTTGCATGACCCACTCCTCCAAACGATGAAACTGCTCAGCAGTATCGAAAGAAGGCGCTTCGAAGTGAAGAGAAATTAAACTAAAATTTCAAACATCAGATCAGCTTATAGAGCCCATGAGCACCTTCGATCCCGATGCCCTTGAATGCCTGGCCGCCATCATTGAAGAGGGCGGCTTCGAGCGCGCCGCGCAGCGCCTGTCCATCACGCAATCGGCCGTGTCGCAGCGGTTGCGGGCCCTGGAGGCGCAGGTCGGCACCGTGCTCATCGTGCGAAGCCGTCCGCTCAAGCCCACGCCGGCCGGCCAGCTCATGCTCAAGCACGCCAAGATGATGCGGCTGCTGCGCGCTGATCTGGAAAAAGACCTCAAGGAACTCGCGCCCAGCTCCACCGGCAGCGGCCGCGAGGAAGAGCGCATTTCGGTGGCGATCAACGCCGACAGCATCGCCACCTGGGCACTGCCGGCGCTGGACGCGCTGGCGCAGAACGGCCTGCCGATTGAAATCATCACCGACGATCAGGAGTTCACCCACGAGTGGCTGCGCGAAGGTCAGGTGCTCGGCTGCGTCACCTCTCTCGGGCAGGCCTTGCGGGGCTGCAAGATGGAAGCGCTGGGCACCATGGACTACGTGGCCGTGGCACGCGCCGACTTTGCCGCGCAGCACCTGCCCAAAGGCCTGAGCGCGCACAACTTCCACAAGGTTCCGTTCGTGGCCTTCAACCGCAAGGACAACCTGCAACACGGTTTCGTGATGAAGGCCTTTGGCCTGCCGCGCGTGATGCTCAAGCAACTCTTCGTGCCATCCAGCGAAGGCCAGGTGCGCGCCGTGCAGGCGGGCTGGGGTGTGAGCGTGTTGCCCGAGCTGCGGGTGCGCGAGCTGATCGAATCGGGCGAGCTGGTCAATCTGGCGCCACGCCATCGGCTGGGTGTGGCCTTGTACTGGCATTGCTGGAACCTGAGCTCCGACGTGCTGGACGCCCTGAGCACCGCGTTGCGCACGGCGGCGGCCGACAACCTGCGACCCGGCAGCGACGCCCGGCCGTCGAAGTCGTGACCGATGGGTCTTCGGCTTTACGTTTCGGTAGCGATGTCGACGATTTCGTCAAAGTGAAGCAGAATTCTAGTGGTGTCCAAAGGTTTTCCATGAGCAGCGCAGTCGAAAAATCACCCTCCGAAGCTCCCCAGAAACGCAGTTTTCGCCAGCAGATGCACCTCGCCCGCGAAGACGCCATCGTCTCGGCGGTGAACCGCTTGCTCGCCGAAAAAGGCTTCGAGGCCATGACGGTGGACGAGGTGGCCGCCGAAGTGGGCATTGCCAAGGCCAGCCTCTACAAACACTTTCCCAGCAAGGAAGACCTGGCCGCTGCGGCCATGGTGCGTGTGATGGACCGTGCGCGCGCATTTCTCGATAGCCTGGAAGGCCGCCCGGACAGCCGGCCGATCGAGCAGCTCAGGGCGGTGGCGCGATGGACCATGGAGGTGCAGCTCGCGGGCGAGATGCCTTCGTTGCCCAGCGCCAACTCCAGCCTGCGCGCTTCCCTGACAAACAACAAGGCCTATGTCGACGGCCTCATGGACGTGAGCGAGCGCCTGGGCGGCTGGATCACGCAGGCCCAGGCCGATGGCAGCCTCAACAACACCTTGCCCCCGATCGCGGTGCTCTACACCCTGTTCGCACGGGCCTGCGATCCGGTGCTGGGCTTCCTCAAGGGCTCGGGGCAATACAGCGTTGACGAGATCATCGAGATGGTGCTCAGCACCTGCTTCGACGGCCTGAAGTCGCGCTGACGTTCGATCCTGATCGTCCAAAGAGAAAGGCCGCAGATGCGGCCTTTCTCTTTGGGTGGAAGCGGGTTCAGCGAACCAGCAGCACCGGCACGCCACAGTGGGCCAGCACCTTGGTGGCCACCGAACCCATGACCAGGTTGCCCAGGGCGCCGTGGCCGTGTGAACCCATCACCAGCAGGTCGAACTTGCCGCTGTCGGCGGTCTTGGCGATCACTTCGCCGGCCGAGCCAACCTTCTGCACGACGGTGGCGTCGATGCCATGGCGCTTGAGGAATTTCACCACCGGTGCGGTGATCTTGGCGGCCTCATCGGCGTAGTAGCCGTTGGCCACTTCGGCGCCAACCGCGGCGCGCGCGCGCGGAGGCAGTGGAGCTTGCACCGTGATGAGGGTCACCGCGTTGTTGGCACCGAACATCTCGTCGTGGGTCGCCAGGTAGGCCAGCATTTTCTTGGTGTACGCGCTGCCATCGACTGCGAGCAGGATCTTCATGAGGTTCTCCTTGTTGGTTCAGGGGGGAAACGGCGAGTGTAGGGGCTTCGCGGGGCGGCACTTTGCGCTGCCTCAAACAGCGGGCGCCTTGCCGTGCGTCGCTTCGCTCGCGCTCACGCGGATGCAGCACGCGGGCTCGAAGCTGGCCTGTTCGTTCTTGTCGTGGTAGCCCAGCGGATTGGCCTTGATGCGACAGCGCCCCACCTGCACATCGGTCGGGCAGTGCAGGTGACCGTGCAGCCACAGGTCGGCCAGCGGCAGCAGATCGTCAAGGCCGTTGCAGAAACCCGCCGTGCCGGGGCTTCGGCCGTAGCGCGGGTCCATGCTGTGCAGCGTGGGCGCGAAGTGGGTGATGACCACCGTGGGACCGTCGAACGGCACGGCCAGCGCATCGCGCAGCCAGGCCTGGCACTCCTGCGCCAACGTGCGCATGGCCTCGGCGTCGAACAGGCGGCCATGGCGTTGGCCCGCCATCTTCACCAGGTAGTGGTTGGCGGCGCGAAAGGCTTTCTCGCGCTGCTGGAGGCGGTGGGTGAGCGGATCGGGTGGGCGTATGGGCGGCACCGCGCCGGCCCGGCCATGCCGCGGCGGCGTGGGCGTCGGGGCCTGTTCGCCAAATACGTCGTAGTCGCTCCAGAGCGTGGTGCCGATCAGGCGCACGCCCTGCATCTGCAGGGTCTCGCGCTCCAGCCACTGGATGCCGAGCCGGTCACAAACCTGGCGCAACCCGGCGTGGGCCTGGTCCAGATCGAGCGCGTCGTACTCGTGGTTGCCGGGCACGAACACCACCGGCGCGGGCCAGCCGGCGTATTGGGGCAGAGGCGAGAACCGCTGCAGGCCCCAGTCGGGCTCGTCCATCACGCTGCCATCGCGCCTCACCTGGTACGAGCCGATGTCGCCAGCCAGCACCAGCAGATCGGCATCCATCGCCGGCACGGGCACGAAGGCGGGGTTGGCTTCGAGGTGCAGGTCGCTGAGCAGCTGGATGTTCATGTGGACATTGTCGACCAGTGTCTTCACTGGCCCTTTGGGGCTCTGCGTGTCCGGGTGGACTCCGGTGCTGCCTTGACATTGCGGAAACCGACCGCCGACGCCCGCTCGACGGTCTGCCGCAGCCAGCGATGAGCGCTGTTGTGGGTGGCCTGGCGGTGCCAGAGCGCATCCACGTGCACGGGCGGTACCTGCAGGGGGAGATCGGCCAGGGCGAGCTCGTGTTCCATGCCGGTGGCGCCGACGAAGTGGCGGGGCAGCACCGTGAGCAGGTCGGTGGTGGCCACCACGCGCCCGGCGGTGAAGAACTGGTTGACCGTGAGCACCACGCGCCGCTGCCGGGAGATCGCGGCCAGGGATTCGTCCACGAAGCCGAAAGGGCGACCCGAGAAACTCACCAGCAGGTGGCGCGCTTCGCAGTAGGCGTCCAGGCTCAACGCTTGTCCGGCCAGGGGGTGGCCCTTGCGCATCACCACCACGTATTCGCCGTCGTACAGGCGCTGGTGCAGGAACTGCGGGTTGTTTTCCTGCAAGTGCAGGGCACCGAGCTCGGCCAGCACCCCGGGGAAATGCCCGATGGCCAGATCGGCCGAGCCGTTTTCCAGCAGATCGCGCGGATCGCGGGTGGTCAGGGGAACGACCCGTAGGTTCACGCCGGGTGCTTCGGTTTCGAAGATGTCCATCAGGCCGGGCACCAGCTTGGCCGCCGTGGCGTCCGCCATGGTCAACACAAAGGCGTTGTGGGCGCTGAGCGGGTCGAAGGTGCCCGGTGCCAGGGATTCGCGCAGCAGGTGCAGGGCGTCACGCACCGAGGGCCACAGGCTCAGCGCCAGCGGCGTGGGTTCCACGCCGTAGCCGGCGCGGCGCACCAGGTCGTCACCGACCACCTCGCGCAATCGGCGCAACGCGTTGCTCACCGCCGGCTGCGTCATGGCCAGGTTGTGGGCAGCGCGGGTGAGGTTGCGCTCGGTCATCACCTCGTCGAACACCCGAAGCAGGTTCAGGTCGAAGGTGCGAAAGTTCAGATCATTTATCACCGAAGTGAATGTAAAGCATCACAAAGATAAATTGGCAATAGATGCGGGTTAACCCTAGTATTGATCTGTCCAAAAGACATTTGTTCCTCCACAGGAGTTCGCCATGAGCAGCCTTGCATCCACCCCCTCTTCCATTTCACTGGGCCTCGGTCGCGCACCGTCGGCCAAACAGTCTCCCCGCCACACCGACAGCTCGCGCAGCCTGGCGGCCCTGTTGCTGGCCGCCGTGGTCGCCGCGATGGTCATCCTTGCAGACCGGCTGGTCAGCACCTGGGCCGATGGGCATCTCTTGCTCGCCTGGGTGTTCCTGTGGGTGATCGTGTTCGCCGGTATGGCCTTGTTTGCCGATTCGGCCCGCCGACTTGCTCGCCGCGGCATCGTGGTGCTCGACAGCTGGTCACAGTCGATGGCCGAAGCCCGCGCGGAAACCCGCCTGTGGGAAATGGCCCGCCTCGACCCCCGCCTGATGAGCGAGTTGACCCTGGCACGCAACCGCGCCGAGCTGGACGAGCCAGCCGGAACGTTCGACGAAGCGCTGGCACCCCTGGGCCTGCCGGTGCAAGCCGAGGCCGCAGCACCTGCTGCTTCTTACTGGGTGCGTCTGGGCCATGCCCGTGCAGCGCGCCACCTGCAAGGTCGCTACCTCTGAGCGCTTGCACGCCCCGAGCGGGTGCCCACAAAAAAGCCACCGGGTCCGGTGGCTTTTTTTTCGCCCAGGCTTCTTGACCCGGGAGATTGCAGACCCGCCGCAGATCGTGCGGTGGGCTCAGTCGGGGACTCCGGCCTTATGCGGCCAGGCGCTTCTCGATTTTTGCTTTTGTCTCCTCGAGCTCCCGTGGCAGGTGATGGGCCAGCTGGGTGAACAGTTCGCTGTGCAGTGCGAGTTCCTGGGTCCAGGCGGCGCTGTCGATGTGGGTCACGGTGTTGTACTGCTCGGTCGAGAAGTTCAAGCCGTCCCAGTGAATGTCTTCGTAGCGCGGGCTCACGCCGAAGGCGTGTTCGGTGCCCTGGCCTTGGCCTTCCAGGCGATCGATCATCCACTTGAGCACGCGCATGTTTTCGCCGAAACCGGGCCAGACGAACTTGCCGGCCTCGTCCTTGCGGAACCAGTTCACGCAGAAGATGCCGGGCAGTTTGGCGCCCTGGCTCGTGAGCTTGTTGCCCATGTCCAGCCAGTGCTGGAAGTAGTCGCTCATGTTGTAGCCGGTGAACGGCAGCATGGCGAACGGGTCGCGGCGCACCACGCCTTGCGCACCGAAGGCTGCGGCGGTGGTTTCCGACCCCATGGTGGCGGCCATGTACACGCCTTCGGTCCAGTCGCGGGCTTCGGTCACCAGCGGCACCGTGGTGGAGCGGCGGCCACCAAAGATGAAGGCGTCGATCGGCACGCCGGACGGATCGTCCCAAGCCGGATCGAGCGCGGGGTTGTTGGTGGCGGCCACGGTGAAGCGGGCGTTGGGATGGGCGGCCTTGGCACCGGTTTCTTTCGCGATTTGCGGTGTCCAGTCCTTGCCCTGCCAGTCGATGGCGTGGGCGGGCGCCTCGCCCATGCCTTCCCACCACACGTCGCCGTCATCCGTCAGGGCCACGTTGGTGAAAACCACGTCGCGGTCCAGGCTGGCCATGCAGTTCGGGTTGGTCAGCGTGTTGGTGCCCGGCGCCACGCCAAAGTAGCCCGCCTCGGGGTTGATCGCGTAGAGGCGTCCATCGGCGTGCGGCTTGATCCAGGCGATGTCGTCGCCGATGGTGGTGACGCTCCAGCCTTCGAAGCCCTTGGGTGGGATCAGCATGGCGAAGTTGGTTTTGCCACAGGCGCTGGGGAAGGCAGCGGCCACGTGGTATTTCTTGCCCTGGGGGTTGGTCACGCCCAGGATGAGCATGTGCTCGGCCAGCCAGCCCTGCTGTTTGCCCATGGTGGAGGCAATGCGCAGCGCAAAACACTTCTTGCCCAGCAGCGCGTTGCCACCGTAGCCCGAGCCGTAGCTCCAGATTTCGCGCGTTTCCGGATAGTGGACGATGTACTTGGTGGTCGGGTTGCAGGGCCAGCCGGTCTTGTCGGTCTCGCCAGCGGCCAGTGGCGCGCCGACGGTGTGCACGCAGGGTACGAATTCGCCGTCGGTGCCCAGCACGTCGAACACCGCCTTGCCCATGCGGGTCATGAGCTTCATGTTGACGGCCACGTAGGCGCTGTCGGAGAGCTCGATGCCGATGTGGGCAATGGGGCTGCCCAGCGGGCCCATGCTGAAGGGCACCACATACATGGTGCGACCGCGCATGCAGCCGTCAAACAGCGGCTGCAGGGTGGCGCGCATCTCGGCCGGGGCCTTCCAGTTGTTGGTCGGGCCGGCGTCTTCCTGCTTCTGCGAGCAGATGAAGGTGCGGTCTTCCACGCGGGCCACGTCCGACGGGTCGGAGCAGGCCAGGAAGCTGTTGGGGCGTTTGATCGGGTTGAGCCGCTTCATCGTGCCGGCGCTCACCAGCTGTTCGCACAGGCGCGCGTATTCCTCGTCGCTGCCATCGCACCAGACCACGGTATCGGGTTTGCACAGGGCCGCCATGTCGGCCACCCAGGCGATCAGCCGGGCGTTCTTCACATAGGACGGGGTGTTGAGGGTCAGGCCCTGCATCACGGGAGAGTTCATGGGAAAGGCTCCAGAAGTTGATAACCGGTGGCACCAGAGACGCCAACAGCCGCAGGCTGCAGAAGCTGCAGCTGGGCGGCTGTCGGGGTCCCTTGTGCTTGAAAGGGGCGGTCGGCGCTGATGGCTGTGGGGCGGTTGGCGCCCGGCAGCAAGAGGGACAAGGGGCGGGTTGGTGTGCCCGCGGCTCGGTCCGTGTGTCGTCCTTGCCTCGATTTTATGAAAGCGGGCGGCGGGTTACGAACTGGTTACATGCAAAACCCGCATAACGTGATGCATTAAACGCTCGTCCGACGGGACCTGCGGAGCCAAACAAAAAGGCCAAACGCCCGTGGGGCGTTTGGCCTTTTCTGCCGGAGCGTGGAGGCTCAGGCCATGAACACGGCGATGAAGGCCAGCAGGAACATCAAGACGCCCCCGGCCACAGGCAGCACGATGGGCATCAGGGGAACGATGGACTCCACCACGTCTTGGGGCTGGTCACTGGGGGTGTCGTGGTCGTGGTGGGACATGGGGCTCTCCGCAAGGTGGTTCAAAACTCCGGGGATTTTAAGGCAGACGGTTCAGAGCAGGGCGTAGGTGGTGCTGGCGCGGCACACGCTGCGCCCGTCGGTCGCACCCGTGATGTCGATTTCGCCGAACACCAGGCTCTTGCCGGCGCGGATCACGCGTGCGGTGATGTGGGCGTCCTGGCCGGAGAGCGGCTTGAGGAAGCTGGTGTTGAGTTGCACCGTGGTCATGGGGCGCTGGTCGCCGAGCTGCGTGACGATGGCCAGCACCATGGCGGTGTCGGCGGCCGACATCATGGCCTGGCCGCACAGCATGCCGCCCACGCGGGAGAGCTGGTCGCTTTGCGGCAGGCGCAGCGTGACCTCGCCGTCGGCAAATGATTCGACCCGCATGCCCAGGGCCTGAACCCATGGCGCAAACCACGCGGACAGCAGGCTTTGCAGCGATTCAACGGACACGGGGGGCGGTGGATGGGTCATTCAGTCCTCTTTGCGCAAACGGGCAAGCCAATGGTCCATCAGTTTGCCAGCCGCCTCGCGCCCGCCCAGACCAAACGACAGGGCCACCGCCACGGCCACCGCGCCCAAGGTGAGGCCGAAAGCCAGGTTGACGATGTCGTCGGCGATGCCCATGGCGCGCAGGCCCATGGCAATCACCAGTGCCAGGATGGCGTAGCGGCCAATGCGCGCCAGACCCTGGCTGCTTGCGCCGCTGGCGCGGTCGATGGCGTCATGGGCCAGGTTGGCCAGCCAGAAGCCGATCACCAGGATGGCCGATCCCAGCATCACGTCGCCGCCGAAGCGGATGAAGCTGGTCACGATGTCGCTGACCTGGTAGAAGCCCAGCTGCGCGGCCGCCTCCACCGTGGCGAACAGCATGGCAAAAAACAGCGCCACACGGCCGACCACCCGCGAGGCGCTGGTCTTCTCGAACGCGTGCGCCAGCTGAACGCGCGCGGGCAGCGAGTCAAAGCCCAGCGTGGCCAGCAGGCTGGTCAGCAACTGGCTGGCAAAGCTGGCCACCAGCCAGGTGATGACCAGGATCAGGCCGGCGGCCACGATGCGCGGCACGGCTTGCATGAGGGTGCCCAACATGTCGGTGGCGGGCCGGGAGATGGCCTCGATCTTCAGCGCATCGAGTGCGGCGATCAGCGAGGGCAGGAACACCGCGATGAACACCAGCATGCCGATCACGCTGGACAGCTGCACCGTCTCGGCCAGACCCGCGCGGCTGCCCAGCTTGTCGACGCCCGCCGTGCGGCTGAGGTGCGTGGTGAGGTTGCGCATCACGGTGGCCACGATCCAGCCCACGCCGCCGATCACGAAGGCCGCCACAGCGTTGGGCAGCATGTCCAGCGCCTTGGTCACCATGCTGCGCAGGGGATCCAGCAGGCCTTCGAGCTGCAGCGCGCCCAGGATGGCGGGCACGAAGAGCAGGATCACCAGCCAGAACAGCGCGCCCGCCAGCCCTTCGCTCATGGGTGCCATGTCGGCGTGTGCCGAGAGCTTGTCGTCCAGCGTGGTCTTGTCGAGCAGCTTCTGCGTGATGGCGCGCACCACGCTGGCCACCAGCCAGCCCACCAGCGCCAGCACCAGGCCGCCGAGCAGGCGCGGCGCGTATTCAAAGAGCTGCGTGGCGAAGGCCGAGAACGGTCCGGAGACGATGGCCAGGTTCAGCGAATTGAACACCGCGACCAGCGTGAGCAGGATCACCACCCAGAACAGGCCGAGCGCCACGGCACCTTCGATGTCCACGCCCGTGCCGGTGAGTTTGCCGAAGCGGTGGTTCACCCCGCTGAAGCCCAGGGTCTTGCGCGTGGCCGCTCGCACCAGCACCGCGATGAACCAGCCCAGGATGAAGATCGCGAGTGCTCCGAGCAACTGCGGGATGTGGGTGCCCAGATTGCTTTGCAGCGAGTCCCACAAGGCGTTGGTGTTCATGGCGTTCCTCCGGTTCGGTGTCAGGACCGACCCATGATGCAGAGCACCTCAGCCAGCGTCAACCACGGGCGGGGCCTCAGAGCAGCGCGGTCTCGAAACCCGCCTGTTGCAGGCGTTCGATGACTTGCGCGATGTGTTCGCGCCCGCGCGTCTGCAACACCAGTTCGATGGCGACGTTCTGCGCCGCCAGCAGCGTGAAGGCGCGCTGGTGGTGCACCTCGTCGATGTTGGCGCCGGCATCGGCCACGGTGGCGGTGATGCGCGCCAGGTTGCCCGGCACGTCGCGCGCGTTGACCTGGATGCGCGCCAGCCGGCCGGCCCGTACCATGCCGCGCTCGATGATGGAGGCCAGCAGCATCGGGTCGATGTTGCCGCCGCACAGCACCAGGCCCACGCGTTTGCCCGCGAAGCGCTGCGGGTGCTTGATCAGCGCGGCCAGGCCGGCAGCGCCCGCGCCTTCCACCAGCGTCTTCTCGATCTCCAGCAGCATCACGATGGCCTGCTCGATGTCGCCCTCATCGACCAGCACCACATCGTCCACCCGCTGGCGCACGATGGCCTCGGTGATCACGCCGGGTGTGCCCACCGCGATGCCCTCGGCGATGGTGCTAGTGCCCTGTGGCAGGTGCGTGCCCTTGATGGCGTTGTACATGGCCGGGAAGCGCTCGGCCTGCACGCCGATGACTTCGATGTCCGGGCGGATCGCCTTGGCGGCGGTGGCCATGCCGCCGATCAGGCCGCCGCCGCCGATGGCCACCACCAGCGTGTCCAGGTCGGGCTGCTCGCGCAGCATCTCCAGCGCCACCGTGCCCTGACCGGCCACGATGGCTTCGTCGTCGTACGGGTGCACGAACACCAGACCCTGTTGCGCTGCCAGTTCGCGGGCGTGGCTGCGCGACTCCTCCAGCGTGTCGCCGTGCAGCACCACCTCGGCACCGAAGCCGCGCGTGCGCTCCACCTTCACGCCGGGTGTGAAGCGCGGCATGACGATCACCGCGCGCAGGCCTAGCCGGTGCGCGTGGTACGCCACGCCCTGCGCGTGGTTGCCCGCGCTCATGGCGATCACTCCGCGTGCCCGTTCGTCGGCGCTCAGCTGCGCGAGCTTGTTGCATGCACCGCGCTCCTTGAACGAAGCGGTGTACTGCAGGTTCTCGAACTTCAGAAACACCTGGCAGCCGGTGAGCTGCGAGATGGTCCGTGATTCGACAAAAGGGGTGTCCAGCACCTGCCCGGTCAGGCGGGCGGCGGCGGCTTGAATGTCTTGAAGGTCCAGCATCGCGCGATTGTGAACCGGCCGGCGCGTGGCTCCCCATCTGAAAGCCGGACAAATCCCACAAACACGGTTCATCACTCTCTTCCATGATTCATCAAGCTGGGTTATGGTCCATTTGAATGCCGGATGTCCCGGCACGGCGTCACTGGAAGCGCGTTCTGGAGGTGTCTGGATGAACAAGCGTCCCGTGCAGCCCGCGAGCACCGCGGTCCGCACACTGACCGAACCCCGGGAGGGCCGTGCGCCCCTTCTGGGCGAAGGTCGCGTGTTCGTGCCGCACGGCCTGCGCCAGGCCCCGGTGCTCGACCTCATGTGCTCGCACTTCGTGCTCACGCTGGCCGCGCGCCAGGGGCCGCGCTTCAACGTGCGGCGCGACCTCAACACACTGCTCTCGCTCGCTGGCCGCCATCTGGTGTGGCCGCTCACCGTGCTCGCGCGCTTGCGTGAGTTTCTCGAACGCCGCTGCAAGGACAACGAACTCTGGAGCGGCCACGACAAGCTGCCCACACCCGCCTTCATGGAGCGCTACGGCGTCTGGCGCGGCCCCTACGAAGAAGGCACGCTGTTCTTCTACCTCGACGAATACGCCAAAGAGTCGCCAAAAGATCTGCTCTCGGTGCTCGCCGTGACCGGCGAGTGGCTCAGCCACGCGCTCAAGAAGCAGTCCACGCTGGTCGAGAAGAACATCGACGCGCTCGCCGGCTTGCTGCAGCTCAACCGCGCCGAGCGCGCGCTGCTGCTCTACGGCACGCTCGCGCGTTACCAGCGCGACCTGCGCTCCATCCTGGTCGAGTTCAAGGTGAACAACGCACCCGAGGCCTACGCGGCCATCGCCGACGTGGCCGGCGTGAAGGCCAGCGAGGTCGGCGAGGCTTTGCGAGCGGGCTCGCGGCTGGAGCGCATCGGCATGGTGGAAAACCTGATCTCCGAGCACAACATCACCGACCTGGCCGATCTCATGAAGGTCAGCGAGAAGCTGCCGCCGGTGCTCATGCGCGAGTACCGCACGCAGAGCGAGCTCATGGCCGTGTTCACCCGTCCGGCTGCTCGCTCGGCGCTCACGCCCAAAGACTTCGACTACGTGGGCGAAGACGTGCGCCTGCTTTGCGGCCTGCTGCGCGAAGCCGTGGCGCGCAAGGAACCGGGCGTGAACGTGCTCATGTACGGCCCGCCCGGCACCGGCAAGACCGAGCTGGCGCGCGTGGTGGCGCAGGCCGCCGGGCTGGAGCTGTTCGAGGTGGAGTACGCCGACCGCGACGGCAACGCGCTCTCGGGCCGCGACCGTTACCGCTCGTTGCAGATCGCGCAGGTATTCCTGAAAGGCACGGCGCATTCGGCCCTGTTATTCGACGAGGTCGAAGACGTTTTCCCGCCGATCTCCAGCGAGGCGGCGCAGATCATGGCGCGCGCCGAACACGTGGCGTCATCCCACACCGGCAGCGTCAGCGGCAAGGCCTGGGTCAACCAGATCCTGGAAACCAACGCTGTGCCCACGCTGTGGGTGACCAACCGCATCGAGCAGATCGACCCGGCGTTTCGCCGCCGCTTCGCCTACCACCTCGAGCTCAAGAGTCCGCCGCCCGGCGCGCGCGAGCAGCTCGTGCGCAAGACGCTGGAAGACGCGCCGGTGTCCGACGCGCTGGTGGCGCGCCTGACCGAGCGCAAGGGCCTGACGCCGGCGCAGATCCGCACGGCGCTGCGTTTTGCCCAGCTCGCTGCCAGCCCCGCCAAACCGGCTGCCCGGCGTAGCGCCAAGGCGCGCGGCGCGCCCACGCCGGTGCTTGACGACCTGATCGAGCGCCAGCTCAAGAACGCCGACCTGGCCCTGGGCCGCAAGCCCGATCTGGTGCAGCGGCCCAGCGTCACGCAGTACAGCCTGGACATGCTCAACGTCGAGTCGCGCTACGAGCTGCCGCGCGTGATTGCCGCGCTCAAGGCGCGCGGCCACGGCTGCCTGTGTTTCCACGGCGCGCCCGGCACCGGCAAGACCGCGCTGGCCGAGCACCTGGCCCAGCAGCTCGAACGCCCGCTGATGATCCGCCGTGCCAGCGACCTGGTGAGCAAGTTCGTGGGCGAGACCGAGCAGCAGATGGCGGCCATGTTCCGCGAGGCCGAGGCCGAGAAGGCCGTGTTGCTGCTGGATGAGGCCGACAGCTTTCTGCAGGACCGGCGCGGCGCGCAGCGCACCTACGAGGTGACCGAGGTCAACGAGATGCTGCAGGGTATGGAGCGCTTTGCCGGCATCTTCATCTGCACCACCAACCTGATGGACAGCATCGACCAGGCGGCGCTGCGGCGCTTCACCTTCAAGATCCGCTTCAAACCGCTCACGGCTGCGCAGCGCGAGACCATGTTTGTGGTGGAGGCGCTGGGGGGCGATGCCACGCGGCTGGATGCGGCGCTGGCCGCGCGGCTGGCCCGGCTCGACCAGCTCTGCCCCGGCGACTTTGCCGCAGTGAAAAGGCAGGTGGAGATACTGGCCGAGTCGCTGGAGCCCGAGGAGTTCATCTCGCAGCTGGAAGCCGAGCACCGCATCAAGCCCGAGGTGCGCGAGGCGCGCGGCATCGGGTTCATGCACTGAACGGCAACACGCTCTCCATGCAAAAGGCCACCTCGCGGTGGCCTTTGTTGTGTCCAGGGCGCCGCGGAAGCGGCGCAGGGGTTCAATGCATCAACATCATGGGTTTGCTCGGCAGTTCGTCGGCCGAGTAGTCCGGATGGTGGTTCACGAAAAAGCGCAGCTTCTGATCGAGCCGGGCGATGCGGGTGTTGGCCACGCTCTCGCAGTGGTGCTTGGAGATCAGGCCGAACAGCTTGCTGCGCAGGAACCAGAGGTCCTTGGGGCTTTGGCAAGACAGGAGCGCGGCGTGAATGCGCACGCGGATCGGGTCCTGGATGTCGGCCATGGCGGCGTGAAATTCGTCCACCAGAAAGTCCAGCTCCAGCACCTGCGTGTCGTGGTACTGAACCCTTTTGCTTTTGCCAATCCAGGGCAGCCAGGAAAACATGCTGAGCTCCGTTCGAGATGTTCGGGGTGAGGGGAAGCTTCCCCGGGTACACCCCTTGCATCGTCAGATGAGCGGCTTTCTTGAGTGGCGGCAGAAGGGCAAGGGCCCCCGGCACGATGAGCGGTCGGGCTTGTCAGCCGATGGTGGTGGTCGGGGCTGGAAACTCCCTCAGGCGCTCATCCGAAAGCACTCACCACCCGCAGCACCTCGTCGCCGTAAGCCTCGCGTTTTTTCACGCCCAGGCCGGCAATGCCGTCCAGATCGGCCAGGGTGCGGGGCTGGCGGGCGGCGATCGCGCGCAGCGTGGCGTCGTGAAAGATCACGAAAGCCGGCAGGTTGTGCTCCTTGGCCACGCCGGCGCGCCAGGCCTTGAGCGCGTCCAGGCTGTCGCGCGCCGCCAGGGTCAGCGGCTGGCCGTCGTCTGCCACGGTGGCGCGGGCGCCGCGCGCGCGGCTGGTGCGCCCAGGGCCGGCGGCCTTCTCGGACAGCGATTTGAGCCACACGGCACTCTGGCCTTTGAGGATCTCGCGTGCCGCGTCCTGCAGGTGCAGGGTGTTGTAGTGCGCCGCGTCCACCTGCACCGCTTCGCGGGCAATCAGTTGGCGCAGCAGCGCGCGCCACTGGGTTTCCGACAAATCAGCACCGATGCCGAAGGTGGAGAGCTTGTCGTGCCCATGCTGTGTCACCTTCTCGGTGACCTTGCCGCGCAGGATGTCCATGATGTGGCCGGCGCCAAAGGCCATGCCGCTGGACTGCTGCACGCGGTAAATGCACGAGAGCAGCTTGCGCGCTGACTCGGTGGCATCGAAGAGCTGCGGTGGGTGCAGGCAGTTGTCGCAGTTGCCGCAGGGTTCGCTCTCTTCGCCGAAGTAAGACAACAGACGAACGCGGCGGCAGTCGCTGGCCTCGGCCAGGGTCAGCAAAGCGTCGAGCTTGCCGCGCAGCACCTGCTTGAATTCGTCGGCCGCAGGGCTTTCGTCGATCATGCGGCGCTGGTTCACCACATCCTGTAGGCCGTAGGCCATCCAGGCGTTGGCGGGTTCACCATCGCGCCCGGCGCGCCCGGTTTCCTGGTAGTAGCCCTCGATGTTCTTGGGCATGTCCAGGTGGGCCACAAAGCGCACGTCGGGCTTGTCAATGCCCATGCCGAACGCGATGGTGGCCACCATGATCAGGCCCTCTTCGCGCAGGAAGCGGTCCTGGTGTTTCTGCCGCACGGCGGCGTCCAGGCCGGCGTGGTACGGCAGGGCGTTCAGGCCCGCGTCGCACAGCAGCTTGGCCACCTCTTCCACCCGGCGGCGCGACTGGCAGTACACGATGCCGGCGTCGTGCTCGTCACCGCTGGTGTGTTCGTCGCGGATGAAACGCAGCAGCTGCGCGGTGGCGTCTTTTTTCTCCACCAGCTGATAACGAATGTTGGGCCGGTCGAAGCTGCTGATGAAGGTGCGCGCATCCTGCAGCTGCAGGCGCTCCACGATGTCGGCGCGCGTGAGGTCGTCGGCGGTGGCGGTGAGGGCCACGCGCGGCACGCCGGCAAAGCGCTCGTGCAGCACGACCAGGCCCCGGTACTCTGGGCGGAAGTCGTGGCCCCACTGGCTCACGCAGTGCGCTTCGTCGATGGCAAACAGCGCGAGCTTGCCGCGCTCCTTGAGCGAGTCGAGCAGCGCCAGGAAACGCGGCGTGGTCAGGCGCTCGGGCGCCGCGTACAGCAGGGTCAGCTCACCGCGCAGCATTTCCTTTTCCACCCGCTGCGCGTCTTCGCTGGAGAGGCTGGAGTTGAGAAAGGCTGCGGCCACGCCGGCTTCCAGCAGCGCACCCACCTGGTCGTGCATGAGCGCGATCAGCGGCGACACCACTACGGTCAGGCCCTGGCCGCTGCGCTCGCGCACGATGGCCGGCACCTGGTAACACAGCGATTTGCCGCCACCCGTGGGCATGAGCACCAGCGCGTCGCCACCGCCGCCCACGTGAGCCACGATCTCGGCCTGCGGACCACGGAAGGCGTCAAACCCGAAAACCTCTTGCAGCACGCCCAGGCTGGTCTCCAGGATTTCGCTGCCGGGAGCGATGTCGATCACACCCACTACATCTGCTCCCAAGGCAGGCCGTCAAAACGCCAGCCGTTGACGCTAGAGCGCTTGAAGTCCTCGTTGAGTTCACCCTCGAAGCCGTGCACCACGTGCGCCACCTCGGTGAACCCCGCCGCCTCCAACGCCTTGCCCGCGTCCAGCGTGCGTTTGCCGCTGCGGCAGATCAGCAGCACCGGGCGGTGCTTGTCACCGGCTTCCTGCTCCACGGCGTTCGCAAACCGCGCCGGATCGGGCGTGAGGTCGGGGTATTCGTACCAGGGGATGTTTTCCACGCCGGGCGGGCGGCCCACGTAGAGCGATTCGATTTCCATGCGCACGTCCACAAACAGCGGTGTTGCTTCGCTGCGCGTTTCACAGCGCTCGCGTTCGGCCTGCAGCCAGGCCCAGGCCTGCTGGGGCGTGAGGTGTTTCATGGCGGCTATTGTCGGGGAAAGCCTGAGGTCGCCCGGCGGGTCGAGCCCTGCGGCCCGGGCCGCTTCTTACAATCCAGGGATGACTTCCCCTGCCTACACCCGCGCCCAGGCGCTGCCCGAGATCCTGAAACACCGCATCGCCATCCTCGATGGTGCGATGGGCACCATGATTCAGCGCTTCAAGCTGGGCGAGGAGCAGTACAGGGGCGAACGTTTCAAGGACTTCCACAAGGACGTCAAGGGCAACAACGAGCTGCTCAGCCTCACGCGCCCCGACGTGATCCGCGACATCCACGAAGGCTACCTGGCCGCCGGTGCCGACCTGATAGAGACCAACACCTTCGGCGCCACGACGATCGCGCAGGACGACTACGAGATGGGGCACCTCGCACGCGAGATGAACCTGGCCTCGGCGCGCATCGCCCGCGCGGCCTGCGACAAATTCAGCACGCCCGACAAACCGCGTTTCGTGGCCGGCGCGCTCGGCCCCACGCCCAAGACCGCGAGCATCAGCCCCGACGTGAACGACGCCGGTGCGCGCAACGTGACCTTCGAGCAGTTGCGCGCGGCCTACCTGGAGCAGATCGAGGCGCTGGTCGAGGGTGGTGCCGATGTGCTCTTGGTGGAAACCATCTTCGACACGCTCAACGCCAAAGCCGCGCTGTTCGCCATCGACGAGTTCTTCGAGAACAGCGGCGAGCGCCTGCCGGTGATCATCAGCGGCACCGTCACTGACGCTTCGGGCCGCATCCTGAGCGGCCAGACCGTCAGCGCCTTCTGGGCCAGCGTGCGCCACCTGCAGCCCTTGGCCGTGGGCCTGAACTGCGCGCTCGGTGCTGCACTGATGCGCCCCTACATCCAGGAGCTGGCCAAGGTCGCGGGAGACACCTTCATCAGCTGCTACCCCAACGCCGGCCTGCCCAACCCCATGAGCGACACCGGATTTGACGAAACGCCTGCCGACACCAGCCGCCTGCTGCGCGAATTCGCGGCCGAAGGGCTGGTCAACATCGTGGGCGGCTGCTGCGGCACCACGCCGGAGCACATCGCGGCCATCCACCAGAGCGTGGAGCCACTGGCGCCACGCAGCCTCAAGCGCGAGGCCTTCTACAAGGAAGCCGCTTGATCCACACAAGACCTTCAGGAAAAACCTGAAGGTCTTTCAGTTCGTGGGGCCTGCGCTTCCCGCCGACAATCGCGCTTCCCTTCAAGGGGAGTAGTCAGCCCGCCACCCGGCACCAAGCCGGGCATCGGTGGGCGGGGTTTTCGTCAATACGCGGCCAGCCGGTCGCCGGAAATCCCCAACCGCAAACGCTGCGGCCATGGCAAGACCTTGGGGTGTTTTTTCAACACCAAACCTGAGGTTCTTCATGGAAAGCATTGCCCCGTTGTGGCTGTGGATCGTCTTCGTCGTGTTCGTCGTGGCGGCTTTGTTCGTTGACTTTGTCGTGCTCAAGAAGCAGGGCGCGCAGGAGGTCAGCGTCAAGCAGGCGGTCCACTGGTCGCTGGTCTGGGTCGGCTTGAGCTTCGTGTTCAACGCGCTCTTCTGGTGGGCCATCAAGGACACCACCGGTTCGAGTGCGATCGCCAATGAGAAGTCGCTCGAATTCCTCACCGGCTACCTGATCGAGAAGAGCCTGGCGGTCGACAACATCTTCGTCTTCCTGCTCATCTTCACCTACTTCGCCGTGCCCGCGGCCTACCAGAAACGCGTGCTCATGATCGGCATCGTGGGCGCCATCGTGTTGCGCACGGTGATGATCCTGGTGGGTGGCTGGCTGCTGGCGCAGTTCCACTGGATCCTCTATGTGTTCGGCGCCTTCCTGCTGCTCACCGGTGTGAAGATGTGGTGGGCTGCGGGCCAGGAGCCCAGCCTGGACGACAACCCCGCGCTCAAGCTGCTGCGCAAATGGTTGCCCGTGAGCCAGTCGTTTGACGGCGAGAAATTCTGGACGGTGGAAAACGGCAAGCGCATCGCCACCCCGCTGCTCATGGTGATCTGCCTGGTGGGCCTGACCGACGTGATCTTTGCGGTCGACTCCATCCCCGCGATCTTCGCCATCACCAAGGACCCGTTCATCGTGCTCACCAGCAACGTGTTCGCCATCCTGGGCCTGCGTGCCATGTTTTTCCTGCTGCAGGCCGCAGCCAGCCGCTTCCACCTGTTGAACTACGGTCTGGCGGTGATCCTGGTCTTCATTGGCAGCAAGATGCTGCTGATCGACGTGTTCAAGATTCCGGTGGCGGTGTCGCTCGGCGTGGTCCTGTCGATCCTCGCGATCACCATGATCTGGAGCTCCAAAACGGCTCCGAACACCTAACGCGGCTCGGGAATCAATCGGTCAATCTCCTGCTGCATCGACAGCACGAGTTGACCGTAGAGCTGCAGCTTGGTGTCGTTCTCGCGCAGCCGCTGGCTCAGGCGCTGGGCCACGGCGCTGAGCAGCTTGGCGGCGGTGGTGGGTTCTTCGGCGATCAGGGTCTGCAGGGCGGCCCGCGTGAGCACGGCGCAGCGCACCTCGGTGCTGGCGGTGCAGGTGGCGGAGCGGGCTTCGCCGTCCATCAGCGACATCTCGCCCATCAAGTGACCCGGCCCAAGCACGTTGACCGTGTGCGGCTCGGTGCGGCTCACCGTCACGGCTTCCACCGTGATTTCGCCCTCGATCACCAGCGCCATGAAGCCGTCTTCGCCGCCGCTGTGGCCCTGGCGGATGATGGCCTCGCCCTCGGCACAGCGCCGCAACTCCATGAAACCCACCACGGTGAGCGCCTCGGCCGCGCTGAGCTGGATCAGCGCGTTGGTGGAGCGAAGCAGGTCTGCGGCCCGGTGGGCTGTGGTGGAGACACCCACACGTTGGTGTCGGCGTTTGCGCGCCCGGGCGGCTGTGTAGCGCTCGCCAAACAATCTGTCGAACAGGGCCATGGTGGGTACCGGTGACTGCGGGGTGTTGTGTTGCACATTGTCACCCGCCTTGCGCCGTGCACCTCTTTGGCACATTCATTGCGTGCGTTGAGCGCATGCAGACCGACACGCCAGCCCCGCCCATTCGCACCTGGGGCGATCCGCTGGCGCTGCTGCTCGCATCCACCGGCGAAGGCGTGTTCGGCATCGACCTGGACGGCCTGTGTGTGTTCATCAACCACGCCGGCGCCCGCATGATCGGCTTTGAGCCCGACGAGCTGCTGGGCTGCAACATGCACGACCTCACCCACCATTCGCACGCCGACGGCGCGCACTACCCGGTGGAAGACTGCCCGATCTTCAAGGCGTTTCTGGAAGGCCTGCCCTGCCGCATCGACAGCGAGGTGTTCTGGCGCCGCGACGGCTCCCGCTTCCCGGTGGAGTACTCCAGCCACCCCATCATCGACGGCGGCGCGGTGCGCGGCGCGGTCGTGACCTTCGTCGACATCACCGAGCGCAAGCGCGCGGCCGACGCGCTGCAGCGAGCCAAGGACGAGCTGGAGGAACGCGTGGGTGAGCGCACGCTCGCGCTGGCCACGGCGCTGAAGCAGGTTCGCGAACTGGCGGCGCGCTCCGAGGCGGTGCGCGAGGAAGAGCGCACGCGCATCGCGCGCGAGGTGCACGACGAGCTCGGCAGCCTGCTGGTGGCGCTCAAGATGGACGTGAACTGGCTGGACAAGCGCCTGTCGGAACAAGAGCAGCGCACGCTGGAGGCTGCGGGCGACATGCGCGCGCGCATGCGCTGCAAGTGCCAGAACATGAGCCGCCTGATCGAGAACGCGGTGGACAACGTGGGCCGCATCATCACCGACCTGCGCCCCAGCATCCTGGACCACCAAGGCCTGTGGGCCGCGCTCGAATGGCAGGCACAGGAGTTCGTGCAGTCGGCCGAAATGTCCCTGAACTGGTGCATGGACGTGGACGACGTGCCCGACCCGCCCGAGCCGCTGGCCATGGGTGTGTTCCGCATCTTTCAGGAAATGCTGAGCAATGTGGGGCGGCACGCGCACGCCCGTCGTCTGGACGTGCGCATCGTCGTGAGGGCAGGGGTGCTCACCCTCGCGGTGCAGGACGATGGGGTGGGTGCGCCGGCCCAGGCGTTTGAAGCCGCCGACGCCTACGGGGTGATGGGCATGCGCGAACGCGCCCGCCATTTCGGCGGCGATATCCAGATCACCAGCGCACCAGGACAGGGCACGCTCATGCGCCTGTCGATCGAACTGCCTCACCAGATGTCTCAGGGAGCCCCTGCATGACCACCGTTTTTGATGTGTTGGCCGAAACCATCCGCGTGCTGATCGGCGACGACCACCGCATCGTGCGCGAGGGCCTCAAGCAGATCCTGGCCGACGCACCCGACGTGCAGGTGGTGGCCGAGGCGCAGACCGGCGACGAGGTGCTGGCCGCGGTTCGCGCGCTGGGTGGCCTCGATGGCCTCGATCTCGTGTTGCTGGACATCGCCATGCCCGGACTCGACGGGCTGGACGTGCTGCAAACCATCAAGCGCGAACACCCGCTGCTGCCGGTGCTCATGCTCAGCACCTACCCCGAAAAGCAGTACGCGGTGCGCTGCATCCGCCTGGGCGCCTGCGGGTACCTGAACAAGAGCGCCGACCCCGACGACATGCTCTACGCCGTGCGCAAGGCGGCGGGCGGCGGCGTGTTCCTCACGCAGGCCACGGCCGAGGCGCTGGCGGCTGCCGTGGGCCATGCCAGCGCTCAGGCTGGGCCCGAAACCCTGTCGCACCGCGAGCACCAGGTCTACCGCCTGCTGACACAGGGCCAGACCGTGAGCGAAATTGGTGCGCAGCTCGGCCTGGCGCCCAACACAGTGAGCACCTACCGGGCCCGGGTGCTGGAGAAAACCGGCACCAAGAACGACGTGGAGCTCGCGCTTTACGCCGAGCGGCACCGCGCCAAGCCGTGATGTGCCGCTTTTGACCACCGCCGTGTAGGGCCAGCCCTACACGGTGTCGGCCCAAGTCCCGCGAATTCGCACTCGGCACGATGAATGGCTTGCGCCCGGCCGCATCTGGCCCGGTGCTTGCAATGACCCCCTCGTCCATCAACCCACGAGGTGCGCGCCATGTCCGAATTCTTCGATCCCTACAACGCCGACCGCCCGCTCATGATGAAGTGCAGCTGCGGGCGCGACCACACCATCGCCGACCACCACGCCGAGGTGGCTGCGGACGGGGCGGCCGTCGAGTTGCGCCGGCGCAGCGAGACCGCCGAGTTCGAGGCTTACAGCAACGAGTTCATCGAGGCCACGCTGGTCAAGGCGCTGTTCCCGCACGACGAGGTGCGTCGGCGCTTCCTGCGCGCGGTGGGCAAGGGCACGGCCATGGCCGCCATCGCCAGCGTGCTCCCGGTGACCAGCCTGCAGGCCATGGCGCAGGAGAAGCAGGGCGCGCTGGAGAAGACGAATCTGAAGATCGGCTTCATCCCCATCACCTGCGCCACGCCGCTGATCATGGCGCACCCGCTGGGCTTCTACAGCAAGCAGGGCCTCAACGTCGAAGTCACCAAAACCGCGGGCTGGGCCCTGGTGCGCGACAAGATGATCAACAAGGAGTACGACGCCTCGCATTTCCTTTCGCCCATGCCCCTGGCGATCAGCCTGGGCCTGGGCAGCAACGCCGTGCCCATGAACGTGGCCACGATCCAGAACATCAACGGCCAGGCCATCACGCTGGCGCTCAAGCACAAGGACAACCGCGACCCGAAGAACTGGAAGGGCTTCAAGTTCGGCATCCCGTTCGACTACTCGATCCACAACTTCCTGCTGCGCTACTACCTGGCCGAGAACGGCCTGAACCCCGACACCGACGTGCAGCTGCGCGTGATCCCGCCGGCCGAGATGGTGGCCAACCTGCGCGCCGGCAACATCGACGGTTTCCTCGGCCCCGATCCCTTCAACCAGCGCGCGGTGTTCGACGAGGTCGGCTTCATCCACGTGCTCACCCGCGACCTCTGGAACGGCCACCCCTGCTGCGCCTTCGGCACCAGCACCGAGTTCATCCAGAAGAACCCCAACACGTTTGCGGCGCTGTACCGCGCGGTGCTCACCTCGGCCGCCATGGCGCGCGACCCGAAGAACCGCGAACTCATCGCCAAGGTGATCGCGCCCAGCCAGTACCTCAACCAGCCCGAGGCCGTGCTCACGCAGGTGCTCACCGGCCGGTTTGCCGACGGCCTGGGCAAGATCCAGAACGTGCCCGAGCGCGCCGACTTCGACCCCATGCCGTGGCAGAGCATGGCCGTGTGGATGCTCACTCAGATGCAGCGCTGGGGCTACATCAAGGGCGATGTGGACTACAAGGCTCTGGCCGAGAAGGTGTTCCTGATCACCGACGCGCGCAAGCACATGAAGGAGCTCGGCCAACCCTTTGCGGCGGGTTCGGGCTACACGAAGCACACCATCATGGGCAAGGCGTTCGACGCGACGAAACCTGCTGAATACCTGAAGAGCTTTGCCATCAGCAAGGCGGCCTGAAGATGAAGGCCTCTGCCAGCCTCAACCTGCGCGCGGCCCTGGTCTCGCTGATCCTCTTCTGCGTTTTCGTGGGGGCCTGGCAGCTGTCCACCAGCGGCCCCAGCATCGGCGGCTCGTCCACCGGCATGACTGCGGAGCAGATCGAGTACGCGAAGATGATGGGCAAGGACCCCGGTGTCGAGAAGAGCATCGGCTTCCCGCCGCCCATGGACGTGGCCCGGGCCAGCTGGGGGCATCTGTCCGACCCGTTCTACGACAAGGGTCCGAACGACAAGGGCATCGGCATCCAGCTCGCGCATTCGCTGGGCCGCGTGGGCCTGGGCTTTCTGCTGGCGATGGCGGTGGCCATTCCGCTGGGTTTCCTCATCGGCATGTCGCCGCTGATGCGCAAGGCCTTCGATCCTTTCGTGCAGGTGCTCAAACCCATCAGCCCGCTGGCCTGGATGCCGCTGGCGCTCTACACGCTGAAAGACTCGGACGTCAGCGGCATCTTCGTGATCTTCATCTGCTCGGTCTGGCCCATGTTGATCAACACCGCGTTCGGTGTGTCCGCCGTCAAGCGCGAGTGGCTGAACGTGGCCAGCACGCTGGAGGTGGACCCGATGCGCAAGGCCTTCCAGGTGATCCTGCCAGCCGCCGCGCCCACCATCCTCACCGGCATGCGCATCAGCATGGGCATCGCCTGGCTGGTGATCGTGGCCGCCGAGATGCTGGTGGGCGGCACGGGCGTGGGCTACTTCGTGTGGAACGAGTGGAACAACCTGTCGCTCACCAACGTGATCTTTGCCGTGTTGCTCATCGGCGTGGTCGGCATGCTGCTCGACCTGATGTTTGCCCAGCTCCAGAAGGCGGTGACCTATGTGGAGTGACGCCAGCGCCCGCGAAGGCGTGTCGATTCCCCAGACCCTCACGCCGGCCTCCACGAAAGCTCCCAAGATGACCGGTTTCCTCCAGGTTGAAAACCTCGCCAAGGCCTACCAGGCCGACAAGCCGGTGTTCGCCGACGTGTCGTTCGCCATCGACAAAGGCGAGTTCGTCTGCATCATCGGCCACAGCGGCTGCGGCAAGACCACCATCCTCAACGTGCTCGCGGGGCTGGACACCGCGAGCTCCGGCCACTGCTTCATGGACGGCCGCGAGATCGCCGGGCCCAGCCTGGAACGCGGCGTGGTGTTCCAGAGCCACGCGCTCATGCCCTGGCTCACCGTGCGGCAGAACATCGCGTTCGCCGTGAAGTCGCGCTGGCCCGACTGGAGCCGCGCACAGATCAACGCCCACGCCGAAAAATTCGTCGCGCTGGTGGGCCTGTCGCCTGCCATCGACAAGAAGCCGAGCCAGCTCTCCGGCGGCATGAAGCAGCGTGTGGGCATTGCGCGGGCCTTTGCCATCCAGCCCAAGATGCTGTTGCTTGACGAGCCTTTTGGTGCGCTCGACGCACTCACGCGCGGCACGATCCAGGACGAATTGATGGGCATCGTGCGCGAGACGCAGCAGACCGTTTTCATGATCACGCACGACGTGGACGAAGCCATCTTGCTGGCCGACCGGATTCTGCTCATGACGAACGGGCAGGAGTTGACTGACGGCAACGTGGGCACCGAAACCATTTACAAGCCCGGCGGCATGGCCGAGGTGGTGGCCAACCCGCTGCCGCGCAGCCGCACACGCGCACAACTCCACCACCTCGACGGCTACTACGACCTGCGCAATCACATCGTTGATTTCCTGGTCAGCCGCGCGAAAGCGCACTGATTCCCTTCTCACTTTTCCTTCACCACACAGCAACGAGGCAACCATGAACCGACTCGACATCACTGAAAAAATCATCTCCACCAAGGTGTCCAAAGGCATCAGCTGGGCCGACGTGGCCAAGAAAGTCGGCCAGTCCAAGGAATGGACCACGGCGCTGTGCCTGGGCCAGATGACGGCGTCCGGCGCCGAGGCCAAGGTGGTCGGCAAGATCTTTGGCCTGTCGGTGGAAGAGCAGAAGTGGCTGCAGGTCGTGCCGTACAAGGGCTCGCTGCCCACAGCCGTGCCCACCGATCCGCTGATCTACCGCTGGTACGAGATCGTCAGCGTCTACGGCACGACCATCAAGGAACTCATCCACGAAGAGTTCGGCGACGGCATCATGAGCGCGATCGACTTCAGCATGGACATCCAGCGCCAGGCCGACCCCAAGGGCGACCGCGTCAATGTGGTGCTCTCCGGCAAGTTCCTGCCCTACAAGCAGTATTGAGCTCCCGCCGCGCCGCGCTCATAGCGGCGGCGCCCCTGGAGTCTGCAGCTCCATCCATTCCTGAAATGCCTTCATGGCCGCGCTCTTGCGCCTTGTCTTCAGGCGCGTGAGCCAGTAGCCGCCCACGTCCACGTCCACGTCGAACAGGCGCACCAGCCGCCCGCTCTGCAGGTCGCGGCCAAAGAGCGCCAGCGGCAACAGGGCCACGCCCGCGCCCTGGGCCGCGGCGTCGGCCAGCACCAGCGAGGAGTCGAACATCGGCCCGGTGAGCAGCGGTGGCCGCCCGCCTGCGGCGTAGAACCATTGCGTCCATTCGTCAGAACGGTAGGAGCGCAACAGCGTCTCGCGCCCGAGGTCGGCCACCGCGCGGATGCGGTGGGCCAACGATGGCGCGCACACGGGAGCCAGCGGCGCGTCCAGCAGGTGCCGCGTCTGCATGCCGGGCCACTGGCCGTCGCCAAAGCGGATCGCGCAGTCCAGCCCCTCGGCCGCGAGGTCGATGCGGTTGTTGTGCGTGAACAGCCGCAACTCCACGAAGGGGTGGCGTGCCTGGAACTCGCGCAGGCGCGGCAGCAGCCAGCCCACGGCGAAGGTGCCCACCGCGCCGACCGACAGCACCTCGCGCTTGTGCGCGCCCTTGAATGACTCCAGCGTGGCCGAGACGCGCGCAAACGCGTCCACCAGCGTCGGCAGCAGGGCCATGCCCTCGTCGGTGAGGGCCAGCCCGCGCGGCACGCGCCGGAACAGCGGCTTGCCCAGGCGCTGTTCCAGGTTCTTCACGTGCTGGCTCACGGCGGTCTGCGTGAGGTGCAGCTCCTGCGCCGCGCGCGTGAAGCTCAGGTGCCGCGCCGACACCTCGAAGGCGCGCAAGGCATTGAGTGGCAGGTCCATGACGTCCCCAAGTTTTTCTGTGGTCGGTCCTTGATTATTCCTGTTTGAATCCGGGCGTCACACTGCCTACGATGCAGGCCTTGCCTCAACGAAACACCCCTATGGACCGACGCACCTTCTTTCTGACCCCTGGCGCCGGGCTGCTGTGCGGCCTGAGCGCATTCCCCTTCAAAAATGCGTGGGCGGACGCGACCACCCTGCAGGATGGTCTGCGCGACATCGAGGCCACGGCCCGCGGTCGCCTGGGCGTGCACATCATCGACACCGCCACCGGGCGCGAACACGGCTGGCGTGCGGACGAGCGCTTCCTCATGCTGAGTTCGTTCAAGCTGCTGGCCAGCGCCCTGGTGCTGGCCCGCGCGGATCGCAGCGAGGAATCGCTGGAGCGGCGCATCCGCTACCGCCAGCAGGACCTGGTGCCGTGGTCGCCCGTGACGGAGAAGCACGTGGGCGGCGAGGGCCTGAGCTTGGCCCAGCTGTGCGAGGCCACCATCACCACCAGCGACAACACCGCCGCCAACCTCATCCTCGCCAGCTACGGCGGCCCGGCGGCGCTCACCGCCTTCGCACGCCGGCTGGGCGACACGGTGACAAGGCTGGACCGCACCGAGCCCGAACTGAACCGCCGCGCCGCCAGCGGCGAACCGCTGGACACCACCACGCCGCGCGCGATGGCGCACACGGTGCACAAGCTGCTGCTGGGCGATGCACTGGCACCGGCCTCGCGCGAGCGGCTGCTGCAATGGCTGCTGGCCAACACCACCGGCGGCACGCACCTGCGGGCCGGTGTGCCGGCCGGCTGGCGTGTGGGTGAGAAGACCGGCACAGCCGGGGACGATGCGAACGACATCGGCATCGCATTCCCGCCGCAGCGCGCGCCCCTGATCGTGACGGCCTACCTGGCGGAGAGCGCCACCGATGCCGCTACGCGGGAGGCAGCGCTGGCCAGCGTGGGGCGCTTGCTGGCGCGGGCCTGAACGCCGGTCAGCCCGGCAGCGGAATCCATTCCTGGTTGTCGTCGGGCGGCAGCGCAAAACGCCCCGCCGCCCAGTCGGCCTTGGCCTGCTCGATGCGCTCCTTGCGCGAGGACACGAAGTTCCAGAAGACATGGCGCTCGCCCAGCGGCTCGCCGCCAAAGACCATGAGCGTGCTCTGGGTGCGCGCGGTGATCACCGCGTCGGTGTCGTTGCCGAATACCAGCAACTGACCGGGCTCATAGGTTTCACCGGCATGTTCGATCTCGCCGCGCGCCACGTACAACGCCTGCTCGCTGTAACCGCCGGGCAAGGCCAGGCTGGCGCCACTCTGCCATTCGGTGTGCAGGTAGAACAGCGGTGAATGCGTCTTCACCGGGCTCTTCATGCCGTAGGCCTCACCGGCGATCAGGCGCATCCACACGCCGTCCCGCTCCTGCACCGGCAGGTTGGCCGCGGGGTAGTGTGTGAAGGCCGGGTCGGTCTCTTCGTCCTTCTCGGGCAGGGCCACCCACAGCTGCATGAGTTCCAGTCCGCCGCCGGCAAACGAGTCGGGGTGCGTGAAGCGCTCCGAATGCGAGATACCGCGCCCGGCCGTCATCCAGTTCACGTCGCCCGGGTTGATGAGCTGGTCAACGCCCAGGCTGTCGCGGTGATGGACCTGGCCGCTGAGCAAATAGCTCACGGTGGACAGGCCGATGTGCGGATGCGGGCGCACGTCGGCCGCGCGCGTGTCTTCGGGCGCGATGGTCACCGGCCCGGCGTGGTCCACGAAGATCCACGGGCCGACCATGCGGCGCTTGGCATAGGGCAGCACACGCCGCACTTTCAGGCCGTGGCCCAGGTCGGCAGCGCGCGCGGTGATCACCATCTCCAGCATCGTGTTCTCCTGTTCAGGCCTCGGCCGTGATGCGGCCCATCTTGCCGCTTTGGAAGTCCGTGAAGGCCTGGTGGATTTCGGCCTCTGTGTTCATCACGAACGGACCATAGCCCACCACCGGTTCGTTGATCGGTTCACCGCTCAGCCACAGCACGGTGCTGTCTTCCAGCACCTCCAGCGTCACGTCCTCGCCGTCGCGCGAGAACACGGGCAGGTTGGCCGCAACGACCTCCTGACCATTGTCCAGCCGCAGCCGTCCGCGCAGCACCAGCGGTGCCGTGGTGTGGCCCGCCGCGGCTGGCAGGGTCACGGTGTGGCCGGCCTTCAGGCGCAGGTCCCACACCTGCATGGGCGTGAAGGTGTGGGCCGGGCCTTTTGCGCCGAGCAGCTCGCCCGCGATGATGCGCGCCGTGCCGGCGCCCACCCCGTTGACATCTGGCAACGCGACCTCGGGAATCTGCTCGCGCGTGATGCCCTGGTAACCCGGCGCGGCCATCTTGTCGCGCGCCGGCAGGTTCACCCAGAGTTGCACCATCTCGAACGCGCCGCCGGTTTTGGCGAAGCGCTCGCCGTGGTACTCCTCGTGCACGATGCCGGCGGCAGCCGTCATCCACTGCACCTCACCGGGGCCGATGGTGCCGCCACCGCCGCTGGAGTCGCGGTGCGAGACCTCGCCGTCGTACACGATGGTCACGGTCTCGAAGCCGCGGTGCGGGTGCTGGCCCACGCCGCGTTGCTTTGTGGTGGGCTCGAAGCGCGTGGGGCCGCCGTAGTCCAGCATCAGGAACGGCGAGAAGCGCTCGGGCCGGTCGTTGTACGAAAACATGCTGCGCACCGGAAAGCCGTCACCTACCCAGTGGCCGCCGGCGCTGCGTTGGATGAAAGACACGGTTTTCATGGGGTGTTCTCCTTGGTGAAGACGCACTGTACCGGGCCTGCGCGATCGTGATAAGTCGGTAAGATCACAAATCATTTTTCAATGAGATGAAAGATCGAGCCATGGACCTAAACGACACGCTGGTGTTCGTGCGCGTGGCGCAGGCCGGTGGCTTCAGCGCCGCCGCCCGGCTGCTGGGCATGCCCACCTCCACGCTGAGCGTGCGCGTGTCGCGGCTGGAGCAGCGCCTGGGTGTGACGCTGCTGCAGCGCACCACCCGCCGCCTGCACCTGACCGAAGCGGGCCAGACCTACCTGGCGCAGGCCGCGCGCGGGCTTGAAGACATCTTGCAGGCCGAGGCGCAGCTCGATGCCGGCAAACACGATGCCCAGGGTCTGCTGCGCATCACGCTGCCGATCGACATGGGCGACGACCAGCTGCTCGCCATCCTCAGCGGCTACCGCGCACGCCACCCGGGCGTGGCGGTGGAGCTGGTGTTTTCCGACGCCCGGCTGGACCTGGTGGCGCAGGGGCTGGATCTCGCCCTGCGCGCCGGCGAGCTGGCCGATTCCAGCCTCGTGGCGCGCCTGATCGGCCAGGCGCGTTGGGCCCCATTTGCCCACCCCGACTACCTGGCGCGCGCGCCGGCACTGCGCACACCGAAAGACCTCACGCAGCACGCCACGCTGTGTTTCAGCCCACTGGGGCGCGACAGCTGGACACTCTCGCGCGGCAAGACCCGCGCGCAGGTGCCGCTGCGTTGTGCCTTTGCAGCCAACGACATGCGCCTCATCCGCCAGCTCGCGCTCGATGCCCAGGGCGTGGCCCTGCTGCCCGACTACGTGTGCCGCCGCGAGATCGGCCACGGGCACCTGGTGCCGCTGCTGCCGGGCTGGTACGCGCGCACCGATCCGATCCACCTGGTCTACCCGGGCCAGCGTTTCGTGCCGCCCAAGCTGCGGCATTTCATCGACGAGGCTGGGCCTGCGCTATCAGCCCTGTTTGAACGGTAACGGGCCAAAGTCTCCGTTCGGGCTGAGCTTGTCGAAGTCCTGCAAGCAAGGTTCGCGCAAGGGCTTCGACAAGCTCAGCCCGAACGGGGGATGTCCCGGCTGTAAGCTTCGCTCCCCATGCGTATAGAACACATCCGCCAACGATTGAGCGCCCTGGGCGCCAATCCGCGCCACGCGCAGCGCGTGCTGCGCCTGTGGTCGCAGGCCTTGCCGCAGGACGCGGGCCGGCGCGAGGTGTCGCACTTCCTGCCGGCCACGCTGGTGGCGGCGCTGCCGGCGTTGACCGAGGAGCTCGCGGGCCTGGCGGTGCTGCAATCCGAACACCCGGGCGAAGATGGCTCGGCGCGCCTGCTACTGGCCCTGGCCGACGGCCAGACAGTGGAGAGCGTGCTGCTGCCGCGCGACGGCCTGTGCGTGTCCACGCAGGTGGGTTGCGCGGTGGGCTGCGTGTTCTGCATGACGGGGCAGGGCGGCCTGGTGCGCCAGGTGGGCAGCGCCGAGATCGTGGCGCAGGTGGCCTTGGCGCGAACGCTGCGCCCGGTGAAGAAGGTGGTGTTCATGGGCATGGGCGAGCCCGCGCACAACCTGGACAACGTGATGGAGGCCATCGACCTGCTGGGCACTGTGGGCAACATCGGCCACAAGCAACTGGTGTTCTCCACCGTGGGCGACCCGCGTGTGTTCGAAGCCTTGCCGCAGGCCCGCGTGAAGCCAGCGCTGGCGCTCTCGCTGCACACCACCAAAGCAGACTTGCGCGAACAGCTGCTGCCGCGCGCCCCGCGCATGACACCCGAGGCGCTGGTGGAGGCCGGTGAGCGCTACGCGCGTGCCACAGGCTATCCCATCCAGTACCAGTGGACGCTGCTGGCCGGCATCAACGACGGCGACGACGAGATCGATGGGCTGGTGCGCCTGCTGCACGGCAAGCACGCCATCCTCAACATGATTCCGTACAACACCGTGGACGACCTGCCCTACCAGCGCCCAAGCCGGGAGCAGGCCGAGGAGATAGCGCGCCGCCTGCACCGCCGCGGCATCCTCACCAAGCTGCGCCAGTCGGCGGGGCAGGACGTGGAGGGCGGGTGTGGGCAGTTGCGGGCTCGCGCCGAGAAGCCGGCGCGCCGCGTGATTCCCTTGCACGTGCAAGGCGCCAACGCCTGAGGGTGCTCAGAGCCAACTGGGCTCCGCAGCTTCCCTGTGTGCGCCCTGCGAGAACACCACCTGGGCGCAGAGCTCGTCCCGGCTTGAGGCGATGCGGCGCAGGTGCTGGCGCCACGCCGGGCTGGTCACGCCGCCTATGCCACGGGCCCAGTGGGGCGGGTGTGATTCGTCGTCGAACACCATCACCCGAGGCAGGCGCGCGAGGCACTCCAGCGCTTCGAGGCGGCCGTCGCTGATGGCGATCACACCGTCGCTCACCGGCTGGCGCACGAACTGCGCGCCGCTGCAGACGTGGGCGCAAACGAAGCCGTAGACCTCGTCGCGTCGGTGGCCGGGGATCAGCAGTTCGGCCAGCCGCACCAGGCCAGCCGTGCCGAAGTCGCGCGCGCCGTGGCTGCCCGGCACTGGCTGGCCGCTGAAGGTGGCGAACAGGCGGTCGCGGGCGCGGGCGTGGTGCGCCACGGCAATGAAGTGGCTCGTGAAGCGCGGGTCGTCGAGGCCCGCCGCGAGCGCGTCGCGGTGGTTGAGCAGCTGCCAGACCAGCAGGGCCAACAGCACCCGGATCTGGTCGATGCCGGTGGAGAGGGCCACGCGATGCACCGGCCGCTCGCGCGGGGGCGCATCGCCATCCAGCGCCTCGTGTGCCGCGATCGTGCGCAGGATCTCGCGGCGCTGCTCGTCGTGAAATCCGAGGCCGGCCCGGGCCTGCGTGCACGGTGGATCGAACCACCATTGCAGCAGCGCAGCGGTGGTGGGCGTGACGCGCGGCGACACGGCTGGGTTCATGTTGTCCTCCTGACGGTTGTGGTTTTGGGTGAATAAGTCAATCAACAAGTGAATTCAGCATACAACACGAAGTTGATTCCAAAGGCGGCCGAAAACTAGCGTTCGATGCATGGAACACAAGCTCGAATTCGCCCAGCGGCTGCGCGATGCCATGGCGGCCGCCGGCCTGGAGCAGCGCCCCGGTGTGCTGCTGAACCTCTTCAACGCGCACTACTGGGGGCGCTCGGTGTCGTTCCAGGCGGTGTCACGCTGGTTGCGTGGCGAGGCGATTCCCGCGCAAGACAAGCTGCTGGTGCTGGCCGAGATCCTGCGGGTGGAACCCGAGGTGCTGCGCTTCGGCCAGACCGTGCGCCACCGCGTGCAGGAGAGCCGCAAACGCTGGGACGAAGGCGTGAGCTACCAGGAACGCGAGGTGTTCGACGCCTTCCTGGGCCTGCCGGCACCGCAGCGCAAGCTGGTGCGCGAGGTGATCCTGGCGTTGGCGCAGGTGCATTCGAAAGAATGAACAGGAGCACCCAGGGGTGTGCCGGTCAAAGTTGAAATCGCCTACTATGGTTGATAAACCAAAGTTCATACAAATAATCGTTTGAAATGAGGTTTAATGACGATATGTTGCACCGTTACGCCTTCTCCAACTTCCAGTCTTTCCGCGAGCGCGCCGAGGTGTCGTGGCTGCTTGATCGCAAAGTGCCGCAGGCCGTCTGGTCGCATCTGGCCAGTTCGGGTGAGCGGGTGAGCCGCGTGATGGCTGTCATTGGCCCCAACGCCAGCGGCAAAACCGCTCTGCTCAAACCGATCCTGTTTTTGCACTGGTTTGCCAGCCACTCCTTTGCATCCGATCCAGCAGCCGCGCTTCCTTTTCAACCGCATGCGGCAACAGCGGGCGAGCCTTCCGAGTTCGAGGTGGAGCTGGATGTGGATGGCCAGCTCATGCGCTACACCTTGCGCTGCACGCCGCAGCGCGTGTTGCACGAAGCGCTCTACGCGCGGCACGAGCGCATGCGCTATGTGTTCGTGCGCGATTGGAACGAGGCCACTCAGGCGTACGACATCAAGCAGCAGGACTTTGGCTTTGCGCCTTCAGAAGCGCGCAAGGTGCGCCCCAACGCGTCCCTGATCGCCACCGCCGCGCAATACGGCGTGCCGCTGGCACAGCGGCTGGCTGGCAGCCAGATCTGGAGCAACATTCACCAATATGGCCGCATGGTGAACGACGCCAGCCAGTTGATCCAGGCGGCCACGCACTTCGCCACCGAGGAGGCCCAGCGGCAACAACTGGTGCGCCTGTTGTCGGCCTGGGACCTGGGCTTGAGCGATGTGCAGGTTCGCGAAGTTGAAACAGTCCAGTCCGATGGCAAGACGAGCAAGTTCTGGCTGCCTTTCGGTATCCATCGGGCTGCAGGCCATGTTTCGTTCGAGTTGCCTTTCGCGCTGGAGTCCAGTGGCACGCAGGGTGCACTGGTGTTGTTGTCCCGACTCCTTCCGGTGCTGGCCACCGGCGGCTTGGCCGTGATCGACGAGTTCGAGAACGACCTGCACCCGCACATGCTCGAACCGATCCTGGACTTGTTTGCCAGTCCGGTGACCAACCCCCATGGTGGCCAGCTGCTGTTCACCTGCCACGCCATGGAGGTGCTGAACATCCTTCACAAATCACAAGTCACGCTCGTGGAGAAGAGCGAGGACAACCAAAGCAGCGCCTGGCGACTGGACAGCGTGGAAGGCATCCGCAGCGACGACAACCTGTATGCGAAGTACATGGCGGGCGCCTACGGAGCTGTGCCGCAGCTATGAGGGGTGAGAGGCGCCGGCGCCAGGTGGTGCGCACTGTGCTGGTAGTGGGTGAGGGCGACGCCGAGGTGTTGTTCCTCCAGCACCTCAAGGGCCTTTATGTGCAGCGCGGATCGGGCGTCATGGTCACCATCAAGAACGCGCGTGGCAAGGGTGCCGCGCACGTGGTGGATGTCGCCCTGCGCCAGTCGCGCAACGCGGCCTACGACTTGGTGGTTGCCCTGTTGGACACCGACGCCGACTGGAACGACAAGACACGGGCCTCGGCCCGCAAGAGCCGAGTGCATGTCGCGTCCTGTGAGCCTTGCCTGGAAGCGGTGTTGCTGAGCGTCCATCACGGCCCTGTGCAGGACAGAAACACCGCTCAGCTCAAGCAGGACTTCGAGAACCGCTTCGGCGGCGCTGCCCACGATCCGACGGTGTGGCGCCATTTCAATCAAGCTGCACTGGATGCAGCGCTGCCGCGCGTGGCCGTGTTGGCATCGCTGCGGCGGGCACTGGTTTTCGCAGACTGGCCTGCCGATTGACAGATGCCGCTCAATGCAAGGTCAGCGGCCGCGACGTCGTCTTGACCCGCACCACCGCCGCGCGCGGTTCATAGGGCGCGGGCGTGGTGCCGCAGATGTCGGCGGCAATCGCGCGCGCCTGGCGGGCGATGGGTTCGATGAAGCGGCTGGGCTGGCCGTTCACGGCGATGCAGTCGCCCATGGCGTGGATGCGCTCGTTGCTGGTCTTGAGATTCGCCGGGTCCACGGCGATGCCGTTGTCCCACAACAGATCGGCACTCTGCGCCAGGCGCGGCGGCGTGGCCAGGCCGGCGGCGGCGATCACCTGGTCGGCGGCGAAGCGCTGGCCGCAGGCGGTGGTGATGCGGTAGCGGCCCGCCACCTGCTCCAGTTGCGCCACTTGCACGCCGCCCACGAAACGGATGGTCAGGTCCTTCCAGGCGTCAAGCAGTTGGCTGCCTGCGCCCTCGGCGCTCCAGCGGGCCAGGGGTTCGGTCTGCACGTCGAGCAAGGTGACGCGGTGGCCGCCGAGCGCGAGGTCGTTGGCGAGCTCACTGCCGATCAGGCCGGCGCCGACGATGGCGATGTCCTGGGGCCCTGTCTCGTCAACCTTGCCGAGTGCGGCGCGCAGCTTCTGGTACGCGGCCAGGTGGTTGATGCGCCAGCACAGCGCTGCCGGCAGCGTGGGCGGAAGGGCGGCTTGCGCGCCGTGGGCCAGCACCAGCCGGTCAAAGCGCAGCACGCCGCGTGTGGTGCGCAGCTGGTTCGTGTCGGCGCAGATGCGCACGGCGTGTGTGTGGCTGAGCAGGCGCACGTTCAGTCGCGCCGCTGCGGCCGCGCCGCTTTCCTTCACCAGCGCATCCGGTGCGGTGCGGCGAGCCATGGCAATGGACAGCATGGGTTTGTCGTACACGTCGCCCGCGCAGGCCGTGACCACGGTGATCGGAAGGCGGGCGTCGAGCGCCCGCAGCGCCTCGGCCATCTGCCAGCCAGCGCGACCGGCACCGACGATCACCACGCCCGCCGCGCCGCGCGGGGCCACTGGCGCGCTGTGGGCGAGGCCGGCGCGCAGGGCATCCCGGCTGGGTGGTGTGTAGGGCGTGAAGTCGGCCTTGGTCACGCCGCACAGCGGGCAGGCCCAGTCGTCGGGGATGTCGGCGTAGCGCGTGCCCGGAGCCAGGCCGCCGTCGGGGTCGCCGTCGGCTTCGTTGTAGATGTAGCCGCAGGCGTCGCAGATGTACTGCTGCCAGGGCGCGAGGGCGCTCTCCACGGCGGTTGGCAGGGGCTTCGACAGGCTCAGCCCGAACGGTGGAGTGGGCAGGGGCATGGAGGGATCGGTGCTCATGCCGGCATCACCTCGGCTGACAGCCGCGCGATCTCTTTGCGCAGGTGTTTGATGGCGGGCGTGACGATGGCCACGAAGTGCGACTCGCGCACACGGCGTTGCACGGCCGAGCTCATGAGGTAGCCGCGCGCGCCCTGGTGCAGCAGGGCCGACTGCGCCGCGCGCAGAGATAGTTCGGCACCGTGGGCACGTGCGTCTAGCACGTCGATGAAGAACTCCACCGACGGGTTGTAGGGCGTCTGGGCCAGCTTCATCACACGGGCGGTCAGCGCGTCCAGCTCGGCCTGCAATGCGTCGGGCCGGTCTTCCAGAAACTGGTTCACATGGCCCAGCTGCGCCTCCACTTCCCAGATGGAGTCGATCGCACCCTGTGTCACACCCACCGCCATGCCGCACTGGAGCATGACGAAGGCCGCACGGATGCGGGCAATGAACGGTTTGGCGGCGTCGGCCATCAAATCGTTCGCGCCAATGAAATGGTCTTTCAGGCGCAGGGCGTAGGTGCCCGTGCCCTCCATGGCCGAGAAGCTCGGGCACTCGCGCAGCTCCACGCCCGGCGCGCCGCAGCGCAGCAGAAACATCACCTCGCGGCCGATGGGCTCGTCGCCGTTCACCACCGCGGCAATGGCGCCGCAGCTGTGGTCGGGTCCGAGGTTGCTGACCCAGGGCAGCGAGCCGTTCACAAGGTAGCCGCCTTCCACCGGCGTGGCCTTGAGCAGCAGGCTCTCGATCTGCGCGTAGCTCTTCATGGGGTTCGACAAGGCCGTGCCGCCCAGCGTGTCGCCGCGCACATGGGCCATCAACACCTCGCCATTCAAAGCGGGGTTGCCCGACTGCTGCATGTACAGGCCGCACACCGCCTGGCACCACATCATGAAGCCGGTGGCGCCGCACACGCGCGAGGCCTCGGCCATGGCGCGGATCGACAGGCCGAAGTCACCCGGTCCGGCGTCGCCGTCCAGGTGCGCGCTCATGGCCCCCAGGGCGGCGAGCTGCTGCAGCTCGCTGCGTGGGTAGTAACCGGTGCGGTCGATGGACTCGACCACCGCCGCCAACGGGCCCTGCGCCACCTCGCGCACCGCGGCCAGCAGCGTGTTGGCCGAGGTCTCTTGCGTCAGCTCGCGAGGCAAATCATTCGGGTTCATTCAAGCTCCAACAGGTGGGTAAGCCCTTCGACAGGCTCAGGGCGAACGGAGGGGGTGCTCAGGGCGAACGGAAATTCCCGTTCGGGCTGAGCCTGTCGAAGCCCAGCCCGAGTCAGGAAGGGTTCAGGCCAGCGCGATCTCGAACGGAATCGGATTGCGCATGGTGTTGGCCACCGGCGAGTAGAAATTGGCGTGCTGCACGATCTCGTCGAGCACCTCGCGCGGCGCGTCGCCTTCCACCAGCACCTTCACCCGGATCGCCTGGAAACCCATCTCCGCCGGCGTCTTCTCCAGCGCGCCACCAGCGCCCCACGCAGCGGGGTTGCCAATGTCGCCTTCCATGAACACCTCGAGCTTGCTGAGCTTCACGCCCTTCCAGGTGGCCACCGCCGTGATGCCCACCGCGAGACACCCGCCCAGGCCCGACAACGCGATCTCGCCGGGGGCAGGCGCGGTGTCCTGGCCAAACAGGTGCAGCGGTTCGTCCACCACCACCGGCGCGTGGTTGCCCACGGTGGACAGGGACCGGTACTGGCCCTCCATCACGGTGTGGACCTTGTTGGTGCCACGGCTGGCGGGGTTGGCCTTGCCCTTGGCCGCGAAGGCCGCTAGGCCCTCGCTGTCGATGGGGCGCAGGTAAGCCTTCACGGTGGTCACAGGCTCAAGCGTGTCGGTAGCGGACATGGTGTCTCCAGGTGTTCAGGGTCGGGGGAGAAGGTGTCAGGCGGCGAGCGCCAGCGCAGGCTTCTTGGTGGACTTGGCCAGCGGCAGGCCGGTCTCGATCGGCAGACTCTCGTCGCGCGACCACTCGTTCCACGAGCCGAAGTACATGCGCACATCCGAGAAGCCGGCCTGCTTGAGCGCCAGGAAGGTGTTGGACGCGCGCGCGCCCTTGAAGCAGTAGAGGTAGATGGTGTCGTCGGTGGTGATGCCGGCGGTGGCGCACTCGGCCTTCACCTCGTCGGGCGTCTTGAACACCGGGCCTTGCGCGGAAGGCTTCATGAAGCGGTACCACTCCAGCCACTTGGCGCCGGGCAGGCGGCCCTTGCGGGGTGCGAAGTCCTTGCCGTAGGGCGACGACGATTCGCCGATCCACTCGTCGATGTCGCGCACGTCGAGCAACACCGTGTCGGTGCCCAGCGCGGCCTTCACATCGTCCTGCGTGAGCATCACGTCAGACGTGGGCAGATCGGTGGGGAAGGTGGCGGGCGTGGGCGCCACGGCCGTGGTGGAGATGGGCAGGCCCGCGGCCTTCCAGGCGCTGAAGCCGCCGTTGAGCACCTTGATCTTGGGGTAGCCCAGCCAGGTGAGCAGGTAGTAACCGCGGCACGACTGGCCGTAGCCGCTGTTCATCGCGTCTTCGTAAAACACCGCCGTTTCCTTGCCCGACAAACCAGCCGCGCCCAGCGCGTCGGCAAACGTGGCCTTGAGGGATTGCAAACCCTCTGGCGTGGAAGTGGCGAGGTACGTGAACACCTCACGCAGGTTCACGGCGCCGGGAATGTGGCCAGCGGCGAAGGTATCCGCGTCGCGCGTGTCGATGACCACGACAGGTTCGGACGACTGCTGCGCAGCAAGCTGGGCGGGGGCGATCAGGGTGGCTTCAATGCTCATGGAGACCTCGCGGAAGTGGCGGAAGGCGGGATTGCCTGAGGTCTCTAGCGCAACCAACGTGCCAGGGTGTCGGGCACGGGGGTCCAGGCGCGCGGGGCGTTGAATTTGCTGGGTTTATCGGGGTTTGGCTGGGGGAATGCGCTGGAGGTGGCCCTGTCCTGGCCACACCACTGTGTCGACACAATGTCAACACTGTGTCGATCAGTAACCTTTCAAACGGATGGGTCAATGGCACAAAACCCGGGATTCCAGTCAACCTACAGGCCCCATCTCCTTCCGCCTCGAACTGGCACGCATGCGATTCCGATTTCGATTTTTCGTCATATCACTCGCATTGCTGGCATTCGGGTTCGTGCCGCCCCCGACAGCAGCAGCAACGGAGCAAGACGGACAGGCAGGCGAACGTCGGGTGGACGCGTCTCAAGCCCGGGTGTCCCTGACACCGTCGGCGTCCATGGTCATGGATGCGAAGGCCAACCTCACCGTTGACGAGGTCCTGGCGCTGGCCCGCAACGGCTTGGCAAAGAAGCTGGACCAAGGTGTGTTCAGCCCGGGTTACAGCTCGGCAGCCTACTGGTTTGTTGTTTCACTGGAGAACGGCGGAAGCCAACCGCTGGAACGTTTGCTGGTGTTCAACCCCATTTGGCTGGACGACCTCCAGGCCACCCTGGTCGCGTCCAACGGCGCTGCGCAGAGCGCGGCAGGCGGCGACAGCGTCCCGTTTTCGCAGCGCGCCGAGGCATTTCGCAGGGTCAATTTCTCCCTGACGGTGCCGCCGGGTGGCGCCACGCTGGTCGTGCGCGCAGCGACCAGCGACCCATTCTTCATCGGCATGGAATTGCTGGACCGCGATGCCTTCGAGCGGCTGGCCGCTTCCGAGGCCTTGTACTTCGGCCTCCTCTACGGCGGCCTGCTGTCGTTGCTCTTGTTCAACCTGATGCTGTTTCTCACTTCGCGCGAGAAAACCTACCTCGCCTACTGCGTCTGGCTGGCAGCCTTTCTGGTCATGCACGCCACCTACAACGGGCATACCTTCCGCTGGGTGATGCCGGAGTCTCCACAGCTGTACGCATGGTTCTCATCCATCGTCATTTATGTGTACAGCTTTTTCGGCCTGGTCTTTGCCCTCGTCTTTCTCGATCTCAAGAACAAGCTTCCCGCGGCCCATGTTTGGACGCTGCGCCTTCTGGCTGTCCTGGTGCTGTCGTTCTTCGTGACCATGCTGGGCGGCTACCGGGCGCATGTCATCAGCGCGATTGCCTGGGTGGTCATCTTCGGGCTGGGTGCATTCACCCTGGGGTGGTTGTCCCTGCAGCGGCGCAACAAGGCGGCAGCGCTCTATCTGTGCGCCTCCACAGCCGGGCTCGTGGGTTCCACCTTCACCGCATTGACCGTGATGTCCGTGCTTCCCTTTTCGGAATGGACCTTCAGAGCGGTTGACATCGGCATCCTGATCGACGCCATCATGCTGTCGCTGGCTTTGTCTGCCCGCATCGCGCAGGTGCAGCGGCTCGAACGACTGCGGCGGTTCTTCTCCCCGGCGGTGGCGGACAAACTGCTGTCGGCCACCAGCGAGGAGCTGTACCAGCCACGCCACCGTGAAATCGTCGTCCTGTTCCTGGATTTGCGGGGCTACACCGCATTCACCGTGAAGCATGGCGCCGAAGAAGTCATGCGCATTCTGGGCGAGTTCCACGCGGCCATGGGCAAACTGGTGATTGAGCATGAAGCCACGCTGGAGCGGTTTGCCGGCGACGGGATGATGATCTTCTTCAACGACCCGGTGGAAGTTTCCGACCCAGCCAAAAGAGCGGTCGTCATGGCCATGCAAATGCAGGCCGATTTCTCGAGGCTCAACGAAATCTGGGGGCAACGCGGGTACAGCCTGGCCATGGGCATCGGCATTGCGCAGGGCATGGCCACCATTGGCGCCATCGGCTTCGAGGGTCGGCGCGACTATGCGGCCATCGGGAATGTGACCAATCTGGCCGCCCGTTTGTGCGCAGACGCGCATGCCGGCCAGATCCTCGTATCAAGCGTTGTGGCTCGCGAGATCGAGGATGAGATGCCTGTCACGAGCGTCGGTGCGTTGAGCCTGAAAGGGTTTTCCGAGCCGGTCCCTTGCTATGAGGTGCCACAGCCCTCGCGCAACCCTGCGGCGCAGGCGAGCGGGTCAAGCCCGCAGTCGATGCCAGACCTCCACGTTGAAGGATGCTGAAATTGAAAAACACGCTCTGGAACCAGCCTGAACTGGCAGCCGACCACTTTCTGTACCACCGCAAGGGTCCTTGGCCCCAGCCCAGTCCGACGTACCCGATGGAGCAGGCCCCCGAGATCCTGAACGTCCCGCCGGAAGAAACCTTGCTCTGGAACCAGGCGATCGGTTCGCGCTACTTCAAGACCCTGACGTTCTACCCCGGTGGGGCGGCGGCCAACGCGGTGGCGGGCAGTCAGCTGCCCATACCTTCGGATGCCGAGTTCGTCCGCATGATGACCAACTCGGTGTTTGTGCGGTCCTTGAGAAACACGGAGGGCAACACCTGGGTGGCGGATTTCGCCCCCATGCGCCTCATCGAGGACGACACGCTGCCGGGCACCTATGCCCGACAGGTCAATGCCATCTTCAAGCGCAACGGCGACCAGTTTTCCTGTTCCCATATCGAGGTCACCGTCCCGGCCCAGATGGTCTTGACCGTAACCCCTGCCGATCCGGCCTGGAACCTGGCCAAGGCTTACGCCCTGCAAGCGGCCTCCTACATCGGCCTGTTCGTGGGGCATCCAGCCTTGCATTTCCCCATGGACTCGGTCAACGCCGTCACCAAGACGGCGGTGCCGCGCAACCACCCGCTGTTCCAGCTGCTGTTTCCTCACAGCACCTACGCGCTGGCCGTGGACAACGCGGTGCTCGAGACCGACGACGGCATCCTCAGCAGCGATCCACCCGGCACCTGGTTCGACCCGCTCACCGCCACGGGCCTGGTGATCAAGCGCCTGTTCGGTGCGGGCTATGCCGGCTACGATGGGCATGCGGGGTGGTACCCGAAATACAACTACATGAAGCCGTGGATGGACGACAGCGTCGACTACGGGCATTGCCTGAGCTTGTACTTCCAGCCGTTTCTGACCTTCTGCACGGTGGTGGCCCGGGAGATCCTCAAGGCCAGCCCGAACGACCCTTATGTCGAGCGCTGGGCGAACTACCTCAGCGCCCAGCTCCACGGCTTTCCCGACGGGAAAGCCATCTTCGAGGGCGATACCCTGGCCAGGGCCATGGCCGTCTACCTGTGGGACGTGACGGTGGCCCACGCCGCCGACCACTACAGTTTTTACAACGACATCACGAGCCCGCAACCCGGACCCGCCGGCACCCGGCTGGCGGCCTGGAAGTTTTTGCGTTTGCGGGTTCCGCCACCCACGAAAAAAACAGACGGTGCCGATGTGAAACTCGTGGGGGACGTGTGCCACCCCGATGACCTGTACCGGGCCGAAATGGCGCAGGAGATGTTCTTCAAGAGCGTGACCCTCTGGCCCAACCTGGTGGACACCGCCTACGCCTTCACCTCGCCCACCCTGCTGGTCGCCCAGAAAGACTTCCACGACAAATTGAGGGAGGTCAGCCGAACTGTGGCGTCCGTGATGCCCAACTTCATGCCGCTGGAACCAGCGGACCCCAAGAAGTACACACCCGAGGAATATTCGGTCACCATCTCGGCCAGCATCCAGTACTAGCCGGGTCCGGACGGGCCGGGCACCCGCCGGATAAGCGCCTATTGGCTGACGACGCCATCAGCATCCAGCGCAGGCGGGCGCAGCAGGTCTTCGTCGATGCCCATGACCGCGCTCGCGCGTTCGACCGCCCGCCACAGCAGCGGCGGCATCTTCAAGATCTCGTCGGGCGAATCGGCCTGTGCAATCCAGTTGCTGATTTGCTGGTGCTCGTCGGGGGTCAGCAATGCCAGGTTCAGCATCTCGTCGATTGTTTTCATGGCGGCGTCTCGCAAGTCTTGGTCAATGGCGCCGATGCTGTCACACATCCGTTGCGCCGGCTCTCAGTCCAACCCCTCAACCCCACGCTTCACCGCAGCCCCGCCTTGCGCAGCCGGTAGCTGAACTGCCGCAGCGTGAGCCCCAGGCTTTGGGCGGCCTGGGTCTGGTTGCCATGGTGGCGCAGCAGGGCGTCTTTCAAGGTCTGCGTGCTGTGTGAACGGGCGCTCTGGTATTCGCGCACGTTGCCGGCGGGCAGGGGCAGGCCCGGCGGCGGTTCCGTGGCGGGCAGCGGCGTCAAGGACTCGGGCATGAAGCGCTCCAGCGCCACGGCGGTCACGCGGGTGTGGTCGGTCAGCAGCACCAGGCGCTCGATGAGGTTGCCGAGTTCGCGGATGTTGCCGGGCCAGCTGTGCGCCTCCAGCCGCGCCATGGCCTCGGGCGCCAGGTGCACGTTGCGCTCGTGCGCCTGGTTGGCGCGGTTCACAAAATGCAGCGCGAGCGCGCGGATGTCTTCGCGCCGCTCGCGCAGGCTGGGCAGGCGGATCGGGATCACATTGAGCCGGTAATACAGGTCTTGCCGGAAATGCCCGGCCTGCACCTCGCGCGCGAGATCGCGGTTGGTTGCGGCCACCAGGCGCACATTCACCTTCAGCTCGCGCGTGCCGCCCAGGCGCACCAGCGTGCCTTCTTGCAGGGTGCGCAGCAGCTTGCTTTGCATGGCCAGCGGCAGCTCGCCGATCTCGTCCAGAAAAATGGTGCCGCCGTTAGCCTGCTCAAACCAACCCGGGCGCGCGGTGTTGGCGCCGGTGAAGGCGCCGCGCTCGTAGCCGAACAGTTCGGATTCGAACAACGTCTCGGGAATCGCCGAGCAGTTCACCTTGATGAAGGGCTGGTCGTGCCGGCCGCTGGCCAGGTGCACGGCGCGGGCAAACAGCTCCTTGCCGGTGCCCGACTCGCCCAGCAACAACACCGTGGCTTGCGACTGCGATACGCGCTCCAGCTCGCCCAGCGCCTGCAGCAGCGCGGGCGAGCGGCCAATGAGCCCATAGCGCGCGGTGCTGGTGTCCAGCGCGCGGGCCAGGGCGGCGTTGCGCTCTTCGAGCTGGCGGGTTTCTTCGGCCACCAACTGTTCCAGCTGCAGCAGCTGGCCGGCCAGCGTGGCCAGGATGCGCAGCACCGCCAGGTCGTCGTTCAAATGGCGCTGGCGGCTGCGGATGCGGTGGCAGGCCAGCACGCCGATGGTGGCGCCGTTCACCTCGATGGGCAGCGCGATGAAGGCCACGGTCTGCGGCGGCAGCTGGCTGCGCGGTACGCAGCGGAACAGAAACAGCGGTTCGGCGTCCACGTCTTGCACGATGGCGGGCAGGCCCGTTTGCAGCACCCGCCCGGTGATGCCCTCGCCCCAGCGGTACACGCCGCTGGCCACCTGGCCAGCCGTGAGGCCGTAGGCGTGGCGGATGGAGGCCGTGCGGGCCTGCCCGGGGTGGCCTTGGTCGGCCAGCACCATGCGCCCGCGGTTCAGGCCGAGCAGCTCGCTCATCAGGTGCAGCATCTCGCGCAACACAAAGGCCGGCGCCAGGCTGCGGCCCACCAGCTTCATCACCTCGCGCATCAGCAGCAGCTCCTGGGCGTGCCAGTCGGTGCCGGTGTGGTCGGGGTCGGTGCGGTGGGGCATGGGGAGGGTCAAGCAAGCATCGCACCAGATCGCCTGTTGAGCGCCGCACCAGAGACCCGTTCGCCCTGAGCCTGTCGAAGGGCTCACGCGGAGCTGGCATGCAGGGCTTCGACAGGCTCAGCCCGAACGGGTGTTGGCCTGCCGCGAGGCCTGGCGCGTTAAAATCGTGGCCTCTCAAGGAGCGTTGCAGCGCCGGCGGACTTTCACGGTCCCCACCGTGCGTCAGGCTTGGGTGGGCACGAACAGGCCCAAAACGACGCTCACCACAGTCTGTTGTCCCCACACTGCCTTGGTGAGTCTCATGTCCTCCGTCTCCACTTCCCTGTCCTCCTCTTCCGTTTCCGTGCCGCCCATGCTGCTCTCCGGCCTGGAGCCGCTGCGCATTGGTTCGGACAGCCTGTTTGTGAACGTCGGCGAGCGCACCAACGTCACCGGCTCCAAGGCTTTCGCCCGCATGATCCTGAACGGCGAGTACGAGCAGGCGCTGGCCGTGGCGCGGCAGCAGGTGGAAAACGGCGCGCAGATCATCGACGTGAACATGGACGAGGCCATGCTGGACAGCAAGGCCGCCATGGTGAAGTTCCTCAACCTGATTGCCGGCGAGCCCGACATCGCGCGCGTGCCGGTGATGGTGGACAGCTCCAAGTGGGACGTCATCGAGGCCGGCCTGCGCTGCGTGCAGGGCAAGGGCGTGGTGAACTCCATCAGCATGAAAGAGGGCGTGGACGAGTTCAAGCGCCAGGCGCGGCTGGTCAAGCGCTACGGCGCCGCCGCCGTGGTGATGGCGTTCGACGAAAAGGGCCAGGCCGACACCTACGCGCGCAAGGTCGAGATCTGCGAACGGGCCTACCGCATCCTGGTGGACGAGGTGGGCTTTCCGCCGGAAGACATCATCTTCGACCCCAACATCTTTGCCATTGCCACAGGCATCGAGGAACACAACAACTACGCGGTCGACTTCATCAACGCCACGCGCTGGATCAAGCAGCACCTGCCGGGTGCCAAGGTGAGCGGTGGTGTGTCCAACGTGTCGTTCAGCTTCCGCGGCAACGACCCGGTGCGCGAGGCCATCCACACCGTGTTCCTGTACCACGCCATCCAGGCCGGCATGGACATGGGCATCGTCAACGCCGGCATGGTGGGTGTGTACGACGAGCTCGAACCCGAGCTGCGCGAGCGCGTGGAAGACGTGGTGCTGAACCGCCGGGCCGACGCTGGCGAACGCCTGGTGGAGGTGGCGGAAAACGCCAAGGGTGCGGCCAAGGACGACAGCAAGAAAAACGAGTGGCGCGCGCTGCCGATCCGCGAGCGCCTGAGCCATGCGCTGGTCCGTGGCATGAACGACTTCATCAGCGAGGACACCGAAGAGATGTGGCGCGAGATCGAGGCCGGTGGCGGCCGCCCGCTCAACGTGATCGAAGGCCCGCTCATGGACGGCATGAACGTGGTGGGCGACCTGTTTGGCCAGGGCAAGATGTTTTTGCCGCAGGTGGTGAAAAGCGCGCGCGTGATGAAGCAGGCGGTGGCGCACCTGCTGCCCTACATCGAGGCCGAGAAGCTGGCCCTGCAGGCCTCGGGCGCGGACGTGAAGCCCAAGGGCAAGATCGTGATCGCCACGGTGAAGGGCGACGTGCACGACATCGGCAAGAACATCGTCACCGTGGTGCTCCAGTGCAACAACTACGAGGTGGTGAACATGGGCGTGATGGTGCCCTGCCACGAGATCCTGGCCATGGCCAAGGCCGAGGGTGCCGACATCGTGGGCCTGTCGGGCCTGATCACGCCCAGCCTGGAAGAGATGCAGTACGTGGCCGGCGAGATGGAGAAGGACGCGCACTTCCGCGAGAAGCAGATCCCGCTGCTGATCGGCGGCGCCACCTGCAGCCGGGTGCACACCGCCGTGAAGATCGCGCCGCACTACAGCGGCCCCGTGGTCTATGTGCCTGATGCTTCGCGCAGCGTGGGCGTGGCGCAGGGCTTGTTGTCGGACCAGGCGGCGCAGTACATCGCCGAGCTCAACGCCGACTACGACAAGGTGCGCACCCAGCACGCCAACAAGAAGCAGGTGCCGCTGTGGCCGCTGGCCAAGGCGCGCGCCAACAAGACCCCCATCGACTGGCGCAACTTCGAGCCGAAGAAGCCACGCTTCATCGGCAAGCGTGTGTTCAAGAACTTCGATCTGAACGAGATCGTGAAGTACATCGACTGGGCGCCCTTCTTCCAGACCTGGGACCTCGCCGGCCCCTTCCCCGACATCCTGAAAGACGAGGTGGTGGGCGAAGAAGCACGGCGCGTGTTCAGCGACGGCAAGCGCATGCTGCAGCGTCTGATTGAAGGCCGCTGGCTCAGCGCCAGCGCGGTGGTGGGCCTGTACCCGGCCAACAGCGTGAATGACGACGACATCGAGCTCTACACCGACGAGAGCCGCCGCGAGGTGGCGCTCACCTGGCACGGCCTGCGCCAGCAGGCGGAGCGCTTCGAGGTGGACGGCGTGATGCGGCCCAGCCGCTGTCTCGCCGACTTCGTGGCGCCCAAGGGTGTGGCCGACGACTACGTGGGCGTGTTCGCCGTTACCGCCGGCCTGGGCGTGGAGAAGAAGGAAAAGCAGTTCATCGACGACCACGACGACTACTCCGCCATCATGCTCAAGGCCCTGGCCGATCGCATGGCCGAGGGCCTGGCCGAGTGCATGCACCACCGGGTGCGCACCGACCTCTGGGGCTACGCGGCCGACGAGGCGCTGAGCAACGACGAGTTGATCAAGGAGAAGTACCAGGGCATCCGTCCGGCACCGGGCTACCCCGCCTGTCCGGACCACACGGTCAAGCGCCCCATGTTCGAGCTGCTGCAATGCGAAGACATCGGCATGGCGCTGACCGAAAGCCTGGCCATGACACCGGCCGCCAGCGTGAGTGGCTTCTACCTGGCTCACCCCCAGAGCACTTATTTCAACGTGGGCAAGATCGGCGACGACCAGCTGGCCGACCTCGCGCAGCGCAGCGCGGTGGCCGAAAAAGAACTGCAGCGCTGGCTGGCGCCGAACCTTTGAATCAGGCGCTCAGAAGCGAGCGCCGTTGTTCGCGCAGGAACGGCCGGTCGATCTGATCGGCCAGCAGCGCGGTGGTGGCGGCGCTCACGCCCAGTGAGTTGAAATGGGCCTGCCAGCCGTCCACCACCCGCGCCACGCGCCGGGCCTCATCAAGCGCCTCGCGATCACCCAGTCCGTACATGGCGGCCATCGACAGAGCGTTGTCCACGCGGCTGACGGAGCCGTCTTTCCCGACGTGCATCGACTGGTAGCCCAGCGCCTGACCTGCGGGCAGCACGTCGAAGGCCGGTGACAGGCGCAACTGCTGGGTGTCCTGCACCAGCAGAACGTGGTTCTTCTCGTGGTCGTCGGTGTTGTCGATCAGGATATTGAACACGAGCCGGCGAAACAGCTCGTGCATGTCGTGCCGCCACAAGCCGTCGGCCACCACACCGCGCCGACGCAGCAACTGGGCCAGCGCGGGGTAGCCGGGTTCGCTGCCCGCTGCGCGCAATGCCACGTGGGCCGAGAGGGCGTGAAGTCGCTGGCCCTGCGCGCGGTCAAAGCGTTCGATGGCCAGGGCGATGCCACTGGCCAGCGGCACCGGGCGCGTGGTGGCCACGCGGATGCCCGCCAACGCTGCGAGTGTCAGGCTGGCGTGTTCCAGAAGGCCCTCAAAGGAGCTGGCCTCGTCACCGAACTTCAGCACCCAGCTCTGGCCGTCGATGTCCACCAGGGCCTTGGGCCGTGCGCCGCCCATGGTGGCCCCCGGCGCGATCAGTCGGCGCTCAACCTCGTCCACTGATGCACCTTGTTGTACGCGGCGCACCAGGGCGTGCAGCGCCTGCGCATCGCCCAGCTGGGGCAAGGCCGGTGATTCGTGCGGCAGGTAGTGATCGGACGAGGTCGAAACACCGAGCGCGCCGAAGCGGTCGTCGCCGGTGAAATACAGCAGTTCCAGCAGCGACAGGCGCGGCGGGCGGTACAGCAGGCGGATCACGCGCTCGCCCCAGCGGTCGGGCCGTGCGTCGTCCACCGCACCGGCGGCGCAGTCCTTCTCGGTGGGAAGGTGTTCGCGGTCGATCAGGGGCAGGTCTTCGCTGAGCGCAAATCCCTGGCGCAACCAGTCGGGCGCGTAACGCAGCGACACGCCGCGCCCACCCATCACCAGGTGCAGCGAACCCACTCGCACCGGCTGCGCAGGCCGGCCGAGGTACCAGAGGTGAAGCGTGTCGGCCACGATGTAGGGAGAAGCCGTGCTCATGTCGACCCCGGCTTGCGCGACAGGCGCGCGCTGATGGAGGCCTGCGAGCGCACGGCGCGGGTGCGGCGTGCGGCGCGGATGTCGAGCTCCAGTGCGCCGGCATCTTGCTCGGGTGCGGCCAGATCGCCCAACGCCTGCGTGCGCCCGACCATCCAGAGCGCGGTGGCCAGAATGCCGGCGCTCACGCCCGCGTCACCGCGCTCCAGCCGGGCCAGCGTGGGGATCGAGACCCCCAGGCGCTGCGCCCATGCTCGCTGCGACTCCTGTCGGCGCACGCGTGCCAACGCGAGATGTTCACCGAGGCGAACGAGCGCCGCGGCTGCTTCCGGAGGCAGCGTTTGCAGTGAAGGTGAAGCCTTGGGCATCTTAAAACTTGTCAAAACGTTAATTACATGCAAGTTTATGTTGCTTTTAGGTTGGTGTGAACCTGCTCATGTACAAAGCGCCCAGCCGCGAGGCGACTTCTCAACCATCTGAACATTCCATGAAAACCCTCAACGCACTCCTCGATCACCCCCGCGCTGGCGTCCTCCTGCTGCGCTGGACCCTGGCCATCCTCATGATCTTTCACGGCTGGGCCAAGGTGATGGGCGGTGTGGGGGGCATCGAAGGCATGCTGGTGGCCAGGGGCTTGCCTGGCTACGTCGCCTACGGCGTGTACCTCGGTGAATTGATCGCACCGCTGTTCCTGCTCGCCGGTGTGTGGGTGGTGCCGGCTGCGCTGGTGATGGCGATCAACATGGCGTTTGCCGTGGCCCTGGCGCACATGGGCCACTTTCTCGACCTGGCTTCCAGCGGCGGCTGGCGCCTGGAGTTGCAGGCGTTTTTCTTCATGAGCGCGCTGGTGGTGGCGCTGACGAACCGCCTCGGCCCCAACCGGTGAGCCGGGCGGCGCGCTGTCAGACGTTCATGATCGAAATCGACCGCGCGTTCAAGTAAGCCTCCATTGCCTCCGGGCCGCCCTCCGAGCCGTAGCCCGAGTCCTTGAGGCCGCCGAACGGCATTTCGGCCGAGGGCATGGCGGGCATGTTCACCCACAGCATGCCCACCTCCACACGGCGCGCCAGCAGGTCCGCGTTTTTCAGCGAGCTCGTGAAGGCATAACCGGCCAGGCCGAACGGCAGGCGGTTGGCCTCGGCGATGGCCTCGTCCAGCGTCTTGAAGGTTCGCACCGCGGCCATGGGGCCGAAGGGCTCGTCGTTGAACACGCGCGCGTCCAGCGGCACGTCGGTGAGGATGGTGGGCTGCCAGAAGTTGCCGGCCTCGCCGATGCGTTCGCCGCCGGTGGCCAGCGTGGCGCCGCGTTCCACGGCGTCCTTGGTGAACTCGGCCATGGCCGTCACACGGCGCGGGTTGGCCAGCGGTCCCATCTGCGTGCCCTCGGCCGTGCCGTCGCCCACCGCCAGGCCGGCGGCGTGCTTCACCAGCGCGGCCGAGAACTCTTTGGCAATGCTCTCGTGCACGAGGAAGCGCGTGGGCGAGATGCAGACCTGTCCCGCGTTGCGGAACTTGGCACCGCCCGCGGTCTTCACGGCCAGCGCGACGTCGGCGTCTTCGGCCACGATCACCGGCGCGTGCCCTCCCAGCTCCATGGTCACGCGCTTCATGTGCTGGCCAGCCATGGCCGCGAGCTGTTTGCCCACCGGCGTGGAGCCGGTGAAGGTGATCTTGCGGATGACGGGGTGCGCGATCAGATAGCTGGAGATCTCCGACGGCGTGCCGTAGACCAGACCCAACACGCCGGGTGGCAAGCCCGCGTCGGCAAACGCGCGCACCAGCTCGGCGGGGGCGGCCGGGGTTTCTTCGGGCGCCTTCACGATCATGGAGCAGCCGGTGGCCAGGGCAGCGGCCAGTTTGCGCACGACCTGGTTGATGGGGAAGTTCCACGGCGTGAACGCGGCCACCGGGCCGACCGGGTCTTTCAGCACCATCTGGCGCATGGCGAGGTTGCCGCGCGAAGGCACGATGCGGCCGTACACGCGCAGGCCTTCGTCGGCGAACCATTCGATGATGTCGGCTGCGGCCATGGCCTCGCCTTTGGCCTCGGCCAGCGGCTTGCCTTGTTCCTGCGTGAGCAGCGCGGCAATGGCGCCCGCGCGTTCGCGCATCAAGGCAGCCGCAGCGCGCATGACCTTGGCGCGCTCGATGGGTGGCTTGTCGCGCCAGACTTCAAAGCCCTTTTGTGCGGCGTCCAGGGCCAGGTCCAGGTCGGCTTGGCGGGCATGCGCCACGCGGCCGATCTCTTTGCCGGTGGCCGGGTTGAACACGGCCAGCGTCTCGCCGGCGGCGGCCTCGCGCCATTGGCCGTGGATGAAGAGTTGGGTGTTGGGGTAGGTCATGTCGGTCTCCTGCATGGAAAGGGAAACCGCAAACCTTACCAGTTGCCCCATGACAGGACGACCGCGTTCAAGCGCCGGTCTTCTTCAACACCCGCCGGTACTGCACCGCTTCGGCCACGTGGGAGACGTTCACGCCCTGGGCGCCCGCCAGATCGGCGATGGTGCGCGCCACGCGCAGTGCGCGGTGCGTGCCGCGCGCGCTCCAGCACAGGCGCGCGGCGGCCGTGTGCAGGAACTGCAGCGCTGCGGGTTCGGCCAGGGCGTGCTGGTCCAGCATCCGGCCGGCCAACGACTGGTTGGCCATGCCTTGCCGGGCCTGCGAACGGTCGCGCGCGGCCACCACGCGCTCGCGCACGGCGGCGCTGGCTTCGCCCATCCGGTGGGTCAGCAGGTGCTCGGGCGGCAGGGCCGGCACTTCCACATGCAGGTCGATGCGGTCCAGCAGCGGGCCGCTGAGCTTGCCCTGGTAGCGCGATACCTGGTCTGGCGTGCAGCGGCAAGCCTGGGTCGGGTGGCCCAGAAAACCGCAGGGGCAGGGGTTCATGGCCGCCACCAGCTGAAAGCGCGCCGGAAACTCGGTCTGCATGGCCGCGCGCGAGATGCGGATGTGGCCGCTCTCCAGCGGCTCGCGCAGCGCCTCCAGCGCGGCGCGGGGGAACTCGGGCAGTTCGTCCAGAAACAGCACGCCGTGGTGGGCCAGCGAAATCTCGCCCGGACGGGGCGGCGAGCCGCCACCCACCAGGGCCACCGCGCTGGCGCTGTGGTGCGGCGCGCAGGTCGGGCGCTGGCCCCAGCGCTCCAGCTCGAAACGCCTGGCCAGGGAGGCGACGGCGGCAGACTCCAGCGCTTCCAGTGTGCTCATGGGCGGCAGCAAACCCGCGAAGCGGTGGGCCAGCATGGACTTGCCCGAGCCCGGCGGCCCCAGCATGAGCAGGCTGTGCCCGCCGGCCGCGGCGATCTCCAGCGCGCGCCGGGCGGCGGCCTGGCCTTTTACGTCGGCCAGATCGGTGGGGTGCCCGGTGTGGGCAATGGCCTGGGCGCTCAATCGGGCCCAGCCGCCGTCGTCAGGCGGCTCGGACGCGGCGGCGCTCTCGGGCAGGAAGCGGGCAATCACATCCAGCAGATGCCTCGCCCGGTAGACCCGGGCTTGTGGCACCAGCGCGGCCTCTTCGGCGCTGCCCGGCGGCAGCACAAGGCGGGCGTTGGTGGCGTCAACGCCGGCGTCGCGGTGCAGCGCCAGGCTCATGGCCAGCGCGCCGCGCACCGGGCGCAGTTCGCCCCCGAGCGACAGTTCACCGGCGAATTCCCAGTCGGCCAGGCGCGCCGCGCTGATCTGGCCACTGGCCGCCAGGATGCCCAGGGCAATCGGCAGATCAAACCGGCCGGAGTCTTTGGGCAGGTCGGCCGGCGCCAGGTTGACCGTGATGCGTTTGTTGGACGGAAATTCCAGACCGGCGTTGGCGATGGCCGAACGCACGCGTTCGCGGGCTTCCTTCACCTCGGTGTCGGCCAGACCCACCAGCGTGAAGCTGGGCAAGCCGTTGGCCAGATGAACCTCGACCTGCACGGGCCGCGCGTCCAGGCCGAGCAAGGCGCGGCTGCGCACCAAAGACAGACTCATCTCGATTCACTCCCTGTTTCGGTGCATCACGGCCGCCATTGCCCGGGGCGGGCTGCTTTTCGTGCGGGCACTTTTTTGGTGCGCACCCAGAGGGTGCAGGCCGGCGGGTTGGCTTTGCGCGCCTGCTCAAGCCTCGCGCGGGCCACTGTAATGGTCGCGGCAGCAACGAACCCCACGGGGTAGGGGTCACGAAGTTGGCATATTCCCTGCTAGGTCCTGTAAGCGATTGATTCGAAGCGTGGTTTTCCATGCGGCAGTCAGCTCACCGTGATTGGTTTGCTCCCGGGCATACCGAACTCGTTTCACCCCCAGGTGTCGGCCATCCGGTCTCATCACCCTCCTGTTCAAGAAGAGGAATAGCAGCATGAAAATGGTTTCAGCCATCATCAAGCCGTTCAAACTGGACGAAGTGCGTGAAGCACTCTCCGGCATGGGCGTGCAAGGCATCACCGTGACCGAAGTCAAGGGCTTCGGCCGTCAGAAGGGCCACACCGAGCTGTACCGCGGCGCAGAGTACGTGGTCGACTTTCTGCCCAAGGTCAAGATCGAAGCAGCCGTGTCCGACGACCTGGTCGATCGCGTGATCGAAGCCATCGAAGGTGCGGCCCGCACCGGCAAGATCGGCGACGGCAAGATTTTCGTCACCTCGCTCGAACAGGTGGTTCGCATCCGCACCGGCGAGACCGGCAAAGAAGCGCTTTGATCATCGCCACTGAACAAGAAAGATCACAGACATGAAAAAACTGATTGCAACCCTGCTGCTGGGTGTGGGCCTGGCATTTGCCGGCCTCAACGCCACCGCGCAGACCACGACCGAAGCGCCGCCCGCCGCCGTGGCAGCGCCCGCAGCCGCTGCACCTGCTGCAGAGGCACCGGCTCCCGCCGCGGCCCCCGCTGCTGCTGCACCGGCCGAAGCGCCTGCCGCCGCAGAAGCCGCCCCCGCTCCTGTGCCCAACAAGGGCGACACCGCCTGGATGATGGTGTCCACCCTGCTGGTGGTCTTCATGACGATTCCCGGCCTGGCCCTGTTCTACGGCGGCCTGGTCCGCAGCAAGAACATGCTGTCGGTCCTGATGCAGGTCATGGTGGTCTTCTCGCTGATCGTCGTGCTGTGGGTCGTGTACGGCTACAGCCTGGCGTTCACCGAGGGCAACGCCTTCATCGGCAGCTTTGACCGCCTGTTCCTCGCAGGAACCTGGGACAACGTCGCCGGCACCTTCACGCCCGCCGCCACCTTCAGCAAGGGTGTCGTGATCCCCGAGATCGTGTTCGCGGCTTTCCAGGCCACGTTCGCCGGCATCACCTGCGCGCTGATCGTGGGCGCCTTTGCCGAGCGCATGAAGTTCTCCGCCGTGCTGCTGTTCAGCGCGCTGTGGTTCACCTTCAGCTACACCCCGGTCGCCCACATGGTCTGGTACTGGATGGGCCCTGACGCCTACACCGCCGCCGACGTGGTGGATTCCATGAACAGCAAGGCCGGCTACATCTGGCAGATGGGCGCGCTGGACTTCGCTGGCGGCACCGTGGTGCACATCAACGCGGCCGTGGCCGGTCTGGTGGGCGCCTACATGGTGGGCAAGCGCATTGGCTACGGCAAGGAATCGATGGCGCCTCACAGCCTGACGCTGACCATGGTCGGTGCCGCCATGCTGTGGGTGGGCTGGTTCGGCTTCAACGCCGGCTCCGCTCTGGAAGCCAACGGCTTCGCTGCGCTGGCCTTCATCAACACGCTGGCCGCCACCGCAGCCGCCGTGCTGGCCTGGTGCATCGGTGAATCGCTGGGCAAAGGCAAGGCCTCCATGCTGGGTGCCGCTTCCGGTGCCGTTGCAGGTCTGGTCGCCATCACCCCCGCAGCCGGCAACGTCGGCGTGGGTGGCGCACTGGTCATCGGCGTGATCGCTGGTTTCGCCTGCCTCTGGGGTGTCAACGGCCTGAAGAAACTGCTGGGTGCGGACGACTCGCTCGACGTGTTCGGCGTGCACGGCGTGGGCGGTATCGTGGGCGCTCTGCTCACCGGCGTGTTCAACTCGCCCAACCTGGGTGGCCCGAGCCTGGTGGCCGACTGGACGACGGTTGCCATGGTGGCCCCCGAGGCCTACAGCATTGCCGGCCAGGTCTGGACGCAAGCCAAGGCCGTGCTGATCACCATCGTGTGGTCGGGTGTGGTCTCCTTCATCGCCTTCAAGGTGGTTGACCTGACCGTGGGCCTGCGCGTGACCGAAGAGCAGGAACGCGAAGGTCTGGACATCTCGTCCCACGGCGAGACGGCCTACAACCGTTAAGCCCTGCAGGTCTCACGCGCGGTGCGGTCCGTTCTTCAACGAAGGCCCCCACCGCGCGATTGCTGAGCATCTCCTGTGGAAGTTGAACCCGCGTTGCCGCCCGGCACGCGGGTTTTTTGCGCCCATTGAGTTCTTTATAGTTACTGCGTTTTCAGCGCAACAACCCGGAGGAACCCATGACCCGAGCTTCTTTGTCCCGCATCCTGACGGCCTTGTGTGCCGCGATCACCCTCACCGCTCAAGCGGCCGAGCAGGGCGGCAAGTCCGACCCCCAGCGCAAAGCCACTTCGGTGACGTTTCACAAGGCCCCTTCGGAAGAAAGCCCCGCAGCGCGGGAGCGGCGTCTCAAGCACGAATGCAAGGGCCGGGCGAACGCCGGTATGTGCCTCGGCCACACACGGTAAGCCAGCGCGTTTGCAACCTGCCGTGCAAAAAAATCAAAGTCTGGCGAAGGATCGGCGACTACCATCGATTGGATGCAAGCCAGCACCACCGACCACCCCAGCCACCTGATCGAGCAGATCACCGAAGCCGCCGCGGCCCGCCAGCCCTTGCGCATCGTCGGCGGCGACACGAAATCGTTTTACGGAACGCCGACGCAAGGCGCCGAACTCTCCACCGCCGACTGGTCGGGCGTCGTCAGCTACGAGCCCACCGAGCTCGTGATCACCGTGCGGGCCGGCACGCCGCTGGCCGAGGTGGAGGCGCTGCTCGCCGAGCAAGGCCAGTGTTTTCCGTTCGAGCCGCCACGCTTTGGCCGGGGCGGCACCGTGGGCGGCATGGTGGCGTCCGGCCTGGCCGGCCCGGCGCGGGCCAGCGCCGGCTCGGTGCGCGACTACGTGCTGGGCGCGCGCTTCATCAACGGCCGCGGGGAGCTGCTCACCTTCGGTGGGCAGGTCATGAAAAACGTGGCGGGTTACGACGTCAGCCGCGTCATGGCCGGATCGATGGGCACCCTGGGCGTGATCAGCGAGGTGAGCCTCAAGGTGTTGCCGGTGGCGCTGGCCGAAGCCACGCTGGTCTTTTCGCTCGGCCAGCACGAGGCCCTGGAACAACTGCACCGCTGGGGCGGCCAGCCGCTGCCGATCAACGCCTCGTGCTGGGTGAAGGACGACACCCAGGCCGATGCGCCCGAGCTGCTGTTCGTGCGCCTGCGTGGCGCGGTGGCGGCGGTGGAGGCGGCGTGCGAACGCATGGCGCGCGAGGCCAGCGGCACCCGCATGGACAACGCACAGGCCGGGCCCGACTGGGACGCTTGCCGCGACCAGCGCCTGCCCTTCTTCGACGCGCCCTCGCCCGATGCGTGCCTGTGGCGCCTCTCGGTGCCGCAGACGGCGTCGGTGCTGGCATTGCCTTATGCGCAGCTCATTGAGTGGCAGGGCGCTCAACGCTGGTTGTGGGCGCCGGCCTCGGCGGCCGCTGAGTTGCGTGCGGCGGCCAGCGCAGTGAATGGCCACGCCACGCTGTTCCGCGCTGGTGCCGATGGCGCGCCGGGCGTGCCCCGCTTCCAGAGCCAGAGCGCCGCACTGCAAAGCATCCAGGCCCGCTTGCTCGAATCCTTCGATCCCGCCGGCATCTTCAACCCAGGTCGCATGGCCTGAATCACATGCAAACCCAGCTCTCCCCCGAATACCAGGCCCGCGCCGACGGCCGCGCGGCCGAGGCCATCCTGCGCAAGTGCGTGCATTGCGGGTTCTGCACCGCCACCTGCCCCACCTACCAGTTGCTCGGCGACGAGCTCGACGGCCCGCGCGGGCGCATCTACCTGATGAAGCAGGTGCTCGAAGGTGCCGAACCCACGCGCAAGACGCAGCTGCACCTGGACCGCTGCCTCACCTGCCGCAACTGCGAAACCACCTGCCCCAGTGGTGTGGACTACGGCCACCTGATCGACATCGGCCGCAAGCTGGTGGATGAAAAAGTGCCGCGCCCGGCAACGGAGAAAACCGTGCGCTGGCTGCTCAAGGAAGGTCTGCCCTCACCGCTGTTCGGCCCGGCCATGAAGCTGGGCCAGCTGGTGCGCCCGCTGCTGCCGGCCTCGCTGCAGAACAAGGTGCCTGCGCCCCGCGCCGCCGGCCCGTTGCCCACCCGCACCCACGCGCGCCGCGTGCTGCTGCTGGCGGGTTGCGTGCAGCCGGCCATGATGCCCGGCATCCACAGCGCCACCGCGCGCGTGCTGGACGCCGCCGGCATTCAGGGCGTGCTGGCGCCGGCGGCCGGCTGCTGCGGCGCCGTGAAGTTCCACCTCAACGACCAGAGCGGTGGCATGGCGCAGATGCGCGCCAACATCGACGCCTGGTGGCCGCTGGTCGACGGCCCGAACGCGGTCGAAGCCATCGTGATGAACGCCTCGGGCTGCGGTGTGACGGTGAAGGAATACGGCCACATCTTGCGCGACGACCCGGCCTATGCGGCCAAGGCCGCGCGCATCAGCGAACTCACGCAAGACCTCAGCGAACTGCTGCCCGCGCTGGTGCCCGCGCTGCGGCCTTTGCTCAAACACCAGCCCGACGCCTCGCGCGTGATCGCTTTCCACCCGCCCTGCACCCTGCAGCACGGGCAGAAACTCAAGGGCGGTGTGGAGCAGCACCTGGCCGCGCTCGGTTTCACGGTGCAGGTGGCTAAGAACGAGGCCCACCTGTGCTGCGGCTCGGCCGGCACCTACTCGGTGCTCAACCCGGAGATCGCCTACGAGTTGCGCGACCGCAAGCTCGGTCACCTCGGCGAACTCCAGCCCAGCGTGATCGCCAGCGCCAACATCGGCTGCATCACGCACCTGCAGAGTGGCACCACGACACCGGTGCGGCATTGGGTGGAAGTGCTGGACGAGGCGCTGTCGGCGCCATGATCCCTGCGCTGGCCACGCTGCTGGTGTTTCAGTTGTTGGGCGAAGCGCTGGTGCTCGCCTCGGGTGCGCCGATGCCCGGCCCGGTAGTCGGCCTGGCCCTGCTGCTGTTGACGCTGGTCTTGCGGCCCTCGGTGCTGGGCGCCATCAAGCCCACCGCGCAGACGCTGTTGCAGCACCTCTCGTTGTTGTTCGTGCCGGCCGGTGTGGGGGTGATGCTGCACTTGCAGCGCCTGGGCAACGAGGCGCTGGCGATCGGGGTGGCGCTGGTGGTGAGCACGCTGGTGGGACTGGCGAGTGCGGCGCTCACCATGGCCTGGTTGATGAAACGCACCCGCACATGAGCCCCGCCCTGCCCGGCGCGCTGGCCGACATCTGGGTTTACCTCTCGGCCACGCCACTGCTGGGCCTGACGCTGACGCTGCTGGTCTACCACGGCGCTTTTCTGCTGTACCAGCGCAGCGGTTTCAACCCGCTGGCCAACCCGGTGGCCATCGCCATCGCGGTGCTGGCCACGCTGCTGTGGGCCACGGGCACGCCCTACGCCACCTATTTCGAGGGTGCGCAGTTCGTGCATTTCCTGCTCGGGCCTGCCACCGTGGCGCTGTCCATTCCGCTGTTTGAGCAGCTCGCTCGTTTGAAACGCCTGTGGCTGCCCATCGTGGGCGCGCTCGTGGTCGGCACGCTGGCGGCCACCGTCACGGCCATCGGCGTGGGCTGGGCGCTGGGCGCGTCCAAGGCCACGCTGGCATCGCTGGCGCCCAAGTCGGTCACCAGCCCGGTGGCCATGGGCATCGCCGAGAAGATCGGCGGCATCCCCTCGCTCACCGCCGTGCTGGTGGCGGCCACCGGCATCATCGGTGCGGCCAGCGCACGCTTCCTGTTCGATACCCTGCGCATCAAAGACCCCGTGGTGCGCGGCTTCGCGCTGGGCACGGCCGCGCACGGCATCGGCACCGCGCGTGCGTTTCAGGTGAGCGAAGAGATGGGCGCCTTCGCAGGCCTGGCGATGGGCCTGTCGGCCTTGTTCAGCGCAGTGGCGCTGCCGCTGGTGGCGGGCCTGCTGCTGAAATGGGTCTAGTGTCCTGTCCCGTTAATTCGTCCGCATAGCCGGGCGAGCTTTTCGAGGATCGAGTCGGCTGTTGCCATCCAGGTGAAGGGCTTGCAGTTCTCGTTGTATTGACTGACGAATGAGTTGATCTTGTTCGTCAGCTCCTTGACGCTTTTGAACGAGCCGCGACGGATCGCCTTGTCGGTGATGATGGCGAAGAAGCGTTCGACCTGATTGAGCCAGCTCGAGTAGGTCGGCACGAAGTGCATATGCCAGCGTGGCCGCTGTGCGAGCCAGGCGCGCACCTTCGGGTGCTTGTGGCTGGCGTAGTTGTCGGCGATGCAGTGCACGTCCAGTGCCTGCGGCACCGCCTTGTCGATCGTGCGCAGGAAGTCCAGAAACTCCTGGTGCCGGTGCCTCGGGCGGCATTGCGCCAGCACCTGCCCATTCATCACGTTGAGCGCGGCAAACAGCGTGGTCGTTCCATGGCGCACATAGTCGTGGGTCACGCCTTCCACATAGCCCAACCCCATCGGCAGCATGGGCTGAGTGCGCTCCAACGCTTGGCACTGACTTTTCTCATCGACGCATAGCACCAGCGCGTTCTCAGGAGGATTCAGGTACAGCCCGACCACATCGCGAAGCTTCTCGATGAACAGGGGATCGGTCGACAACTTGAAGCTCTCCACACGGTGCGGCTTGAGTTGGAACGCCTGCAGGTAGCGCGCCACCGTGCTCTTGCTGATGCCTGTCTCGCCCGCCAAGCCCCGAGTGCTCCAGTGCGTCGAGCCATCTGCAGGCTTGGTGTGCAATGTCTTGGTGATCAGCTGCGCGACTCGCTCATCATCGACCGTGCGCGGCCGTCCCGGGCGCAACTCATCGTACAGACCAGCGATGCGATCTCGCACATACCGACCGCGCCACTTGTTCACCGTGTTTCGATCCAGCCCTAGCGCTTTGGCAACCTGCGTGCTCGCAATGTCCGATCCTTCACAGGCCAGCACAATCCGCGCTCTCAAGGCAAGGGCAGCAGGCAGCGAGCGCGATCTCGCCATCGAGGTCAATTCGGCACGCTCCATCTCGGTCAGCGTGACCACATTGGTACGGGTGTATGCGTTGGGCATAGGGCATCTCCAAGGATGCTTCATCCCATGCAGTTTCTGTGCCTACGAATTAACGGGACAGGACACTAGCCCAGAGCGGCTTCAATGTCGGCCGCCAGCTTCTCCGGCGCGTCCTGTGGCGCGTAGCGCTTGATGACCCGCCCGTCCTTGCCCACCAGAAACTTGGTGAAGTTCCACTTGATGGCCTTGCTGCCCAGCAGCCCGGGTGCCTCGGCCGTGAGCCACTGGTACAGCGGGTGGGCCTGGGCACCGTTGACGTCGATCTTCTCCATCATGGGGAAGGTCACGCCGAAGTTGAGCTGGCAGAAGCTGGCGATCTCGTCGTTGCTGCCCGGGTCCTGGCTGCCGAACTGGTTGCATGGAAAACCCAGCACCACCAGGCCACGCTCGCCGTAGGTCTTGTGCAGCTTTTCCAGCCCGCCAAACTGCGGCGTGAAGCCGCAGGCGCTGGCGGTGTTGACGATCAGCATGGGCTGGCCCTTGAACTGTGCAAGTGACACGGGCTTGCCGTCGATGGAGAGGGCTTCAAAGTCGTGGATGCTGGACATGGAGGGCTCCAAGGGAAGTTGCTCGGGGAAAAGTCAGCGCTGGAATCGTGACCAGTGCCGCGCCACAGGCGTCGCATTTCAAAGGACACTTGTATCGCTTACAGCGTATTCCGTTACAAAAAAGGCATACTCGTCAAGGGTATTCCGGACTCAACCAAAAACTCAGCGGGCGGGACAAATCGATGGTGGCAGCATATTCGGTGGCGCTGGTGGGCTTCACGCAAGCCGAATCCGCCACCTTCGAGTCCTTCTTCCGCATGGCCGCCCGCCGCCCACCCAGCTACACGGTGCAAGACGAGGTGATGGATGCGCAGATCCTGATCGTCAACGCCGACAATTCCCAGGCCTTGCACCTCGTGCGCTACGCCGAGTTGCCCGGCAAGATCCTGCTGGTGGGCCAGTCCGACGGTGGCACGGGCTGGCCGATCCAGTTCAAGCCGGTCAAGCTGGTGTCGGTGCTCAATGCGCTGGACGTCATCGTTGGTGTGCGTCCTTCGGCCCCGGCAGACAAGCGCCCACCGGCCAGCGGCTTCATGGCCACCCAGCCTTACCAGAACTCCCAGCTGCAAGGGCTGGACGCCAGCATGCGACTGGCCAGCGGCCGTCACGTCGCACCCGACCCCGCACCGCCGGTGGCCTCGCGAGCCGGCGCTGACCGCAGCTTCGCCGCCACGCAGCCATTCGAGGCACCGCCACGCCCCATGGCGCCGGCCGTGAGCGCGCGCCGACGCCGCTCGGCCGACACCGAATTTCCGCCCACCCGCCCCATGGAGCGGGACGAACAGCGATCCCTCGCCGCCTCGGCAGCGCCCGCGCCGGTGGCCGCGCAGCGTGCCGCTGGCGCCAACCGCCAGGGCACCATGCGCCTGACCGACTTTGGTGGCCTGGACGATCTGCCGTCCCCGCCCGCGCCGCGCTCCACGCGCGCGCCCCGCTCCAGGATCGGTGCCGACAAGGCGGCCGTGCCCGATGTGCCGCGTGGCGACATGCTGCTGGTGGCCGAGAGTCTGGTGGAAGGCCGCATCCTGCTCAAACGCTTCAAGCGCTACGGCCTGACCATCGACTGGTCGCGCGAAGCGGCGCAGGCGCTGGTGATGCTCAAGGCCAACCCGTATCGGCTGGTGGTGATCGACCGCCTCAAGGGCGAGCCCGACGCCAACCAGATCTGCCGGTCTGCCAAGCAGGCCAAAGGTCCGAAAGGTGCGCCGGTGGTGATCATGTTCGCGCCCACCGCCGGCAGCATGGACCGCATGAAGGCGGGCCTCGCCGGCAGCGACGCCTACCTGTCGCGCTCGGTGAGCGAGAGCGATCTGTACAAGGTGCTGGCACAGCATCGGCTGGTCAGCCTCGACGGTTTTGCCCCCACCAACGTGGGGTTCTAGCCGTGCAGGTCGTCGCGGCGCGCGATTTCCAATAGCCGTTCCAGCTCATGTGGGTGCGTGCGCTGGTTGTGGCGGTGCCAGAGCGCAATCAGGGCCATGAAGCCGGCCACCAGCAAACCGAACGCGGTGATGGCCGCAAAGGCCGACCAACCCATGCCGGTGGAGAAACTGTAGAACGCGCCCAGCGTGAGGATGCAGGCCTGCTCGTTGAAGTTCTGCACCGCGATCGAACGGCCCGCGCCCATGAGGTTGTGACCGCGGTGTTGCAGCAGTGCGTTCATCGGCACCACCAGGAAGCCGCCCAGGCCGCCCAGCAGCACCAGGAAAGGCGCGGCCACCCACACGTTGTCGATGAAGTTCATGAGGATCACGAGCACGCCCATGGCGATGCCCAGCGGCATCACCCGCGTGGCCTGGTCCAGCCGCATTCTCATGGAGGCCACCACCGCGCCCACCGCGGTGCCCAGCGCCACCACGCCCACCAGCGATGAAGCCTGCGTGGTGCCGTAGCCCAGTGCCGCGCCGGCCCAGGCCAGCACGATGTAGCGCAGGTTGCCCGACACCCCCCAGAACAGCGTGGTGGTGGCCAGCGAGATCTGGCCCAGGCGGTCGCGCCACAGGCGGCTGTTGCAGCGCCAGAAATCGGGCAGCAGTGCCCAGGGATTGGTGGGCATGGGGCGCGGGGTCACGCCGGTGAGCGGGATGCGCGTGTTGAACCAGGCGGCCAGCATGTAGACGAACATCAGCGCGGCCACGGCTGCTTGTGCGGGGTGGTGGATGCCGGTGTGAAAGCCCGGGATGTCGATCGCCAGCAAGTGAGCCGACACCCAGGGGCTCACCAGCTGACCCCCGAGCAACACACCCAGGATGATGGATGCGATGGTGAGGCCTTCGATCCACCCGTTGGCCTTGACCAGTTGCGACGGTGGCAACAGCTCGGTGAGGATGCCGTACTTGGCGGGCGAGTAGGCCGCCGCACCCAGGCCCACGAGCGTGTAGGCCATCAGCGGGTGCACGCCGGTGAGCATGAGCAGGCAGCCCGCCACCTTGATGGCGTTGCTGATGAACATGACCTGGCCTTTGGGTCGCGCGTCGGCGAAGGCCCCCACGAAGGGCGCGAGCACCACATAGAACAGGGCAAACAGGGGGACGAGGGCGGCGCTTTGCCACTCGGGCGCACCGCGCGTGCGCAGCAGTTCGATGGCGGCCACGAACAGCGCGTTGTCCGCCAGCGAACTGAAGAACTGCGCCGTCATGATGGTGTAGAAGCCGCGCTTCATGGCGATGATTTTGAGCGCCGGGTGGCTTCAGCAGAGAGAGGCTGAGCGGGTCGCAGCGGCATTTTTATGCGACAGTTGACAGGTGTCTCCAGGGGATGCGGGGTTATAGCACGCCACCCCTGAACGACACCGAATTCACCGGTGTTGGACTCGCGTGCAACGCCCTTCGATGACGGACCTCACGCCCGCCCGCCCCATGCCCCGCCCCATCCTCGCCACCGTTCACCCCGAAGCCCTTCGCCACAACCTGCAACGCGCCCGCGAATGCGCCCCCGACGCGCGTGTCTGGGCGGTGGTCAAGGCCAACGCCTACGGCCACGGCATCGAGCGTTGCTTTGAAGCCTTGCGTTCTGCCGACGGCTTTGCGCTGCTCGATCTGGCCGAGGCCGAGCGCATCCGCGCGCTCGACTGGCGCGGCCCGATCCTGCTGCTCGAAGGCGTGTTCGAGCCGCGCGACCTGGAGCTCTGCTCGCGCCTGCACCTGTGGCACACGGTGCATTGCACCGAGCAGATCGACTGGCTCGCCGCGCACAAGACCCTGGTGCCGCATCGCGTGTTCCTGAAGCTCAACAGCGGCATGAACCGCCTGGGCTTCACGCCCAGCGCTTTTCGCAGCGCCTGGGCGCGGCTCAACGCGTTGCCCCAGGTCGACGAGATTTCGCTCATGACCCACTTCAGTGACGCCGACGGAGCGCGTGGCATTGCCCACCAGGTGGCCGCTTTCGAGGCCGCCACCGCCGACCTGCCGGGCGAGCGCACGCTGTGCAACAGCGCGGCGCTCTTGCGCAATCCGGGCGATGCGCTGCGTGGCGAAGGCGTGACCACACTCGCCGCCGACTGGGTGCGCGAAGGCATTGCGCTGTACGGCAGCGCGCCCGACTTCCCCGCGCGCTCGGCCGCCGACTGGAACCTGCAACCCGCCATGACCTTGTCGAGCCGCATCATTGGCGTGCAGTCCCTGCAGGCCGGTGACACCGTGGGCTACGGCTCGGCCTTCACCGCCGACGGCCCGATGCGCATCGGCGTGGTGGCCTGCGGTTACGCCGACGGTTACCCGCGCCATGCGCCCAACGGCACACCGGTGCTGGTCGATGGCGTGCGCACGCGGGTGGTGGGCCGGGTGAGCATGGATATGGTCACGGTCGACCTCGGGCCCGTGCCCGCCGCGGGCATGGGTTCGGAGGTGGTGTTGTGGGGGCGCGCGGCAGCGGGCGGCGTGTTGCCGATCGACGAGGTCGCGTCGGCGGCGGGCACCATCGGCTACGAGCTGATGTGCGCTGTGGCCGCGCGCGTGCCGTTCTCTACCTGAGGGCCTGTCCGCCGTCGCCTCACTTCAAGGAAGAGCGCTCCGGCGAGCAAGAAACAAAACCATACCGTTCGCAAAACGGACTCCCCAGCACCGGCAACCACTGGGGTATGTTGTGGAACTCCCGTGCCACTTCCGCCAGCACCCCGTCGCGATAGGCCTGGAAGCGGAACCCCACCCCATCCACCGCAAAGAACGCCACGCCTTCCACTTCGAAGCGCTTCACGTTCACCCGCTCGAAGTACGGAGCGAACTCGGCCAGCACCGGTTCGTCGTACAGGAACACACGGATCGCCTTGCCGTCGTACACGCGGAAGTCCACGATCTGGTCGTCCTGCCGCGCGTGGTGGCGGCCCACGCCGAACACCGGGATGTAGGCGCCGTGGTGAAACGCCAGCATGCCCGCCGGGTTGTAGGTGCGCGCCATCAGCGTGGCACCCGGTGGCAGATCGTGGCGCAGGGCAGCCACCACCGCGGGGGTCTCGCGCAGGAACACCGCCCGGTCGTAAATCTTGAAGGGCTGCCACCAGGCCAGCGGCGCCCAGGCAATGGCGGCGACCACCAGCAGGTGGGGCACGGAGAGCGCCACCGTCCACCTCAGCGCGCTGCGCAGAGGCCGTGCCTCCAGCCGCATCCCTGCCCAGACCACGAACACCGGCACGAAGCCCAGCACCCAGTGCAGGCCGATGGTGCGGCGTGTGCTCAGCAACGCAAACACCAGGATGGGGAAGAGCCACAGCACCGCCAGTGTGGTGCGCGTGGTGGCCGAGGTGCCTGGCGCTGGGCGCGCGCTGACACCGCGCCACAACAGCCAGGGCGTGAGCAGGTAGAGCGCCATGCCCACGTACACGCCGAAGGTCTTCAGTGACCAGGCCGAGCCTTCGTTGCGGTTGAACACGTTGAACATCACGTTGGTCCAGCCGTGCGTGGCGTTGAAGGCCACGTTGAGCGCGATCGAAGGCAGGGCCAGCGCGAAGATCAGGAACGGGGCCCACCAACGCTCGCGCCGCCAGCCAAAGCAGTGCGCCGCGTAGGCAAAGCCCAGCAGGGCGGCAAAGTACTTGGAGAGGAACGCCAGTCCCAGGAACAGACCCGCCAGCGCGTACCAGGGCGCGCTGCGCTGGGCGCTGGTGTCGGCGCGCAGGTAGGCCCAGGCCGACAGCGCCATGAAGAAGATCAGCGGCGTGTCGGTGGTCACCAGCACGAACAGCCAGCTCCAGGGCATGACCAGGTACACCGCGCCGGCCAGCCAGGCACTGGACTCGCGCTCGTCGGGCAGCCAGCGTCGCAGCGCATCGACGATGCCGAGCGCAATCACGCTGGTGACGAGCAGCGTGAAGCTGCGCAGCACCAGCGGGTGCTCGCTGACCTGGCGCAGCACCGCCAGCAGCCAGCCCACCATGGGCGGGTGGTCGGAGTAGCCCCAGGCCGGAAACACGCCCCACTGGTAGAAGAATGCTTCGTCGCCCGTGAACGGGAAGCCCGCCGCAAGGGCGATCTTCAGGACCAGCGTGACGGCGAAGATCGACCAGAAAACCTGGCGGCTGGCGTGTGCAGAAAATTCGGAAGCGCGCATGGTTGGTTCAGGCGTCCATGGCCAGCAACGACACGCCCACCACGATCAAGGTGCAGCCCGCCACGCGCAGCCATGAAAACGGCTCGCCCAGCCACAGCACGCCCAGCGCCATGGTCACCACAAAACCCAGACTCACCAGCGGGTAGGCCAGGCTCACGTCCAGCCGCGAGAGCACCCACAGCCACAGCACGGCGCTGGCCCCGTACAGCACGAGACCCAGCCACACCATCGGGCTGGTGAGGGCATGAAGGTAGGTGGCACCCACGTCGGCGCCGCTGGGCGCGCCCATGCCGCGCTTCATGGCGATTTGTGCCGCTGACGAGAGCAGCACACAGAAAACGGCCAGGCCGATGGCGATGGATTTCATGGGGGCGCTTCAGAGTCCGAGGGTGGCTGCGATGCCGATGCCGCCCATGGCCAGCAGCGTCATCCAGCTGAAGGGGTCTTTCAAGGCGAACTGCAGCGGGTCTTCTCCGTGCAGCTCGCGCCGCCCGGTCTTGAGCCAGATGCGCATGACCCACAGCAGCAGCACGGGTGCTGCGGCCCACAGCCACTCGGGGTTGGCGTAGAGCCTCTCGCTGTTCTGGCTGTCGATGTACAAGGCTAGCACCATCACCGCCAGAAACCCGCTGGCCATGCCCATGGCGCGCAGCGAAGACAGGTCGCGTGGCTGGTAGCCCCGGCCAGGCGCCAGCGTGGCGCGTTCATCGTCGAGCTCTTCCAGTTCGGCGCAGCGCTTGACCAGCGCCAGGCTCAGGAACAGGAAGATCGAGATGGCGGCCAGCCAGTTGGAGAGGCTGACCTGAGCCGCCACCGCACCGGCGCCGATGCGCAAGGTGTACAGGCCCGAGAGCACCAGCACGTCGATGAGCGCCAGGCGCTTGAGCACCAGCGAATAGGCCAGCGTGGTCACGGTGTAGACCAGCAGCATGGCGCTGAACCCGGGGGACACGGCCCAGGCCAGCACGAAGGCCAGCGCCAGCATCGCGCTGCCGAGCACCACCGCGAGTGGGATGCTGATGGTGGCCGCGGCCAGCGGCCGATGGCGCTTGAGGCGGTGCGCGCGGTCGTTGGGGAGGTCCAGCAGATCGTTGAACAGGTAGGTGGCCGAGGCGCACAGGCCAAAGGCCACGAACGCCACCAGCACCAGCGCCCAGAGGTGGGGGTCGAGCCGGTGCGAGGCGAGCAGCGGCAGGAACAGCAGCGCATTCTTCGACCACTGCTTGAGGCGGATCGCGCGCAGCACGGTTTTCAGGTGCAGCGGTTCACGCTCGAACACGCGCGCCTGGGGGTGCACTTGTTTCAGCGCGCTGATCACGCGAGCGGGTGCGTTGACCGCCACCGCCTGCGCGCTGCCCTGCCACACAGCGATGTCGTCGGCGCTGTTGCCGGCGTAGGCCCAGGTGCTGTGGCCATGAGCCTGCGCGTGGGCAGCGATGGCGTCGCGCTTGTTGCCCCGGCTGAGGTTCACGCCGTCGGCGCGGGCATTGGTGCCCAGGGTGTCGTCAAACAGCTTGAGGTGCGCGGCCACCTCGCGCACGATGCGCGCGTCCGCCGCGCTGGCCAGCACCAGGCTGCGGCCGCGCGCGTGTTCCTCGCGCAGGTACTGCACGAAACGCTCGTGGTAAGGCAGGCGAGCCGGGTCGGGGCGCACCGCGTTGGCCAGTTTGAGCTTGAAGCCGGCCTTGCCCAGCAGCAGCCACATGAACAGGCGCAGCAGGTTGAGCGGGTTGCGCCGGATGAACAGCATCACCGATTCGTACAGCGTGTCGCTGGGCGTGAGCGTGCCGTCCAGATCCACGTACAGCGGGCAGGTGTCGGCGAGGCGGGCGGTGGTGGCGTCAGGCGTCAAACGAAGGGTCCGGTGGATGTGCGCCGATTCTAGGCGCCACACCCACGGGCCATGACCCCTTCCCTGCGGGCGTCAGCTCGGCAGCCAGGCCCAGGCGCGGTCCACCAGTTGCACCAGCAGGTGCGCCAGCGAGGCGGTGTAAATCATGGCCGCACCGCCCGTGAGCGCGGAGACCGCCAGCGCAACGCCGTCGCGGAACATCCAGCCCAGGCTCAGCAGGATCAGGCTCAGGCTGGGCAGCACATTGCCCAGCGGCAGAGGCAGAAAGATCACCGCGGCCATCAGGGCGATCCAGACGCCCCAGCCCCAGCGTGTGGCGCCGTGGCTCCAGAGCGACCAGCGCGGACGCAGCCAGCGGTTGGCCTGTTCATACATCCACGCCAGGCCGCGCAGGCAGCGGCCGCTCCAGCGCTCGTTCAGGCTGAGCGTGCCCAGGCGGCCCGGCAGGTCCAGGGTGTCGTGTCCGCGCATCCACGCCCATGCAATGGCCAGGATGCCCAGGCTGAGCACCGTGCCGGCACCCGCGATCGGCACCACGGTGAGCAGGGCCAGGAGCATCAGCACCACTGCCGTCGAACGCTCGCCGTGCAGTTGCAGCAGCCCGGCGAGGTTCAGACGCAGGCCGGCCGGGTCGGCAGCGGGCTGCGTCCGTGCGCCGGCCTCGTGCTCGTTGGCGGCACGGCGCAGCGACTGAGCGAGCTGTTGACTCAAGCCTGGCCCTGCGTGGGCACGGTACGCAACAAGGTGGGACTTGTCAGGCGGCCGACCAGCCAGTGCAGGCCCACGGCGGGCACCAGCAGGCACAGCGTGCCCAGACCCCAGCCAGCCCACAGCAGCGGTGTGATCCAGCCCATCAGGCCCTCGCTCGAAGGCGCCACCTGGCCCAGCCACTGCACGGTGTCGACCCACATCCGCTGCAGCGCCTGCAGCCAGGCCGGGTCGACCCACAACGCGGCCCAGGCCGGCACGGGCCACTGGCCCACCGAAATGGCCGCTGCCGTGGCCTGGCCCGAGCCGACGGCACCGAGCAGCCATTCGGTCAGTTGCACCGACAGCGCCACCAGCGCGGTCCAGCAGACGGCGAGAAAGGCAAAGACGCCCCAGACGATGGTTCTCATGGCAAGGCTCTTTCTCTTGGGTGCGGCGTGACGGTCACTCGTTGCTGCCGCCCAGTCCCATGAGACTGAGCAGGCTGGTGAAGAGGTTGAACAGCGAGACGAACAGGCCCACGGTGGCCAGCACGTAGTTGGTCTCGCCGCCATTCACGATGCGGCTGGTCTCGAACAGGATCATGCCGACCGACAGCAGGGCCACCAGGGCCGATACGGCCAGGGCGAGTGCGGGCATGCTGAAGAAGAACGCGGCCAGCGCCATCACCAGCGCCACCACCATGCCGGCGAACAGGAAGCCGCCCATGAAGCTGAAGTCGCGCCGCGTGGTCAGCACGTAGGCCGACAGACCCAGGAAGGTGGCACCCGTGGCGCCCAGCGCGGCCACGATGGTCTGTCCACCGCCGGGCAGGCCCAGCGTGTGGGTGAGGATGGGACCCAGCGTGTAACCCATGAAGCCGGTCAGGGCGAACACCGCGGGCAGCGCCCACCCGCTGTTTTGCAGTTTGTGCACGGCAAACAGCAGGCCGAAATAGCCCACCAGCGTGATCACCAGGCCGGGTGCCGGCCAGCTGTTGGCCACCGCCGTGGCGGCCACGCCCGCACTGAAGAGCAGCGTGAGCGAGAGCAGGGCGTAGGTGTTCTTGAGCACCCGCGTGGTCTGTGCCGGGGTGGCGTCGGTGGCGGATGCCGCGCCCATGCGGCGGGCCAAGGCTGTGCTGCGGGAAGCGTTTTCCATGAAGGACTCCAGGGTGGAAGAAAGCCGCGAGGATAGGCGTGCAAAGGCTCCTGAAAAAGCAGAAAATGACTGCAATACGATCCTTAAAAGCCGAAGCATGAACACGGAACTCAATTACAAGCACCTGTATTACTTCTGGGTCACGGCCAAGGAAGGCGGCATGTCGCACGCCGCCGAGCGCCTGGGGCTGGCGGTGCAGACCGTGAGCGCGCAGGTGCGCCTGCTGGAGCAGTCGCTGGGCCATGCGCTCTTCAAGCCCGCCGGGCGCGGCCTGGCGCTCACCGAAGCGGGGCAGGCTGCGCTGCAGGTGGCCGAGCAGATCTTCCACCTGGGTGAGCAGCTGCCCGCTGCGGTGCGCGACGCCACGCGGGTCAGCGAGGTCCGGCTGGTGGTGGGCATTTCCGATGGCTTGCCCAAGCTGGCGGTGCGCGACCTGCTGGAGCCGGCGCTGGCGGAGCCGAACCTGCGCCTGCAATGCCACGAAGACGAATTCGACGATCTGCTGGCCGATCTCGCGCTGCACCGACTCGACGTGGTGCTGGCCGACCGGCCGGCCCCGGCCAACCCCAACCTCAGGCTTTACAGCCACGCGCTGGGCTCATCGGCCCTGGGCTGGTACGCGCCCAAGGCCTGGCTGGCCCAGGCGCGCGAAGATTTCCCCAACAGCCTGGCCACGGTGCCGGTGCTGCTGCCCACGGCCCACGCTTCGGTGCGCCTGCGCATCGACCAGTGGTTCGAGAGGCACGGTGTGTTGCCCCGCGTGGTGGGGGAGTTTGAGGACAGTGCGTTGCTGGCCACGTTCGGCTCGTCGGGCATGGGCGTGTTCCCCGCCTCCGAGGGCATGCGGGACAGGCTGTTGGCAGCCTACGGCCTGGAATGGATCGGCCCGTGCGACGGCGTGCGCGAACACTTCTACGCCATCGGCACCGCGCGCAAGGTGCAACATCCGCTGGTGCAGCGCCTGCTCAGCGCGACAGCGGGCTGAGACCCGATCTCCTCAGGGCGCGGCTGAATCGAGCGGCGTGCCCGGCTCCGGCGGCGCTTCCACCTCGGCTGGCTTGTGCGGCGGGATGGGCGGGCGTGTGGTGGTCTGGATGTGCCAGACCGCCACGAACATTGCCGCAATGGTCGGACCGATCACGAAGCCGTTGATGCCCATCACCGCGATGCCGCCCAGCGTGGTGATCAGCACCAGGTAGTCGGGCATGCCGGTGTCCTTGCCCACCAGCAGCGGGCGCAGCACGTTGTCGGCCAACCCGATGACCAGCACGCCGTAGGCCACCAGGGCCGTGCCCTGCCAGACCTGGTCCATGGCAAACAGGTACAGCGCCACCGGCAGCCACACCAGGCCGGCGCCCACGGCGGGTAGCAGCGAGAGCGCCGCCATCAGCACCGCCCACAGCAGTGCTCCGTTGACGCCCAGCGCCCAGAACGCCAGGCCACCCAGCATGCCCTGCACCAGCGCCACCACCAGGTTGCCCTTGACGGTGGCGCGCAGCACGGTGCCAAAGCGCTGCAGCAGTTCCTGCTTGTGGTCGGGCGGCAGCGGAATCGCCATGCGGATGCTGCGCACGATGCTGGCGCCGTCCCGGGTGAGGAAGAACGCCAGGTACAGCGTGATGAACACGCTGATGACCAGGGTGAAAGCGTCCTGTCCCAGGTTGAAGGTGTGCGCGGCGATCAATTCGCTGCCCTGTGTGAGCACCGTGTTGAACTTGCGCTGCACCCGGTCGAAATTGCCCAGACCCATGCGCGCGAGCAGCGCGATCACGCCATCGGGCAGGGCATTGAACAGCCCACGCAGCATCAGCGCCGGGTTCACTTCGCCCGACTGGATGCGGGCGTACATCTGCGCCGCCTCGCGCGCCAGCGAGATCAGCACCAGCACCGCCGGCAGCACCACCACCACCAGCGCTGCGCCCATGGTGGCCAGCGCCGCGCGCGTGTGCCGGTGGTTCATGCGCGGCAACAGCCAGCGGTAGAGCGGCGCGAACATCAGCGCAATGATCGAGCCCCACAGGATGGTGCCGAAGAAGGGCAGCAGGATCCAGAAAAACGCCACCGTCACGCCGGCCAGCATCAGGCGCAGCGTGAGCGGCGCCGAAACCGCGGGAACGGACAGGGGTGACAGCACCTGTGGCTCGCTGGAGGTGGATTCGACGGCGTCGGTTGCGGCAGGTGTTGTCATGTTCACAGCCAGGAGTTTGAGGGCGCGCCGAGTATGGCGCTGTTCGCCAGCTCACTGCCGCGTTGCGTGGCGTTCACAATTTGGCCATGCGCCAGAACGTGCTTAAATGCCATCCATATGGAATCCACATGGATGGCAAATCAATGACAAACCGGCCGTTGGACGTCCGCCCCCGGGTCGGCGACTCCGAGAAGATGACCGTGAACCTGGGCGTGGTCGATCTCGGCCAGGTCGACCTGCTGGTGCAGGAAGGTTTCTATTCGAACCGCTCCGACCTGGTGCGCACGGCGGTGCGCAACCTGCTCGCCACCCATGCCGACACCGTCAAGCAGACCGTGGCCCGCAAGATGCTCACCCTGGGACTGCAGCACTTCACCCGCGCCGATCTGGAGCGCACCGTGGCCGCCGGGGAGCGCCTGCGCATTCAGGTGGTGGGCCTGGCCCGCGTCGACCACGACGTCACCCCTGACCTCGCCCTGGCCGCCATTGAATCCGTGTCGGTGCTGGGCGCCTTCCACGCCAGCCCCGCGGTGCGCCGTGCGCTGGCGCCACGCACGTTTTGAATCGTCCCGGTTGAACCCCCATTGAAACTCCCCATTTCGCCGACCCTGGCCGTGAACATCAACGACACCATCGGCAAAGCGCTTGCGCAAGCCGGGCTCGACACCCGTACCGGGCCGCTCAAGGGCGTGACCGACACCATCCGCCAGGCGCTCGCTTCGGCCGGCCTGGGGGGCGGCTTCATGGTTCCGCCCGCCGACACCGACACCGACACCGACGTGATCGAGGTGGCGGCGCGCAACATCTGCGCTCAGCCCGCGCCGCAAGGCCGGGGTGAATTCAGGGCCCGCACGATTCACCACTGCGCTGGCGTTCGGGACTACAAGCTCTACCGGCCCGCGGCACGGGCGTACGCGCCGGGCGAACCACGGCCGCTGGTGGTGATGCTGCACGGCTGCACCCAGTCGGCCGACGACTTTGCCGCGGGCACGCAGATGAACCGACTGGCCGACGAACACGGTTTTCTGGTGCTCTACCCCGAGCAGTCGGCCAGCGCCAATGCGTCGCGCTGCTGGAACTGGTTTCGTCCACAAGACCAGTTGCGCGAAGGTGGCGAGCCCGCCCTCATCGCGGCCATGGTGCAGGCCGTCATGGACGAGCACCCGGTGGACGCCGGGCGTGTGTATGTCGCCGGGCTCTCGGCCGGTGCGGCCATGGCGGTGATCCTGGGTGAGACCTGGCCCGATCGCTTCGCCGCCGTGGGCGCCCACTCGGGCCTGCCGTTCGCCGCCGCGCACGACATTCCCTCGGCCCTGGCCGCCATGAAGGGGCGCGGCACCACCGGCGACCCCTGGCGCCGCGCCACGCGCGCCGTGCCCACCATCGTGTTTCATGGCGACCGCGACCACACCGTGCGGCACAGCAACGGTGAACACATCACCGAGCAGGCACGCCGTGCAGAGCCGGCCCTGAGCGCCCGCAGCGAAACCGGCACCGCCGCGGGCGGGCGCCGCTACACCCGCGAAATACACACCGACGCCACCGGCCGCGCCCGGGTGGAGCACTGGACCGTGCACGGCGCCGGGCATGCGTGGTCGGGAGGCGACGCAGCAGGCTCCTGCACCGACAACGCTGGGCCCGACGCCTCGGCCGAGATGCTGCGCTTCTTCCTGGCGCAGCCACCGCGTGGCTGAGGCAGCTTCGGTGCAAACCCCCAGGCGCCACCTGCTGGCCACGCTGCGTGCGCGCTTTGACGGCGCGGCCCTGCGCGTGGCGCTGCCAGGCCAGGACGGCCAGGCAGTGCGCATCCCCACGGCCGCACAAGCCGCGCGCTGGGCACCGCTGCAAGCCTGGTGTTTTGAGGGCGTCGGTGATGGCCGCAGTCCGCTGCTGCAGCCCACCCGGCTGGCGCTCATGGACCAACGCTTCTCGGTGGCGCTGTGGCCCACAGCGGCCGGTCGCACCGAGCACGATCTGATCGACGCCTTCTGCCGCCACCTGGACGGCAGCCACCAGTTGCTCGCCGCCGGGGGCGCGCTGGGGGGTCTGCTGCTGCGCCTGCGCGTGAAGGCCCGCGACGTGGCGTGGTGGCGCGGCCGCCGGCCCACCGATCCGTGGGACTGCGGCTATGCGTTGAACGAGCCCGCCGCGCGGGCGGCGCTCGCGCGTTTCGAGCCGCGCCGGGCCACGCTCGTGGTGGCAATGGACTGGACAGGGCAAGCGTTGGTGGATGCCATCAACGCCATGGCGCGGTCATCGACACGGTTTGCGCACCCGGTGCGCTGGCTGGTGGTGCACCATGCTCCCGGGGACATCACCGAGCAGCTGCGCTCGGCCGGGTTGCCGGTGCGGCTGCTTCAGCCGGAGGACGCCGATCGCTGAAACGAGGGCACGACCAGCACCGCTGCGGTGCTCGCGCCGTCAGCGCCCACGCTGTGGATGAGTTCGGGCAAGGGCTCGTCGTGATCGAAGAACACGCGCCCGCGCACCACCACCACCAGGGCTGGATTGAGCGAAGCGCTGCGCACCGCGCTGATGGTGGCCGCCATGCGCGGCATCCAGTCCTCGCGGTTGAAGGCCAGACTCAGTGACAGGTCCACCACATCAAACCATTCGCGCTTCACCAGTCGGGTCAGTGTGGCGGTGTCTTCGGGAAACTCGCAGCGCGTGTCCCAGCCTTCGCGCCACATCATTTCGGCGTCGAACACCGCACCCATCAGGTGCTGCTCGCCGGGCAGTGGTGCGATCAGGATGCGGCCCCGCAGGCGCTCCTGCGGCCGATCGTTGTGGTCGGCTTCCAGGCACAGCTTGCGAAACGACTGCTGCAGTCGCCCGAGCCCGAGCGTCACGTCGAACTCGGAGCATTCGTCGGAGGCCCACAGGTCGCCCAGGTCGCGCGCGGCCGGCTCCGAAACCCACATGCACGACGCGCGCAACGAACCCGCTTCGGCGTGCAGGATGTCCAGCAGCGCAAACGCCTCGGCAGGGTCGGTGGCCACCAGCAGGCGCGCCAGGCTGGCCATGCGGGGATCGCGGAGGTGTTCGATGTGCAGGGACTCGCCGGAGCCGTAGCGCGGCGTTACCTGGGGCAGCACGGTGGAGTCCACCACGCGCTTGAGAATTTCGTGGTCCAGTCGCGCGAATTCGTTTTCAAACGCGGGCTGCGCGGGGGCCTTCTGCCACAGGTCGGTGGCCAGCGAATGCGGCACCCCCTGCTGGCTGCGCAACAACTCCAGCAGATTGTGCGGAGGGCTCATGAGCGCATCGTTGGCGGCATCCGGGCGTTGGCTCGGATCGCGCTCGCCCAGCTTCATGCCCCAGTCGGGGAAACAGCGCACGGTGCTGGGCATGTGGCCCAGGATCTCCACGTCGGTGTGCCGGCTGTCCGCCCGGATCGACTGCCAGATGCGGTCCACGCTCTCGGTCGGGCCTTCAAGCCACTGCAGGAAACGCCCACCGTCGTAAATCAGCAAACCCGTGACCGACTCGGCGGCGTTGCGTTGCAGGGCGGCCTCCACCAGCTGGTTCAGCCCGGGGTCGTCCAGTGGCGTGACGCAGCGGCTTCGGTAAACGAGCGTGGCCAGAGCAGGCTCGGCGCTGTGCGCCAACAGATCCTGGCGGGTGTGTTGTGAACGGGTGGACGTGAAACGGGCCAAGGGGATGCACTCGTGAGCCGCAGAAAAAAAAGCGTGTCGCACGGAACGGTGCAGTCACGCCGAGCCCGGGCGCTCGATGGCGACGGAACTCTCGGTGCTCTGGATGATCGGCGCGTGCCCGAGGCGGTGTCAAGGAAGGGTTTCCCCGCGCCAGAGCAGCTGGGCACATCGCGTCCCGGGCCAGCACGAAAAAAAGTAGTGCTAAACGATTCGCCCCGCCGGTCGGATCGCTTCAGTGGTCCCGGCAGGAACGCCACAAACCCGGTGCTTTTCGCGCCATTGCGTGGCCGCCAACCGCCCATCATCGGTGGACGACGATCGAGCGCGTGCGTCACAGCAAGCGCCACACAGGACAACGCATGCCGACTTCACCGATCACCCGATGGGTTCTCGCCACCTTGGGCGCGCTGGTCACCGCGGTGGCCACCGCCGCTCCCCTGACCTTTGCCATCGCCGACCTGCCTGCTTTCTCGCCCGCCTTGGTGGCCGAAGAGGCGGGCTTCTTCGCGTCCGAGGGTCTGGACGTCAAGGTGATCCGGTGCATCAATGGCCGGCGCTGCCTGCAGCACCTCACCGACGGAGAGGCCGCGCTGGCCACCGTGGCCGACACCCCGATGGTGATGGCCGCCCACGCCGGCAAGCCGTTCAGCATCGTGGCCACCATGGCCACCTCGCGAGGCGGCAACCGGCTCATTGCGCGGGGTGACCGCGCCATCCGCAGCGCGGCCGATCTCAAGGGCAAGCGGCTGGGGTTCATCCGCGGCACCAGCGCCCATTTCTTTGCCGACAACTTCCTGACCTTCAGTGGTTTGAGACAGCAAGACCTCACCCTGGTTGCGCTGGACCCGGCGCGGGCGCCCGAACAGCTGGCGTCGGGCGAGGTGGATGTGGCCGGTCTGTACAACCCGCATGGCCTGCGCGCCCTCGAACTGCTGGGTGACAAGGCGGTGCAACTGCATGTGCCGCAGCTCTACACCGTGACCATGAATCTGGTGGCGCAGGCGAGCCTGGGCGACGGCGATGTGCGCAAGGTGCTGCGCGCGCTGGAGCGCGCCCTGGTGCTCATGCGCCAGCATCCCCAGGTGGCGCAGATGATCGTGGGGCGCAAGTTGCAGCTGGAACCACCGGTGCTCCAGACCATGTGGAGCGACTACGAGTTCCGGCTGGTGCTGGACCAGGCCCTGATCACCACGCTCGAATCGGAGTCGCGCTGGGCCGTGCGTGAAGGTCTGGTCGAGAACAAGACCATGCCCAACTACCTCGACATGGTGCGCGACGCGCCGCTGCGATCGATCGACCGGCGCGCCGTCACCGTCATCAAGTGAGCGCGTCATGAAACTGCGTCCGCTGCTGCTCGTCTGTGTGGCGTTGGCCCTGGGCCTCTCCAGCAGCCGGCTGCTGTTGATCTCGCGGGACATCCAGGACGCCGCGCGGCTGGACATGCAGCAGCAGGCGGTGGAAGTGATGGCGCGCGATGCAGCCGGGCTGCTCGTGCTCACGCAGGACTTCATGCTGCACGACAACCCGCGCGCGGCGCGCCAATGGGGCGCCCTGCATGCCGAACTCACGGGCGCAATCGACGCGTACGCTGCCGTGGGTGACGCCCAGGCCGAAGAGGCTGGCGGACTGCGGGCGGTCACCGCCACCTTGCCTTCCCTGTTCGCCGGCCTGGAGAAGTCCATGGGCGGTGACTCCGCCGACCTGAGTGCGCGGCGCGAACTCATCACCGACCAACTCATCAACGAGACCCGCCGCATCAGCGACGGGGCCTTCGACCTGGCCTGGAGCCTGGGCGAGCGCCGGCGCGAGGCGGAGAGCCAGCACGGATTGCTGGATCTGTTCACGCTCGCCTTGCTGGTCACCATCACCCTGCTCATGGCCTGGCTGCTGCTCAGGCGCGTGTTGCGGCCCCTTGCGGAACTCACGCGGGTGGCGCAGGCGGTCAAGTCGGGCGATCTGACCGCCCGCACCGGTTACCGCAGTGGCGACGAACTGGGCCTGCTTTCGCAGCGCTTCGATGCCATGACCACGCGGCTGCAAGACCGCGAACTGGCCCTGCAGTCGCTCAACGACCAGCTCGTGCGCAGCGAGGCCTTTCTGGACCGCGCCTCGCGCATCGTGGGCCTGGGCGGATGGGAGCTCGACCTGCGCACCGAGTCGATGATCTGGACCGCCCAGACCCGCCGCATCCACGAGGTGGACCCGGGGTATGAGCCCACGGTCGAGCAGGCCCTCGCCTTCTACCTTCCCTTTGCCCGCACCCTGTTGCGGTCCACGCTCGAAACGGCGGTGCGGCAGGGCGAGCCGTGGGACATCGAACTGCCGATGGTCACGGCCCGGGGCCGCGAGCGCTGGATGCGACTCAGCGGACACGTCGAATTCCAGGACGGCAAGGCCGTGCGCCTGATCGGTGCGGTCCAGGATGTCACCGAGGACCGTGAATTCGCCGAGCAGTTGCGCCAGGCCAAGGTGGATGCCGAAACCGCCAACGAAGCCAAGAGCTTGTTCCTGGCCAACATGAGCCACGAGATCCGCACGCCGCTCAATGCCCTGATCGGCGTCACCCACCTGCTGGCCGACTCGGCGCTCGACGAGGACCAGAAAAACCTGCTGCACAAGGCCCGGATCGCCAGCCACTCGCTGCTGGGCATCGTCAACGACGTGCTGGATCTGGCCAAGATCGAGGCCGGCGAAATGGCGCTGGACGAAGGGCCTTTCGAGATCGCAGCGCTGGCCGCCGGTCTGCAGGCACTCCATTCACCCCAGGCCCAGACCAAGGCGGTGGAACTGCTCGTGTCGGTGGGCGCGGGCGTGCCGGCCTGGCTGGTCGGCGATGACATCCGCATTGGCCAGATCCTGAGCAACCTCACCTCCAACGCGCTGAAGTTCACGGCGCGGGGCAGTGTGCTGGTGTCGATCGACCTGGTCGAACTGCTCGACGAGCGTGCGGTGCTGCGCTGCACCGTCAAGGACACCGGCCTGGGCATCGAACCCGGCGTGCTGGCCAGCCTGTTCACCCCGTTCACCCAGGCCGACGCGTCCACCACACGCCGCTTCGGCGGCACCGGGCTGGGCCTGTCCATCGTCAAGCACCTCGCCCGGCTCATGGGTGGCGACGTCGGTGTGCAAAGCCTGCCCGGTGTGGGCAGCGAATTCTGGGTCCAGCTGCCGCTTTCGCTGCGGCTGCACGACACGGCTGACCGGGGCACCGGGCGGCTGGAGGTCTTTGTGGTGGGTGAAGTTGCGGGCGGGCAGCGTCCGCTGGAAGCGGCCGCACTGGAACTGGGTTGGCAGACCGTGGGCATGGCGAGCGTGGGCGAAGCACTGGCCGCGCTCAATCAGCGCCGCGCCCGCGCCGAGCCCTGGTCCGAGGTGTGGATCGTCGACTGCGATGGCGACGAACACGCCCGGCAGCTGATGGAGGCCGCGCGCCTGAACGACCCCACGTTGCCACCCGCTGTGGAACTGGCGCAGGCGGTGGACGCACCCACGCTGTTTGACGCCGTGCACCAGGCGGTGCTGGCGCAGCGGGGCGACGCCTGCCAGGTGGTTGATGCCACCCGACTCGCGGCCGCACACCGCCGGTGGTTGCCCGGCGTGCGGGTGCTGCTCGTCGACGACAGCGACATCAACCTCGACATCGGCCAACGCCTGCTCGAACGCGAAGGCGCCGTGGTGCGGGTGTGCACCGACGGCCAGCAGGCGCTCGACCAGCTGAGCCGCCACCCCGATGCCTTCGACGTGGTGCTCATGGACGTGCAGATGCCCGACATGGACGGACTGGAAGCCACGCGCCGCATCCGCCAGAACCCGACGATGGCCGGGCTGCCCATCCTCGCGCTCACCGCCGGCGCACTGGTGGAGGAGCGTCGGCGCGCCATGGCCGCCGGCATGGACGGCTTCATGAGCAAGCCGCTGGACCCCACCATCCTGATCCGCAGCGTGCGCCGCGCCATCAAGGCCGCCACCGGCCGGGCGCCGGCGTTTGCGCAGATTGAGACGCGCGGCGGGCACGACGCCCAGGCCCTCGCCAGCTGGCCGCAAATCGACGGCATCGATGCGGTGGCCGCGGCCACCCGGTTGAGCAACGACACGGCGCTGTTCATGGCCATGCTCGAACGCCTGCTGGGCGAATTCGGCGACCTGGCCCGGCCCGAGCCGACCGAACAAGCCCAGCGCGCGGCCCTGGCGGCGCGCGTGCACAAGCTGCGCGGCGCCGCCGGCGCGGTCGGCGCCACCCAGCTGCACCGCACCGCCACCCGGCTGGAGGCCGTCTTGCGCACCGAGCAGGACGCACAGCCGTCGCAGCAGGCGCTCGGCAGCGCCCTGGCCGCGCTGGAGCAAGCCAGCCGCCAGGCCTTGCTGCAGAGCCAGGCCGCGCGCCTGGCCCGGCACAACGGCCCGGATGCCGCCGAACCCCCGTCGGCCGACGACATCGAGCAGCTCGCCCAGCTGCTGCGCACGCAAGACCTGGCCGCGCTGGACGTGTTCGAGAAACTGGCTCCGCGCCTGGCCCACCTGCTGGACGCCCAGGCCTGCGAACAACTGCGCTCGGTCGTGCTCGCGCTGGACTTCCCACAGGCGCTGGCCTTGTTGCCCGCACCCGCCTCGGCCTGACGGGTCGGACCCGTTTCGGGGGCAGGGCCCGGTCGAGTGCGGTGGAATCGTGCGATAACCCCGCATCAACTCACAACACGCAGCACATGACCGATTGGAAGACCCAGCAAATGATCAAGGCCTCGGGCTGGCCGCTGGCGCCCGAGCTGCTCGCGCCCGGTGCCGATTTCAGCGCCCCGGCCGAGGGCGGTCTGGTGCCCTGGCACTGGGCCTGCAGCGAGGGCAAGGCGGGCCTGGTGCGCTACATGCTGGACAACGGCGCCAATCCGCAGGACCGCACGCCGGCCGGCCAGGGCATGCTGCACATGGCGGCCCGCGCGAAAAGTTTTCAGGTGGTGATGCTGCTGATCGACGCGCTCAAGGCCGGCGGTGCGCCCGCGCCCGACGAGGGCCTGCGCTCGTTCCTCACCAAGACCTTCAGCAAGGGCCACCCCGACTCCAGGAATCGGCTGCAGCAGACCCTCAAGGACTGGGACCGGCTGCAACGCCAGGCGGCACCAGGCAAACCCACCTGAAACGCGGGCAGAAAAAAGGCCCTGACACGTGGGTGCCAGGGCCTGGGTGCAGAGGCATCGGCGGGGCATGACCCCGCAGCCGCATCAGGCGCTTTGCTGGATACCTGCCAGCAGCCAGCCGCCATTGCCCTGGCGCGGCTTGGTCAGGTGCCAGACTTCGTCGAAGCTCTCGGCCAGCGCGGCGCCGTTCTCGCGCGTCTCGCCGGTGAAGCGCACGCTCACCACATAGCGGCTGTCGCCTTCTTCAACGTCGATCACCGCGGCCTGGATGCGCACCACGTCGGTGTGCTGGCTGGCCGCGCCACGCTCGCTCAGGTCCATCTGCAGCTCGGCAAACATCTCCGGCGTCGTGAAGGCGCGGATGTCGTCGAGGTTGCCGGCGTCGTTGGCAGCCTGCAGGCGGATGAAGTTGACCTTGGCATTGCGCTCGAAGCCCTGCACGTCGAAGTCGGCCGGAATGCGGCTGGCGTTGGCCTCACCCAGCGAGCTGCCGATCATCGAACCGCCACCGCCGTTCACAGGCGTGCGCAGGGCATGGACCTCGGGCGTGCTCTGGCGCTGGGCGCCGGCACCGGCACCGGCACCGGCGTACGCCAGACCACCCGCACCGCCCTGCTGTGCCATCGCGCGCTTGCGCATGATGAAGCCGAACACCGCGATGGCAGCCGCCACCAGCAGGCCGATCATCAGCATGTTGGCCAGGCCCTCACCAAAGCCCAGGTGCGAAGCCAGGGCCGCAATGCCCAGACCGGCAGCGAGACCCGCGATCGGACCCATCCAGCTGCGGCCGGTGCTGGCTGCTGCGGCTCCGGCGCCCGTCGTCGCGGGTGCGGCGGTCGGGGCCGTGGGCGCCTTGGCCGGTGGAGCAGACTGGCGCTGCATGCCAAACGATTTGCCGCCGCCGATGCGCTTGGCTTCGGCGTCGACATGGGCCGTGCCCAGACCCAAGGTCAGGACCACGGCGAGCAGGGAAAGCCACTTTTTCATCAGAATCTCCATCAAGAAAAGTTGAGTACCCTACAGGGTAGCCCTCGTGAAGAATCTGAAAAAGCAGAGATATCAAGACAATAAGTTCGAAAAAACAAGCGGTTCCAGATCAACCGGGCACGACCCGGGCGCTCAAGTCGTGGCCCGACCCACCATGCCCTGATCCCAGACCGCACCCAGCGCCGCCCACGCCGCCTCGATCACCGGCTCGCCCGCGCGCGCGGACAGACACACGAAGCTGAGGTCGCAGGCCAGTTCCACCTGATCGGCAATCACCAGACCACGCGCCTGGGCCTCGCGCATGGCGATCGAGTCGCGCACGAGCGACAGGCCCACGCCGCTTTTCACCAGGTCAAGCATCGACGCCTCTTGGTCCACCAGCGCCACGCGGTGCGGCTCCACGCCGGTGAGCGAGCCCGGGCCGAACACGCGGCGCTGCAGGCGGTGGTGGGCGCTGGCCGGTGGCGTGGCCAGCCAGGGCAGGGCGGCCAGGGCTTTCCAGTCCTTGCCGATCACCTGCGGGCCCCAGCCGGCGGGGGCCAGCACGCGGTAGGTGAAGCGCGTCAGCGCGCGCAAGCGGTAGGCCGGGCCGGCCGGGTCGTCGGGCAGGTTGAGGAAGAAGCCCACGTCGAGGTCACCGCGGTCAATCTGGGCGAGCACGTCGCCGCTCATGCCCTGGCGCAGCTCGGTGCCCACCTGCGGACTGGACTCCACCAGCTGCTTCAAAAAGGCCCCCAGGCGGGTGAATTCGGGGTCGAGAATCGTGCCAATGCGCAAGGTGCCACGCACCGTGTTGTGCAAGCCGGCGGCGGCCTGGCCGAAATCGGCCAGCGCGGCCAGGGCCTTGTCGGCCAGCGGCAGCAGGGCGGCGCCGTCGTGCGTGAGCGCCATGCCCTGCGGCGTGCGGGTGAAGAGCTGCAGGCCGGTGGCTTCGGCCAGGGCCTTGAGCTGCAGGCTCACCGCCGGCTGGCTCAGGTGCAGGCGTTGCGCGGCGCGCGACACATTGCCCTCGCGGGCCACGGCGGCAAACGCCCGCAGGGTTTGCGGGTCCACGTGGGTGAGGGTCGGGGAGGTCATGGGGACTCCAGGGCAGGTGGCATCATTATTTGTGTTGCTTATAGCTCGCCTCAGGCGATTTCATTGGCCTTTTGCACCTTTTCATTTCACACTCGCGCCATTCTTTGGAGACTGACCATGAGCATTACAAATATCAACCACTTCATCGGCGGCCAAACCGCAGCCGGCACCTCCACCCGCGCGCAAGACGTGTTCAACCCCGCCACGGGCGCCGTGACCGGCAAGGTCGCGCTGGCCAACGGGGCCGACGTGAACACCGCCGTGGCCGCCGCGCAAGCCGCGTTCCCGGCCTGGGCCGACACGCCGCCGATCCGCCGGGCGCGGGTGATGTTCAAGTTCCTGGAGCTGGTCAACCAGCACAAGGACGAACTGGCCCACCTGATCACCGCCGAGCACGGCAAGGTCTTCACCGACGCGCAGGGCGAGGTGGCGCGCGGCATCGACATCATCGAATTCTCATGCGGCATTCCCCAGTTGCTCAAGGGCGACTTCACCGACCAGGTGTCCACCGGCATGGACAACTGGACGCTGCGCCAGCCGCTGGGTGTGGTGGCCGGCATCACGCCGTTCAACTTCCCCGTGATGGTGCCCATGTGGATGTTCCCGGTGGCGATCGCCGCGGGCAACACCTTCGTGCTCAAGCCCAGCCCGATCGACCCTTCGGCCTCGCTGTTCATGGGCGAGCTGTTCAAGCGGGCCGGCCTGCCCGACGGCGTGTTCAACGTGGTGCAGGGCGACAAGGAAGCCGTGGACGCGTTGCTGGTGCACCCCGACGTGAAGGCCGTGAGCTTCGTGGGCTCCACTCCGATCGCGAACTACATCTACGAGACCGGCGCCCACCATGGCAAGCGCGTGCAGGCCCTGGGCGGTGCGAAGAACCACATGGTGGTGATGCCCGACGCCGACCTGGACCAGGCGGTGGATGCGCTCATTGGCGCGGCCTATGGCTCGGCGGGCGAGCGCTGCATGGCCATCAGCGTGGCGGTGCTGGTGGGCGACGTGGGCGACCGCATCATGCCCAAGCTGATCGAGCGCACGAAGGCGCTCAAGGTGCTCAACGGCACCAACCTGGCCGCCGAGATGGGCCCCATCGTCACCGCCGCTGCGCACCAGCGCATCACCGGCTACATCGAGGCAGGCGCCAAAGAAGGCGCGCAGATGCTGGTGGACGGCCGCGTGTTCGACGCAGCGCAGACCGGCGACGGCTGCTCAGGAGGCTTCTGGATGGGCGGCACGCTGTTCGACCACGTGACCACCGACATGAAGATCTACAAGGAAGAGATCTTCGGCCCAGTGCTCTCGTGCGTGCGCGTGCCCGACTTTGCGAAAGCGGTGCAGATCATCAACGACCACGAGTTCGGCAACGGCGTCTCCTGCTTCACCCGCGACGGCAACGTGGCCCGCGAGTTCGCACGCCGCATCCAGGTGGGCATGGTCGGCATCAACGTGCCGATCCCCGTGCCCATGGCCTGGCACGGTTTCGGTGGCTGGAAGAAGAGCCTGTTTGGTGACATGCACGCCTATGGCGAAGAGGGCGTGCGCTTCTACACCAAGCAGAAATCGATCATGCAGCGCTGGCCGGAGAGCATCGGCAAGGGCGCCGAATTCGTGATGCCCACCGCGAAGTAACGATGTCCCCCTTGCGCGCCGGAGGTGCTTCTCGTGACCGATGGCAATTCGGACTACGACCCGGCCAACGGTGACTGGCAGACGCTGATCACCGTGTTCAGCCCGACCGAGGCGTACCTGCTGCGCGGCGTGTTGCAAGCCGCCGGCGTGCCGGCGGCCGCGGCCGATGCGCACCTGGTGCAGGCCTACACGCTGCTGGCCGGCGCCATTCCCGTGCGAGTTCAGGTGCCCGAGCACCGCCGCGCGCAAGCTGAAACAGTGCTCGCCGCATATGAGCGCGGCGACTACGGCCTGAGCGACGATCATCTTGACGACGAGACGCCTTCATGAACGACACCACCTTCGACTACATCATCATCGGCGCCGGCACAGCGGGCTGCCTGATGGCGAACCGCCTCTCGGCCGATGCCAGCAAGCGCGTGCTGCTGATCGAGGCCGGTCGCCGCGACGACTACCACTGGGTGCACATTCCCGTGGGTTACCTCTACTGCATCGGCAATCCGCGCACCGACTGGCTCTACAACACCGAACCCGAGGCCGGACTCAACGGGCGTTCGCTGCGCTACCCGCGCGGCAAGACACTGGGTGGCTGCTCCAGCATCAACGGCATGATCTACATGCGCGGCCAGAGCCGCGACTACGACCAGTGGGCGCAGCTCACCGGCGACGACAGCTGGAGCTGGCACCAGGCGCTGCCGTACTTCAAGATGCACGAGGACCACCACCTCGGGGCCACCGGGTGGCACGGCGCCAAGGGCAGCCCGAGCGAGATGCTGGCCCAGCCAGCCACCGAGAGCGAAGACCTGTGGCTCCACCTCCTGCGCCACCACCGGGCCGGCGGCGAATGGCGCATCGAGAAGCAGCGCCTGCGCTGGGACGTGCTTGACGCGTTTTCCCAGGCCGCCCAGCAGGCCGGCATCCCGGCCACCGACGACTTCAACCGTGGCAACAACGAAGGTGTGGGTTATTTCGAAGTGAACCAGAAAGCCGGCTGGCGCTGGAACACCGCCAAGGCCTTTCTGCGCCCCACCTGTTATGGCCGCCCCAACTTCGAACAATGGACCAGTGCCCAGGTGGCCAAGCTCGTGATCGAGACCCAGCCCGACGGCAGCAAACGGTGCACCGGCGCGCAGGTGTGGACCGGCGGCGAGATGACCACCGCCGTTGCCACGCGCGAGGTGATCCTGTGCGCCGGCAGCGTGGGCACGCCGCAGATCCTGCAACTCTCGGGCATTGGCCCGGCGGCGCTGCTGCGCGAGTACGGCATCGAGGTGCAGCACGAATTGCCCGGCGTGGGCGACAACCTGCAGGACCACCTGCAGATCCGCTCCGTCTACAAGGTGCAAGGCGTGAAGACCCTCAACACGCTGGCCAGCTCGGTGTGGGGCAAGGCCGCCATCGGACTGGAATACGCGTTCAAGCGCAGCGGCCCCATGAGCATGGCGCCCAGCCAGCTTGGTGCCTTCACCCGCAGCGATGCGAACCAGCCGCACCCGAACATCGAATACCACGTGCAGCCGCTCAGTCTGGATGCCTTTGGCGAGCCGCTGCACAGCTTCCCGGCGTTCACCGCCAGCGTGTGCAACCTCAACCCCACCAGCCGTGGCCATGTGCGCATCCGCAGCCCGCATTTCAACGACGCGCCCGCGATCGCGCCCAACTACCTGAGCACCCCAGAGGACCGCCAGGTGGCCGCCGACAGCCTGCGCGTGACGCGGCGCATCGTCTCGCAGCCCGCGCTTGCCCGGTACAAGCCCGAGGAGTTCAAGCCCGGTGTGCAGTTCCAGACCGACGAAGAACTCGCGCGCCTGGCCGGTGACATTGCCAGCACCATCTTCCATCCGGTGGGCACCACCAAGATGGGCGCCGACAACGACCCGATGGCGGTGGTGGACAGCCACCTGCGCGTGCGCGGCGTGGCGGGTCTGCGCGTGGTCGACGCCGGCGTGATGCCCACCATCACCAGCGGCAACACCAACAGCCCCACCCTCATGATCGCGGAGAAAGCCGCGCGCTGGATCGTCAGCGGAGACTGAGAGCGGCGGAGCGTGGGGGCCAAGGTTTCGCCGCCGGGCCGCCCCAAGGCGAAACAGCCCCCTGGGGGGGCAGCGACCCGCGCAGCGGCGGAGCGTGGGGGCTCTTTTTTACCCGCTACCGGATTCCGCCCACGTAGCGGGCGTCCGGGTCCTCGCTCTCCTTGCGCGACCCGCCAAAGGCCGAGATCAGCGTGGATTCGATGAAGCCGCTGTGCTGCCCCGGCACCGAATGGGCAAACCCGCCCGATCGCGGCGTGGCCGCCTGCTGGGCCGTGGTTGTGCTGACCTGGCCGGCTTTCAGCGTGTCGGCGGCGGCCTGCAGCAAGGGCTTGCGCCCGGGTGCTGCGATCAGCGGAAGGGCGGTTTCGAGTTTGTCGGCCAGGGCCCGCAGGTCGGCGTGTTCGTCCGCCGTGGCCTTTTCGCGCGTGAAGCGCACGATCTCGCGCGCGTAGTCCGCATTGCTGGTCAGCCACTCGGTGTCGGTCACGCGGCCGGTCTTGCGCCGCAGCAACACATGCAGGTGCGCGGCCATGGCAAACACGTCGTTGGAGGTCATGAGGGGGTGCCTCAGTGGCCAAGCTGCTCGTTGTGCAGCGACACGTCAAGCCCGGCGCGCTCCTCGAACTCGCGCACGCGCAGCGAGGTGAAGCGCGAGGTGATCCACAGCACCACGGCCGTCATGACCAGGCTGTAGGCCAGCACGGCCACACAGGCGATCACCTGTGCCAGCAGGCTCGATTCCACGCCCGAGATCGCCGGGTCGGCCAGCAAGCCGGTGAGCAGCGCGCCCACCAGGCCGCCCACACCGTGTACGCCAAACACATCGAGCGAGTCGTCGGCGCGCAGCTTGCGCTTGAGCGCGGTGGCGCCCCAGTAGCAGGCCACACCCGCCACCAGGCCAATGATGAGCGCGCTGCGCGGCGTGACAAAGCCCGCCGCCGGGGTGATGGCCACCAGACCCGCCACCACACCCGAGCACAGGCCCAGCAGCGAGGCGCGTTTGCGCGCCAGCCACTCGGCGCCCATCCACGAAAGCGCGCCCGCGGCCGCCGCGATGTGCGTGACCGCCATGGCCAGGCCGGCGCGGCCGTCGGCGGCCAGCGCGGAGCCGGCGTTGAAGCCGAACCAGCCCACCCACAAGAGGCCGGTGCCGGCCATGGTGAGTCCGAGGTTGAACGGAATGAACGGCTCGCGGCCATAGCCCTCGCGCGGGCCCAGCGCGTAGGCGCAGACCAGCGCTGCGGCGCCGGCGTTGATGTGCACCACCGAGCCACCCGCGAAATCCAGCGCGCCGAGTTGCGCCAGCCAGCCGCCCGGCTCCCACACCCAATGCGCGATGGGTGCGTACACCAGCAGCAACCACAGGCCGGTGAAGGTGAGCAGCGCGCCGAAGTGCATGCGCTCCACCAGCGCACCCACCACCAGCGCGCAGGTGATGATGGCAAAGGTGAGCTGGAACATGGCAAACACCGATTCGGGCACGTGTTTGGCTATGTGGCTCACGGCCACCTGCGAGGTGGAGCCGAGGAACTCCATGCCCGAGAAGCCGATGCGCTCCCAGCCGCCGATGAAGCCGCCGAGCGCGCCACCCGGTGTGAACGCCAGCGAGTAAGCAACCCCGAACCACAGCAGGCTCACCACGGCGGCAATGCCGACCACGCTGGCCATGGTGTTGATCACGTTGAAGCGGCGAACCATGCCGCCGTAGAAGAGTGCAATGCCGGGCAAGGTCATGAGCAGGACCAGCGCGGTGCTGACCATGAGCCAGGCGGTGTCCGCACCCTGGATCGTGCTGGCCGCCACCAGCCCTGGCGACGTGAGCGGGGGGGCAGCGGGCGCCGTGGGTGCTGCGCTTTGTGCTGCGGCCGTCAGGGGCCCCAGCAAGGCGGCCATCAGGCCAGGCAATGAAAGAAGGTTTCTCGGGTTGCGGGGTGGACGAAGAAGGGCGTTCACACGGTTATGGTGCATTTTGTTACCTGTTTCCAACGACCCCGGGGCCAGTGCATATCCTGTGCCAAGGGTTCTCCCGGCCAAGGGAAAGCCCGGATGCACAGCGCTGGTGCGGACCGTTAAAGTCTCCGCACTCGCTCAAGCGCACTGCGCTGGTGACCGCGGGGGACCGAGGAGACAACCCAGTCCAATCATAAAAACGTGTTTCAGCGTCCCCAGAGATGCCAGATTCCTCAAACCGACCCTCGTGGTCGGTTTTTTTTCGCCGGAGCGTGGGGGCGACAGGGCCCGCCGCCGGGCCGTTCCCAAGGCGGGTCGAACCCCCTTGGGGGTCAGCGACCCGCGAAGCGGCGGAGCGTGGGGGCGACAATCCCCGGATGGAATTGCTTCTTGTCTCGCTGGCTTCGTTCTTCGCCGGCTTCGTGGATTCGATCGTGGGCGGCGGCGGCCTCATCCTCGTGCCCGCACTGTTCGCCATGTTTCCCACCACCCACCCGGCCACGCTGTTCGGCGTGAACAAGGGTGCCTCGGTGTGGGGTACTGCGGCGGCCACCTTGCAGTACGCCCGGCGCGTGAACATGCCGTGGCACGCCCTGCTGCCCGCGGCGGCTGTGGGCTTTGCGGGATCGATGGCCGGGGCCTGGACGGTGACCGTGATCTCGCCCGATTTCCTGCGCCGCGCGCTGCCCCTGGTGTTGCTGGGCGTGCTGGGCTACACACTGGCGCGCAAGGACCTCGGGCGCCACCACGCACCGCGCTTCAGCGGTCGGCAGGAAGCCGCCGCCGCCTGCGTGCTCGGCCTGACGATTGGCTTCTACGATGGCTTCTTCGGACCGGGCACGGGCAGCTTTTTCGTGTTCCTGTTCGTGCGCTGGCTGGGCTACGACTTCCTGCACGCCAGCGCCAGCGCCAAGCTCATCAACACCGCCACCAACCTCGCCGCCCTGATGCTGTTCGCCTGGAAGGGCCACGTGTGGTGGCATTTCGTGCTGGCCATGGCCACGGCGAACGTGGTGGGCAGCCTGCTGGGCACGCGCCTGGCGCTCAAGCACGGCAGCGGTTTCGTGCGCATCGCGTTCATCGTGGTGGTGTCGGCGCTGATCCTGAAGACGACCTACGACGCCTGGCTCAGGTAGCCCCCTGCGCCGCGAAGCGGCGCCTCTACTGCGGCGGCCAGGGGCGTTCACTGGCCTTCAGCGGCACGCCCATGGGGGCGCTGGCCTGGCCCGCGCGCACGGCGGCCAGGTCTTGCGGGTTCGGGTACTGGTCCAGCAGCAGGTAGTCGAACACGCGCCGCGCGATCGGTGCTGCGTGCGCCGCGCCAAAGCCGGCGTTCTCCACCACCACCGCAATCGCCACGCGCGGCTGGTCGACCGGCGCGAAGGCCACGTACAGCGCGTGGTCGCGTTGAAACTCTTCGAGTTTGCGCGCGTCGTAGCGGTCTCGCTGGCCGATCGTCACCGCCTGTGCCGTGCCGGTCTTGCCACCGCTGGCATACCCGGCATTGGCGAACACGCGGGTGGACGTGCCCTCGGTGGTGACCGCCTGCATGGCTTCGAGCACCGTGCGCACGTGCTCGGGCTTGTAGCCCAGACTCACCGCTGGCGGCGCGGGCAGTGGCTTGCGCTCGCGGGTGATCACGTTTTCGGTGGCCATGGTGAGGTGGGGTGCGAACTTCACGCCACCGTTGGCCAGCGTGGCCATGGCATGTGCGAGTTGCAGCATGGTGAAGCTGTTGTAGCCCTGGCCGATGCCCAGCGAGATCGTCTCGCCCGCGTACCAGCGTTGCTGCTCGGGGCGCTTGTAGGTGTTGCGTTTCCAGGCCTGGCTGGGCAGCACGCCGCGCACCTCGCCGCGCAGGTCGATGCCGGTGATCTGGCCAAAGCCCAGGGGCTTCATGAAGTCGTGCATGGTGTCCACGCCCATGTCGTTGGCCAGCGAGTAGTAGTAGGTGTTGCTCGACTTCACGATGCTGCGCTTCATGTCGACCGCGCCCAGACCGCCGTCGCCGTGGCTGCGGAAGCGGTGACTGCCAAACATCCAGAAGCCCGGGTCGTTCATGACGAAGCTCGCACTGCGTGTGCCCGTCTCCAGCGCGGCCAGTGCCATGAAAGGTTTGTAGGTCGAACCTGGTGGGTACGTTCCCCGCAGGGCCCGGTTCAACAGCGGCTTGTCCAGCGACTCGTTGAGCGCGCGCCAGTTCTCCACGTCGATGCCCTCGACGAACAGGTTGGGATCGAAGGTGGGCTTGCTCACGAAGGCCAGCACTTCGCCGGTGCGCGGATCGATGGCGACCAACGCGCCGCGCCGCTCGCCGAACATGTCCTCGATCAGCTTTTGCAGCTGGATGTCGATCGACAGCACCACGGTGTCGCCAGGCGTGGCCGGGGTGTTGGCCAGCGAGCGCACGGCGCGGCCCCCAGCCGAGGTTTCCACCCGCTCGAAACCGGTGGTGCCGTGCAGGGTCTGCTCGTAACTCTGCTCGGCGCCAAGCTTGCCGATGTACTCGGTGCCGCGGTAGTTGGCCTGTTCTTCCTCGGCCCAGTCGGCGATCGACTCCTTTTCACGCTGGTTGATGCGCCCGATGTAGCCGATCACGTGGCTGGCGGTTTCTCCGTTGGGGTACTGGCGCAGCAGGCGCGCGCGCACGTCCACCCCGGGAAAGCGGTAGCGTTGCACGGTGAAACGCGCCACCTCCTCGTCGGTCAGGCGGGTGCGAATGGGCAGCGAGTCGAAGCTGTGCGACTCTTCCAGCAGCTTGCGGAAGCGGCGCTGATCGCGCGGGGTGATCTCCATGAGCTCGCCTAGCTGGGCGATTGTGGCCTCCATGTCGAGCACGCGCGAGGGCGTGATCTCCAGCGTGTAGGCAGAGTAGTTGGTGGCCAGCACACGCCCGTTGCGGTCCACGATCTGGCCCCGGTTGGGCACCACCGGAATCACCGCCGTGCGGTTGCTCTCGGCCTGCGCCAGCAGGTCGTCGTGGCGCACCACCTGCAGATACACCATGCGCGCAGCCACCAGGCCAAACGCGAACACCACCGCCAGCCCGATCACCAGCAAGCGGGTGCGGAACTGGGCCAGGTCGGCTTCGACGTTTCGCAGTTCGGTCATCGGGGATGGACTTCAAGCGGGTGAGAGAAGTTTCGCCGCCGGGCCGCCCCGATAAAAAACAGCCCCCTCGGGGGGCAGCGACCCGCGCGGCGGTGAAGCGTGGAAGCCTTCATAGAGGGCGGTTGTCGTCGGGATTGGGCGCCCTGCGTTGTGGTGCGAGCAGCAAAACGCTCACCACCGGCCACAGCGCCGCCTCCAGCGCCGGTGCCAGGAAATACAGCACGCCCGGAAAGCTGCCCCCCGAAGCCATGCGGACCAGCAACTCCAGCACGTGCGCAGCCACGAACAGCGGCAGCACCTGCACCGCCTGATTGGGCACGCCGAACCAGAGCAGTCGGCGGTGCATGGAAATGGCCAGAAAGCCGAGCACCGTGTAGGCCAGCGCGTGCTGACCGAGCAAGGCGCCCTGATGCACGTCCATGGCCAGCCCGAATGCAAACGCCACGCCCACGCCAATGCGCAGCGGCTGGTGCACGCTCCAGAACACCAGGGCCACCGCCAGCAGATCGGGCACCCAGGCCGCGCGGCCCCACAGGCCCATGTTCATGAGCATGTTGAACATCAGTGCAGCGATCAGGCTGAACCAGATGAAGACCGGGTTGGCGGGCAGCAGCAGCTGCTGGCCGGGACGCATGATCATGGCGCGTTGCTCCGCACGCCCGGGCGATCGATCGGGCTGGCCGCGCGGGTCGGCTCGGACACCGGTGAGGGTGGCAGCGTGGCACCGGCCGGCGTGAGCACCAGCACATGCAGCGTGCCCTGCACCTGGGCCAGTGGCTCCGCTTCGATGCGTGAAAAGGACGATTCGGCCTGGCGCTCCACCAACGTCACGCGCCCCACAGGCAGGCCCGGCGGGTACACGCCATCCACGCCGCTGGTGGTGAGCAAGTCGCCCTGGGCAATGTCGGCGCTGGCCAGCGTGTAGCGCAGCTCCATGCCGTCGCCCTTGGTGGAGGGTTGGCCATAGGCCACGCTGCGAACGCCGGTGCGGGTGTTCAGCACGGGGATGGCCATGTCGCGGTCGATCAGCAGGCTCACCTCGGACACCAGCGGGTACACACGCGTGACCTGACCGAGCACACCGCTCTCATCGATCACGGGCGAGCCCGCCTGCACGCCCTGCGTCTGGCCACGGTCGATCACGATCTTGCGCGAATAGGGATCGGCTGCATCGTAGAGCACCTGTGCGCCCATGGCCTGGGTGCCGGTGCGTTCGCGCATGGCCAGCAGCGCGCGCAGGCGCTGGTTTTCCAGCTGCATCTGCTCCAGCTGCAGGTTGCGGTCGGCCTGCGTGGCCAGCCGCTTGAGCGCTTCGCCTTCGCTTTGCTGAGCCTTGTGCAGCGACGTGAAATACCCGCCCACACCTGCGAGGGCCTGCACTGGTTGCAGCACCAGCCACTGCGCAGGGTACAAGGCCGCTGCGATCGACGCGCGCACCGGGCGTGCCACTTCAAAACGCAGGTCGGCCACCATCAGAAAGAGCGCCAGCGCGCTGAACACCACCAGCTTGGACAGGGCCGATGGCCCCTGCTTGAAGAAGGGGGGCGGGGTGCGGTCCAGGGTGCCCAGTGGCATGACGCTCGGGGAGGGTCTGGTGGTGTGTGGGTGAACGTGCGCCGGAGTGCGGCGCGTGCCTTATTCGCTGGTGAAGATGGTGCCCAGGCGCTCCATGCGCTCCAGGGCCATGCCGCAACCGCGCACCACGCAGGTCAGCGGCTCTTCGGCCACCAGCACCGGCAGGCCGGTTTCTTCGGCGAGCAGGCGGTCCAGGTCGCGCAACAGCGCGCCGCCGCCGGTGAGCATCATGCCGCGCTCTGCGATGTCGGCGCCCAGCTCGGGCGGCGTGTGCTCCAGCGCCATCTTGACGGCCGTGACGATGTTGTTCAGCGGGTCGGTCAGGGCTTCGAGGATCTCGTTGCTGGAGATGGTGAAGCTGCGCGGCACACCCTCGGAGAGGTTGCGGCCCTTGACTTCCATTTCCTTGACTTCCGAGCCCGGGAAGGCCGAGCCGATCTGCTTCTTGATGGCCTCGGCCGTGGGCTCGCCGATCAACATGCCGTAGTTGCGGCGGATGTAGGCAATGATGGCTTCGTCGAAACGGTCACCGCCCACGCGCACGCTGCCCTTGTAGACCATGCCGCCCAGGCTGATGACGCCCACCTCGGTGGTGCCGCCGCCGATGTCGACCACCATGGAGCCCGACGCGTCGGACACCGGCAAACCGGCACCGATGGCTGCGGCCATGGGTTCTTCGATCAGGTAGACCTCGGAGGCGCCTGCGCCCAGGGCGGATTCGCGGATGGCGCGGCGCTCGACCTGGGTCGAGCCGCAGGGCACGCAGATGATGATGCGCGGGCTCGGCTTGAACATCGAGCGCGGGTGCACCATCTTGATGAATTGCTTGAGCATCTGCTCGGTCACCGTGAAGTCGGCGATCACGCCGTCCTTCATGGGGCGAATGGCTTCGATGTTGCCGGGCACCTTGCCCAGCATGGCCTTGGCTTCGTGGCCCACGGCCTGGATGGTCTTCTTGCCCTGCGGGCCGCCTTCGTGGCGGATCGAGACCACCGAAGGTTCGTCGAGCACGATGCCCTTGTTGCGAACGTAGATGAGGGTGTTGGCGGTGCCGAGGTCGATGGCCAGGTCGGTCGAGAATTGCCGACGGAAAGCTTCAAACATGGTGGGTGGATCCTGTGGAGCCGGGGCGCGGCATGGCGCGCTCCAAGCCGGAAATGAGGCCGAATGCGGGACCTGGGATGGAGCCAGAAGGTAGGCCGGACATCGGTTCTAAGTGTTTGATTCCAAGGCAAAAACCGTGGCGGCACGGGGTCTGCCGTTAAACCTTGGATAATACCGTATCCCCTGTGCATAACTGCACGCAACCCAGCCCCATTTCTCGCATTTACACGGCGTTTCAGCGCCTTTGGCTGCTCTTGGGGCGCTGCAGATCCATCCTTCCGGAACCACCTCGACATGTCCCTGACCCTGTCCGACATCGGCCGCATCGCCAACCTGGCGCGCCTGGAGCTCACCGAGCCGCAGAGCGAACGCATGCTGGCCCAGCTCAACGGCTTCTTCGACACCGTGGAACAGATGAACGCGGTCGACACCACCGGCGTGGAGCCGCTGGCCCACCCCACCGCCGTGATCGACCACGTCTCGCTGCGCCTGCGCCCCGATGTGGCCAGCGAACCCGACAACCGGGAAGCGAACCAAAAGAGCGCCCCTGCGGTTGAGCGCGGCCTGTTCCTCGTGCCGAAGGTGATCGAATGAAGACCATTCACGATATGGGCGTGCTTGAACTCGCCACCGCCATCGCAGGGAAACAGACCAGCAGCGTCGAGGCTGCGCAGCACCTGCTGGCCCGCGCCAAGCAGTTCGCCTCGCTGGGCGCTTACCTCGCCCTCAACGAAGAAGCCACGCTGGCCCAGGCCCGCGCGGCCGATGCGCGCATGGCCGCTGGTGAGCGCACGCCCCTGCTGGGCGTGCCACTGGGGCACAAGGACATCTTCGTCACGAAAGACTTTCCCACCACCGCAGGCTCCAAGATGCTCGCGGGTTACCAGAGTCCGTTCGACGCCACCGTGGTGCAACGCCTGGCCGCGCAGGGTGCTGTGTCGCTGGGCAAGCTCAATTGCGACGAATTCGCCATGGGTTCGGGCAACGACAACTCGGCCTTTGGACCGGTGCACAACCCCTGGGACGTGACACGTGTGCCCGGCGGTTCGTCGGGTGGTTCGGCCGCTGCCGTGGCTGCGCGCCTGCTGCCTGCAGCCACCGGCACCGACACCGGCGGTTCGATCCGCCAGCCCGCCAGCTTCACCGGCATCACCGGCATCAAGCCCACCTACGGCCGCTGCTCGCGTTACGGCATGGTGGCGTTCGCCTCCAGCCTCGACCAGGCCGGCCCCATGGCGCGCAGCGCGGCCGACTGCGCGGCCTTGCTGAGTGCGATGGCTGGCCCCGACATCGACCGCGATTCCACCAGCCTGGACCACCCGGCCGAGGACTACAGCGCCGCCATCAGCCGCCCGCGCGAAGGTGCCACCGCCGCCCAGCCGCTCAAAGGCCTGCGCATCGGCTTGCCCACCGAGTTTTTTGGCGCGGGCTGTGCGCCCGATGTGCTGGCCGCCGTGCGCGCCGCGCTGGCCGAATACGAGAAGCTCGGCGCCACGCTGGTCGACATCTCGCTGCCCCGCACCGAGCTCTCCATCCCCGTTTACTACATCATTGCCCCGGCCGAAGCGTCGAGCAACCTCAGCCGCTTTGACGGCGTGAAGTTCGGCCACCGCGCCGCGAAATACGACGACCTGCTCGACATGTACAAGAAGTCGCGCAGCGAGGCCTTTGGCCCCGAGGTGCAGCGCCGCATCATGATCGGCACCTATGTGCTGAGCCACGGCTACTACGATGCCTACTACCTCAAGGCCCAGCAGATCCGCCGCCTCATCGCGCAAGACTTTCAAGCCGCGTTCGAGCGCTGCGACCTCATCGCCGGCCCCGTGGCGCCCACCGTGGCGTGGAAGATCGGCGAGAAGAGCGACGACCCGCTGGCCAACTACCTGGCCGACATCTACACCCTCTCCACCAGCCTGGCGGGCCTGCCCGGCATGAGCGTGCCGGCGGGATTTGGGGCGAGCGGCATGCCGGTGGGCCTGCAGCTGGTGGGCAACTATTTCAAGGAAGGCGAGCTGCTGCACGCCGCGCACGCCTTCCAGCAGGCGACCGACTGGCATGCCCGGTCGCCCTCGGGATTCTGATCATGAGCAACACCCAAAAATCCCTTCTGGTGCAAGGCTACGAGGTCGTCATCGGCTTTGAGACACACACCCAGCTCGCCACGCAGTCCAAGATCTTCAGCCGCGCGCCCACGGCCTTTGGTGCAGAGCCCAACACGCAGGCCTGCGCGGTGGACCTGGCCTTGCCGGGCACGCTGCCGGTGATGAACCAGGGCGCGGTGGAGCTCGCGATCCGCCTGGGTCTGGCGCTGGGCTCGCACATCGCCGAGCAGAGCGTGTTCGCGCGCAAGAACTACTTCTACCCCGACCTGCCCAAGGGTTACCAGATCAGCCAGTTCGAGATCCCGGTGGTGCAGGGCGGCGAAGTGAGCTTCTTCCTGGGTGACGAGAAGAAGACCGTGCGCCTGGTGCGCGCGCACCTCGAAGAAGACGCCGGCAAGAGCCTGCACGAAGACTTCATTGGCCAGAGCGGCATCGACCTCAACCGAGCAGGCACGCCGCTGCTGGAGATCGTGACCGAGCCCGACATGCGCTCCAGCGCGGAGGCCGTGGCCTACGCGAAAGAGCTGCACAAGATCGTGACCTGGATCGGCATCTGCGACGGCAACATGCAGGAGGGTTCGTTCCGCTGCGACGCCAACGTCTCGGTGCGCAAGCCCGGCGCCCCGCTGGGCACGCGCCGCGAGATCAAGAACCTGAACTCGTTCAAGTTCATGCAGCAGGCGATCGACTACGAGATCCGCTGGCAAATCGAAGAGATCGAGGACGGCCGCGCGATCCAGCAGGCCACGGTGCTGTTCGACCCCGACACGGGCGAGACGCGCGCCATGCGCACCAAGGAAGACGCGGCCGACTACCGCTACTTCCCCGATCCGGACCTGCCGCCGCTGGTGATTGCGCGCGACTGGGTGGAGCGGGTGAGGGCGTCAATGCCCGAGCTGCCACGCGCCATGGCCGAACGCCTGGTGCGCGACTACGGCCTGCCCGAGTACGACGCCACCACGCTCACGCAAAGCCCGGCCATGGCGGCCTACTTCGAGACCGCGGCGAAACTTCTGGGTGATCCCAGCGGTCAGGCGAAGCTGGTGAGCAACTGGATCATGGGCGAGGTCTCGCGCCGGCTGAATGCCGACGAGGGCGATATGGCGAGCGTGCCGGTGAGCGCCGCGCAGCTTGCCTCGCTCATCGGGCGCATCGCCGACGGCACCATCAGCAACAACGCGGCCAAGCAGGTGTTCGATGCGTTGTGGACTGGTGAGGGCGCGGATGTGGATGCCCTCATCGAAGCCAAAGGCCTCAAGCAGATGAACGACACCGGCGCGCTGGAAAAAATCATCGACGAGGTGATGGCCGCCAATGCCGACAACGTGGCCCAGTTCCGTGCCGGCAAGGAGAAAGCCTTCAACGCGCTGGTGGGTCAGGTCATGAAGGCCAGCAAGGGCAAGGCCAACCCGCAGCAGGTCAACGACGTGCTGCGCCAGAAACTGCAGTGAGTTGAACCCGCCTGAAAAGGGCGGGCGTCAGCGCTTGACGGTGCCCGCGCTGCCAGCGGCCGACGAGGGCGGCCAGAGCGCACGCAGCTTGACCAGCTCTTCATCGAAACGCTGGTTGATGCGCTGCTTCTCCTGGGCCTGCTCTTCCAGGAAGCGCTTTTGCACCACCGTCTGCTTCTCGCTGTCCTCGAGCTTGCGGCGCAACCAGAACGGCGCCTTGCTCGGGTCGGCCTGGTAGAACTCCATCTCCACATCGACTTCCTTGCGCTGCTGCTTCAGCGCCACTTCACGCTTGTTCACGGCAGCAATCACCTCGTCGATCTGGGCCAGTGCTTCGGCGCGCTCCTTGTCGTGCACCGCCTGGTTCGGATAGCGGATCAGCAGGGCGCGCTCGCGGCGTTTTTCCTCGGTGGCGCGTGCCTTGATGTCGTTCTCGGCCTTCTGTTTTTCTTCCAGCCGTGCGCGCTCGTCAGCGGTGTAACTCGGCGGAACCACCTGGCGCACGGTGCCCGTCTTGCCCAGCTGCCGCTGCTCGCGGTCCAGGCATTCCACGATCGGGCGGTCCGAGGTGATGCGTCGGCCCTTGCTGTCGGTGCAGACGTAAATGCCCTGGGCCTGTGCGCTGGCTATTGCCCACAGGCCCGCGCCCACCACCCATGCACTGGCGCTCAGCCGCACGGTGCGCGGCTGGAATTCGGTCGGGGGGCTGGCAGTGTTCATGGTTGGGGGCTTCAGCTCACACCGTAGCGCAGGCGGTAGGCCTGCACCCGCTGGCGGTGTGCGTCGAGCTCCCCCCCGGTGTGAACGCTCAGATACTGCAGCAAATCCGCCAGGGTGGCAATTGCGCAGACCTGCAGTCCGAGCTGGCGCTGCACATATTGCACGGCACTGTGATCCACGTCTCGAACAGTGCCGTCTGGTCCGACCTCGGTGGCCTTTTCCTGGCGGTCCAGCGCGATCGTCACCGCGTGGGGCGTGGCCCCGGCAGCGCGGATCAGGGCGATCGACTCGCGCGCGGCGGTGCCGGCCGACATCACGTCGTCGACGATCAGCACGCGGCCCTTGAGCGGCGCGCCCACCAGCGAGCCACCCTCGCCGTGGTCCTTGGCTTCCTTGCGGTTGTAGGCAAAAGGCACGTTGAGTCCCAGGCGCGCGAGTTCGATGGCGAGTGCTGCGCCCAACGGAATGCCCTTGTAGGCCGGGCCAAAGATCATGTCGAACTCGACGCCGCTGGCGATCAGGGCCTTTGCATAGAATTGCGCGAGCCGCCCGAGCTTGGCGCCATCGTCGAACAGACCGGCATTGAAGAAGTACGGCGAGAGCCGGCCCGCCTTGGTCTTGAATTCACCGAAGCGCAGCACGCCGGCGTCCACACAGAATTGCACGAATTCCTGCGCCAGCGCAGCGTCCGGGGCGCCCACGTGGGCCGCGCCTGTATCCAACACCATGGGGGTTTCCTTGTTCAAACTGACCAGCCTCAACCTCAACGGCATCCGCTCCGCCACCACCAAAGGGCTGGAGACTTGGCTGGCCGCGCACCAGCCGGATTGTATTTGTGTGCAGGAGGTCAAGGCGCAGGAGCCCGATGTGAGCGGGCGCTTCGAGCAGCTCGCCGGTCTGCGCGGCCACTTCCACTTTGCCGAAAAAAAGGGCTACTCGGGCGTGGGCGTGTACACCCGCCATGAGCCCAGCGACGTGATCACGGGCTTTCAATGTCCCGAGTTCGATGCAGAAGGCCGCTACACCGAGCTCCGCTTTGACACGCCGGGCCGCAAGCTCTCGCTGATCAGCGCCTACTTTCCCAGCGGTTCGTCGGGCCCTGAGCGTCAGGAGGCCAAGTTCCGCTTTCTGGCGGCATTTCACCCGCACCTGATGGCGCTCAAGGGCGAGCGCGAATTCATTTTGTGTGGCGACGTGAACATTGCCCACCAGCAGGCCGACCTGAAGAACTGGCGCAGCAACCAGAAGAACAGCGGCTTCCTGCCCGAAGAGCGCGCCTGGATGACCACGTTGCTCACCGACGGCGGTCTGGTCGATGTCTACCGCCGCCTGCAGCCCGACACCACCGACACCTGCTACACGTGGTGGAGCAACCGCGGCCAGGCCTACGCGAACAACGTGGGCTGGCGGCTCGACTACCACCTGGCCACACCGGCCCTGGCAGCGCTGGCGCGCACGGAGCACATCTACAAGGACGTGAAGTTCAGCGACCACGCGCCGATCACGATCGGGTACGACCTGAGCCTGTGAACCTCAGACCGCGCAGACCGGTGCGGTGAACGCCTCCCGCCCGGGCTGGTCGACCCGGGCCTTGCCCGCCGCCACCGGCTCCACGGCGGAAGCCCCCACACCGTTCTTCACCGCCACCACCTCCGCCATGATCGAGAGCGCAATCTCGGCCGGGGTCTTGCTGCCGATGTACAGGCCGGCCGGTCCGTGCAGCGCCTGCAGCGCGTCCTGCGACAGGTCGAAGTGTTCGTGCAGCCGGTTCTTGCGCAGTTCGCTGTGGCGGCGCGAACCAATGGCGCCCACATAGAAGGCGTCCGACTGCAGTGCGTCGATCAGCGCCAGATCGTCGAGTTTGGGGTCGTGCGTCACGGCCACCACGGCGGTGCGCGCGTCGGGTCTCAGGCGCAGGATCAGGTCGTCCGGCATCTCATGGCTGATCTCCGCACCATCGAGCTGCCAGCTCGCGCGGCTCTCTTCGCGCGGGTCGCACACGATCACCTCGAAACCCAGGCCCAGCGCCATCTGGCACAGGAACCGCGAGAGGTCGCCCGCGCCGATGACGATGAGCCGGGCCTGGGGCCCGAGGTGGGTGGTGAGGCGCTGGTCGTCGAGGTGCGGCAGGCCGTCGCGCCCGCCCTCATGCAGGCCCACCTCGCCCGTGTGCAGATTGAGCACGCGCTTGGTGCTGCGGCGCTGCAGGCAGGCTTGCAGCAACTCATCCAGTCGGCTGCGCGCCGACACGGGCTCCAGCACCAGCTCCACCGTGCCGCCGCAGGGCAGGCCGAAGCGGTGCGCCTCGTCGGCCGAGATGCCGTAGCGCAACACGGCGGGGGTGTCGGTGGCGCAGGCCGCCTGCACACCGCCTTCGCGGATGCGGTGGATCAGGTCGTCCTCGATGCAGCCGCCCGAGACCGAGCCCACCGTCTCACCCTGGCCGTTGATGGCCATGAGCGAGCCCGGCGGTCGGGGCGACGAGCCCCAGGTGCGTGCCACCGTCACCAGCACCACCGGCAGGCCGGCGGCGTGCCAGCCCACGGCGGTGCGCAGCACGCGGGTGTCGAGGTCTTCCATCAATGGGCTCCGTGCGACCTCAGGCGAGCTTGAACGGCAGCTCGCGCATCGGCTTGCCGGTGAGTTGCGCAAGGGCGTTGGCGAACGCGGGCGCCAGCGGCGGCAGGCCGGGCTCGCCGATGCCGGTGGGTGGGTCGGCGCTGGGAACCACATGCACGTTGATCTCGGGCATGTCGGTGATGCGGGCCACCGTGTAGTCGCCGAAGTTGCTCTGTTCGACCACGCCGTCTTTCAGCGTGATCGCCGAGCCGGGCAGGCACATCGACAGGCCCATGACGGCGGCGCCCTGCACCTGCGTTTCCAGGCTCTTCGGGTTGATGGCCAGGTTGCAGTGCACGCCGGCGGTGGCACGGTGCAGCACCGGGCTGCCGTCCTTCACCGAGGCTTCCACCACGTAGGCCACGACCGAGCTGAACGACTCGTGCACCGCCACGCCCCAGGCGCGGCCGGCGGGCAGCTGCTTCTTGCCGTAGCCACTCTTGTCCACGGCGAGTTGCAGCGCGGCGCGGTGGCGAGGGTGCTTGTCGCCGAAGAGGCGCATGCGGTAGGCCACCGGGTCCTGTTTCGTGGCGCGCGCGATGTCGTCGAGCAAGGTCTCCATGACGAAGGCGGTGTGGGTCGAGCCCACGCTGCGCCACCACAGCACCGGCACGTTGACCTTGGGGTGGTGCACGGTGAGGCGCATGGGCAGGCCATAGGGTTCGCGCATGCCTTCGGTGGCCGTGGCGTCGATGCCGTTCTTGACCATGCCGCCTTCAAAGAAGGTGCCCGCCATGATGGACTGGCCCACCAGCACGTGGTCCCAGGCCAGCACGTTGCCGCGCTCGTCGAAACCGACGCGCGCGGTGTGCAGGTGCATGGGCCGGTAGTAGCCGCCCTTGATGTCGTCCTCGCGGCTCCAGACCATGCGCACCGGCGCGTTGATGCCGGCGGCGCGTGCGGCCTTGGCGATCTCGCAAGCCTCGACCACGTAGTCGCTGCTGGGCAGGCCGCGCCGGCCGAAACCACCCCCTGCCATCTGCACGTTCATCGTCACCTGCTCGGGCTTGAGGCCCAGCACGCGCGCGGCGGCTCCCGCGTCCACACCCGGGAACTGGGTGCCCACCCACAGCTCGGCACGGCCTTCGGACAACTGCACCGTGCAGTTGAGCGGCTCCATGGGCGCATGGGCCAGGTAGGGGAAGACGAACTCGGCTTCGATCTTGCGCGGCGCGTTGGCCAGCGGCGCCATGTCGGCGTCAAACGCGCGCGGGCCGGGCTGTTTGGCCAGCTCGCGGTACTGCACCAGCTGGCGCGCGCTGTCGACCTTCTCCACCGCCGAGTCGTCCCAGGTCAGCTTGAGTGCGTCGCGCCCCTGCTTGGCGGGCCAGTAGCCGTCGGCGATCACGGCCACGCCTTCGGCGCCACGGTCCAGCGGCACGCGCAGCACGGCTTTCACACCCTTGATGGCGCGCGCCGCGCTGTCGTCCAGGGTCTTCACTTTCGAGCCGAACACCGGTGGGTGCGCCACCAAGGCGGTGAGCTGGCCGGGGCGGCGCACGTCGATGCCGAAGCTCTGTTGTCCGCTGCTCTTGGCGCGCGAGTCCAGCCGTGGGGTGGGGCGGCCAATGATGCGGAAATCCTTCGGGTCCTTGAGCGCCACCTTCTCGGGCACCGGCAGGGCCATGGCCGCCTCGGCCAGTTCGCCATAGCTCGCCTTGCGCCCGCCGGGGCCGATCACGGTGCCGGCCTGGGTGCGCAGGGTGGACACGTCCACCTTCCAGCGCGCGGCGGCGGCCGACAGCAGCATCGCCCGGGCACGCGCGCCGAGCTCGCGGTACTGCGTGTAGCTGTGCTTGATGGCGGTGGAGCCACCGGTGAGGTGGATGCCGAACAGGGGGTCGGCGTAGGCCGGGTCTGCCGTGCCGTGCTGGCTGCGAACCTTGCTCCAGTCCGCGTCCAGCTCCTCGGCCAGGATCATGGGCAGGCCGGTCTGCACGCCCTGGCCGAATTCGAGCCGGTTGACGGTGACCATGACCTCGCCGCTGGGCGCGATGCGCACGAACGCCAGGGGTTGCTCGGTGGGCTTGAGGCCGCCGGCTGCCGGGGCGGTCTGCCCCATGGCCAGGTGGGGGAAGGCGCCCAGCGCAAAGCCCCCGGCACCCACCACCTTGAGGAAGCTGCGGCGTGGCAGTGTGGCGGGCTCGGTGGCCTGGTCGCGCTCCAGCATGTGTTGCAAGGCGCGCGGCAGTTCAACAGGATCGGTGTGATTCAACATGGTGGTGTCCTTCAGGCGATGGCTTTGGCGGCGTCGGTCACGGCGGCGCGGATGCGGGCGTAGGTGCCGCAGCGGCAGACGTTGCCGGCCATGGCCGAGTCGATCTCGTCGGCGGTGGGCTGCTTGCCCTTGGGCAGCGATTTGAGGAACGCGGTGGCGCTCATGATCTGGCCGCTCTGGCAGTAGCCGCACTGCGCCACGTCGTGCAGCACCCAGGCCTTGTGCACGGCGGCGCCCACGCGGTCGCTGCCGTTGGTGGCGGCTTCGATGGTGGTGATCTTCTTGCCCTCGGCCGCCGCGATGGGCGTGATGCAGGAGCGGATGGCCTGGCCGTCCAGGTGCACGGTGCAGGCGCCGCACAGCGCCGCGCCGCAGCCGAACTTGGTGCCCGTCATGCCCAGCGAGTCGCGCAGGGCCCAGAGGATGGGGGTGCCGGGGTCGACATCGACCGTGTGGGTTTTGCCGTTGACGTTGAGGGTGCTCATGGTGGGTCCGTTCTCCGTGGGGTGGGCGGTGTGGGGCAGAAAATCGCTGTTGGGAAGTTTCGGGGCTGGGCGCCGCATGCGGTTGCCGTTTTTGACGCTTGTTTTGCCAATTCCGATGTTTATCCGGTGGCCCAGGATCGACCCCCAAGGGCGGGTTGTACAGTCTGCACAAGTGATTTCCCTGTAAAACCCGCGTCACCTCAATCTCAACCAACCCGCCAGGCCGGCCAATCATGTCCATTGAAACCTTGGCCCACACCATCGGCAAGATTGCCCGAATCGACGGTGACCATCCCACCGCCATCCCGCAGCTCTCGCTGCACCGGCGCAGCCTCAAGACCGAACCCATGCCCTGCATCTATGGCTTGGGCCTGGCGGTGGTGGCGCAGGGCGGCAAGCAGGTCACCGTGGGCGAACAGGTGCTGGACTACGGTGCGGGTCAGTCGCTGCTGATCACCGCCGACCTGCCGGTGGTGGCGCATGTCACCCGGGCCGATCTGGCCCAGCCGTTCATGTGCCTGTTCCTCACGCTGGATGCGCGCGCCCTGATGCAGCAGGCCGCCGAGATGGACCTGCCGCCGGTGCCCCGCGAAGAGGCGCCCCGGGCGATCTCGCTGAACGCGCTGGACGCCTCCCTGCTCGACGCCACGACCCGCCTCGTGCAGTTGCTGGACGAGCCCGCGTTGCTGGCCACCCTGGGGCCCTTGGTCCAGCAGGAAATCATGGTGCGGCTTTTGTCTGGCCCGCACGGGCCCTACCTGCGCCAGCTCGTGTCGGCGGGTTCACCCAGCCACCAGATCGCACAGGCCATGGCCTGGCTCACGCAGAACTACGTGCGCGACGTGCTGATGGACGAACTCGCGGAGCGCGTGCACATGAGCCCGTCGACCTTCCGGCTGCACTTTCGCCACTTCACCGGCATGAGCCCGCTGCAGTACCAGAAACAGCTGCGACTGCAGCAGGCGCGCCACCTCATGCTCTACCAGGCGCTGGACGCCGGCAGCACCGCGGCGCGCGTGGGCTACGAAAGCGCCTCACAATTCAGCCGCGATTACAGCCGCCTGTTTGGTGCACCGCCCCAGCGCGACATCAAGCGCATGCGGCACCAGCCCACCGAAGGTGTGGGCGCGTCGTCGTTCTGACCCTTGCTCCCCGGCCCGTCCTTTGAATCACTTCCCATGCTGCGCTACCTCACCGTCCCTGTGACCGCATTCGCCCAGAACTGCTCCATCGTCTGGTGCGACGAAACCCGGGACGCGGCCATCATCGACCCCGGCGGTGATCTGGACCGGCTGCTGGCCGAGGTGCAGCGCCTGGTCGTGAACCTGAAGGCGATCTGGCTCACGCACGCGCACATCGACCACGCAGGCGGCACGGCCGACCTGGCCGAGCAGCTGGGCCTGCCCATCATCGGCCCGCACCCGGGCGACCAGTTCTGGATCACCGGGCTGCCGCAGCAAAGCGCCATGTTCGGCTTTCCGCCAGCGCGCGCCTTCACCCCCACGCGCTGGCTGGCCGATGGCGACACGGTGCAGATCGGCCACAGCGTCCTGCGGGTGCGCCATTGCCCGGGGCACACCCCGGGCCATGTGGTGTTTCACTCGGCCGAGGCCCAGCGCGCCTTTGTGGGCGACGTGCTGTTCGCCGGCAGCATCGGCCGCACCGATTTTCCGCAGGGCAACCACGAGCAGCTGATCAGCAGCATCAAGGAACGGCTGTGGCCCATGGGCAATGACACGGTGTTCATTCCGGGCCACGGACCAGAAAGCAGCTTTGGCGCCGAGCGCCGGCACAACCCGCACGTGCGGGACGCCTGACGCGCGGATTCAGCCCCGACCCAGGCGCTGGAACAGGCCGCCGGGCAAGCGCCCGACGGCGCCGTCGAGTTCCAGTTCGAGCAGGCGGGCCTGCAGATGGGGCGTGTCCAGACCGGTGCGGGCTTGCAGCGCGTCCAGGCTGACCGGGTCGAAGCCCATCGCGTCCAGCAGGCTGTCGGGGCCGATGCCGTCGCCGTCACCTTCGTCGGCACCGGCCGGCGTCGCCGACAGGTCGCGTGGATCGACCATGCGCAGGTCCTCAAGAATGTCCTGCGCGGACTCCACCAGCTTGGCACCCTGGCGGATGAGCGCGTGGCAGCCGCGCGACTGCGGGGCGTGGATGGAGCCGGGGATGGCAAACACCTCGCGTCCTTGCTCGGCCGCCAGGCGGGCGGTGATCAGCGAGCCCGACTTCAAGGTGGCTTCCACCACCAGCGTGCCCTGGGACAGCCCTGCGATCAGGCGGTTGCGCTGGGGGAAGTTGGCATTCAGCGGCGGCGTGCCCAGCGGGTACTCGCTCACGATGGCGCCGTGTGCGGCGATGCGGTGCGCCAGCGAGAGGTGGCGCCTGGGGTAGACGCGGTCCAGACCGGAGCCCACCACGGCGATGGTGGGCGCGCCGCCTTCGAGTGCGCCCGTGTGGGCCGCGCCGTCCACACCCAGCGCCAGGCCCGAGACCACGCACACGCCGGCCTGGCCCAGCGCGTGGGCAAACTGGTGCGCATTGGCTTCACCTTGCGGCGTGGGGTTGCGGCTGCCCACCATGGCCAGGCGGCGTGGGTGCGCCAGCACCTCCAGGTCGCCCATCACGTAGAGCAACACAGGCGGGTCGGCCATCTGCAGCAGGTCAGGCGGGAAGCGGGGGTCGGCGAGTGTCAACACGTGGCGCTGGGCGCCTTCTGCCAGCCAGGCCAGCACCCGCTCCACCTGGGCATCGAGTTCGTCGGGGGCTTGTTGCAGCGCGTGGGCGGTCTTGGGCCCCACCACGGTCTGCAAGGCGTCTAGACCTTGTTGGAAGACGGCCTCGGGCAAGCCGAAGGCTGCCAGCAGCTTGCGGGCCGTTTCCTTGCCCACGCCGGGCGTGAGCAGCAGCCGCAGCCAGGCGGCCAACTCCTGCCGCTGCATGGCGGCTTAGGGATTGATGAAGCGGTCGCCGACCTTGACGCCGTCGCTGATCTGCAGCACCAGGGCGTAGGACACCTTGTCGAAGGTGCGGAAGACGATCATGAGACCGTTGCGTTCACCGGGCAGGCGCAGCTGGGTGCGCGTGGTGTCCGTGCTGTCGGTGATGAGGTTGCTCTCGCGCTGCAGCGCCAGCACGTGGCCGCGCTCCAGCCCATGTTCCTTGCCACGGTTGATGGTCACGACCTGGTTTTGGGCGGCGTAGTTCACTGCGTTGCCGTACACCGAGACGATCTGGCCGGTCTGCACGCCTTCGGGAGCGCGCGGAACGAAGTTGGTGAGCTCGCGTGGGGGTTCGGGCAGCAGGCGGTCGCCCACGCGCATTTCTTCCTTGGCGGCCAGGATGTCGATGGCGGCCGGCACCAGCTCGGTGACGGTCTGGCCCTTGGCATCGACACCAGGGCGGGTGGTTTCGCCGCTGACCACGCTGGCCTTGCCGACGTATTGCGCTTCATAGCCCAGGATCTGGCTGGTCGTGGGGTCGCGCAGTGGCGTGGCGTTGCGGAAGACGCGGTACTGGGTGGAGCGGCCATCGATCACCGACAGGGGCTCGGCTTGTGGTCCGTCGCTGTACTGGGCACGGGCGTAGGCCCGGTCGCCGCGGCTGAGCATGACGCGGTTTTCCTGCGTGGCGACGATGCGAGGTGCCCGCGAGAACGTGGCTTCGTCCACGATCAGCGGCTCGGTGAGGAAGGACTCGATGGCCTGCAGGTTGACCGGCGGCACGGCCGAGTCGCCCAGGCTGTCGTAGCGGGTGCGCGGCGAGACGCGCACGGTGTCTGTGTCACCGCTGCCGGGCTGGCGCGTGGTGAGGCGGGCGCGGCCGTTGGACTTGTCCAGGTAGAGCACCTGCCCTGGGTAGATGCGGTGCGGGTTCTGGATGTCGTCGATGTTCATGCCCCAGAGCTCGGGCCAGCGCCACGGCGTCTTGAGGAAGATGCCCGACACCGCCCACAGGGTGTCACCGCGCTTGATGGTGTAGCTGTCGGGCGCGTTGGGTGCGAGTTCGGACAGCGGCACGCCGGTCTGGGCCACCTGGTTGGCGGTGGCTCGCTGGCCGGGCGTGATGGGGAAGTTCTGTGCCGACACGGTGCCGGCGAGGGCCGCAGCGATCAGGGCAACGGCGCAAACCACGGGCCTGAGGTGGCTGGTGGGGCGCGCGGAATGGAAGTTGGCAGGCAAGCGGTTCTTCAATGGCATGTGGTGGCCCCTGGGGCGGCGATGGCCGGTTGTCAGCGGGAATTTCGAGGAAATCCAGCCGCCTTCCGGTGGCGCTCGTGTCTTGACAAATCGCTTTTGATTTTGCGCCCAAGCCTTTGATTAGGCAATGTTTATGGCGGGGCGCTTTCACGCGTCGTGGCAAAAGTGGCGAAAATGTCGACACCGCATTCCGCTCATCCCCGGCTTGCCGCCAGCCGTCGCCCGGGTACAGTGGGCGGTTCCTTGCAAGCCCTTCGATTGCCCCGTTTTTCATGAACTCGCCGACCTTGTTGCCCATCCTTTGTTACCCCGATCCACGACTGCACACCGTGGCCCGCCCGGTGGGGGCGGTGGACGATCGCATCCGCACGCTGAGTCAGCAGATGCTGGACACCATGTACGACGCCCACGGCATTGGCCTGGCCGCCACCCAGGTGGATGTGCACGAGCGCCTGATCGTGATTGATGTGAGCGAGACACGCGACCAGCCCATGGTGCTGATCAACCCGGTGGTCGAATGGGCCAGCCCCGAGACGCGCAAGGGCGAAGAGGGTTGCCTGTCGGTGCCCGGCATCTACGACGGTGTCGAGCGTTCGCTGGCCGTTCGCGTGCGGGCCCAAGACCTGGATGGTGTCGAGCGCAAGATCGAAGCCGACGGCATGCTGGCCGTGTGCATCCAGCACGAGATGGACCACCTGATGGGCAAGGTGTTCGTCGAGTACCTCTCGCCGCTCAAGCGCACGCGCATCAAATCCAAGCTGGTCAAGGCCCAGCGGGAGGCCATGAAGGCATGAAGATCCTGAGCACGCTCTTGCTGGGCCTGGTGGCGCTGTTGGCTGGCTGTTCGGTCATGCCCGAGCGTGCCGCCCTGGGCACCCCGCGTGCCGAGATCGAGAACAACCTGGGTCGTCCCACGATGGTCCATGCGCTGCCCGGTGGCGCCACGCGCCTGCAGTACTCCGGTCAGCCCGCGGGCCAGTGGGTGCACAACCTGGACCTGGGGCCCGATGGCCGCCTGGTGCGCAACGAACAGGTGATGGACGCTCCCTGGCTGCTGCAGCGCATCGAGGTCGGTCGCTGGACGCAGGAAGACGTGTTGCGCAACCTCGGCCGCCCGGCATTGGTGGAGCGCGTGGCGCGCTTCGACGGTGCTGTGTGGACCTACCGTTTTCTGGAAGCCACGCGACCGCGTCAGGTGCACGTGCACCTGGACCCGGCGGGCGTGGTGCGGCAGCTGATGTTCACCGACGAAGCCCACCACGACGACGCGGTGGATGCCAGCCACCCCTGAACGGACCCGTTGCATGGGCGTGTTGTCCTGCCCGACCCCGCGCTCGCTGCCCACTCCCCCCATGAACATCATCTTTGCCGGCACGCCGGAATTTGCCAGCGTGGCGCTGGCCCGCTTGCTGGCCGCCGGTTTTCGGGTGCCGCTGGTGCTCAGCCAGCCCGACCGCCCCGCGGGCCGCGGCATGAAGCTGCAGGCCTCGCCCGTCAAACAGCTGGCGCTGGAGCACCACATTGCGGTGGCTCAGCCGCGCAGCCTGCGACTGGACGGCAAATACCCCGACGACGCGGCCGCCGCGCGCGAGGCCATCGAAGCCGCGCGGGCGGATGTGATGGTGGTGGCGGCCTACGGCTTGATCCTGCCGCAGTGGGTGCTGGACGTGCCCCGTTTGGGGTGCCTCAACATCCACGCTTCCCTGCTGCCGCGCTGGCGTGGCGCCGCGCCCATCCACCGCGCCATCGAAGCCGGTGACACGGAGACCGGCGTGACCATCATGCAGATGGACGCTGGACTGGACACGGGCGACATGCTGCTGGAGGAGCGCCTGCCGATCCGCGCCGAGGACACCACCGGCAGCCTGCACGACCGCCTCGCCGTGCTCGGTGGTCGCCTGATCGTCGAAGCGCTGGAGATCGCTGCCTGCGGTGGCCTGACAGCCCGCAAGCAACCCCTCGAGGGTGTGACCTACGCGCACAAGATCGAGAAGGCCGAGGCCGCGATCGACTGGAGCGCGCCGGCCGAGACCCTCGCGCGGCGGGTGCGTGCCTTCAACCCCTTTCCCGGTGCGGCCACCGCGCTGGCCGGTGAGGCCATCAAAGTGTGGACGGCCCGCGCCGAAGACACTGCATCGGGCCGCGCTCCCGGCGAGGTGCTGGCGGCCGACGCCCAGGGCATCCGGGTGGCCACCGGCGCCGGTGTGCTGGTGCTCACCGAACTGCAGCGCGCGGGCGGCAAGCGCCTGGCGGTGGCGGATTTCCTGCGCGGCTTTGCGCTGGCACCCGGACAGGTGCTGGACGCCGCCCCGCCGCGCGTGGAAGGAAGCTGATGTTCCACCGCCGCGAGTACCGCAGCCGCCCCGAGTATTGGGAGGGCGTGCGTGACCAGTTCTCGGTGGCCATGGGCATCGGCGCCTGGGGACTGATGACCGGCGTGGCCATGGTGCAGTCGGGCCTGTCGCCGCTGGAGGCCGTGCTCATGACGCTGATCGTGTATGCCGGCAGCGCGCAGCTCGCCGCCGTGCCCATGATCGCCGCGGGCGCACCGCTGTGGGTGATCCTGGCGGCGGCTTTCTGCGTGAACCTGCGCTTCGTCGTGTTTTCGGCCCACTTGCGGCCCTACCTCATGCACCTGCCGCGCTGGCAGCGCCTGATCCGGGGCTACATCACCGGTGACCTGAGCTATGTGTTTTTCGCGCGCCGCTTCCCGCACCCGGGCACCACGCTCGACGAGCTGGAGCGCCAGCAGGCCTACCTCATGGGCAACTGCGCGGTGAACTACGTGGCCTGGATGGGGGCAAGCTTGGCCGGCATCGCGCTGGCCAATGCGGTTCCCATGGCCTGGGGCCTGGGCTTTGCCGGCATCCTGGCGCTGCTGGGGGTGCTGTGCTCGCTGGCTTCATCGAAGCTGCGCTTCGTCTCGGCCGGCGTGGCCGGCGCGGCGGCGGTGGCGGCCTGGGCGCTGCCGCTCAAGCTCAACATCCTGGTGGCGATCGCCAGCGCGGTGGCGATCTGCCTGGTGCTCGAAAGACTCAGGCCACCGGGGCCGGTGCAGGGAACGCACCATGTTTGATGTGGACCCCTGGACGCTGCTCACCATCGTGCTGCTGGGCTGCATCACCGTGATCACGCGCGGTTTTTTCTTCATCTCCAGCAAACCCTGGAGCCTGCCGCACTGGGCCCAGCGCGGCCTCCAGTACGCGCCGATCGCGGCACTCGCGGCGGTGGTCATCCCGGAGATCGTCATGAGCCAGGGCGCGCTCATTGCCACCTGGAGAGACGCGCGGCTGTTTGCCGCCGCCGCCGGCATGGCCTGGTTCTTCTGGAGGCGCGGCGTGCTCGGCACCATCGTCTGCGGGATGGCGGTGTACCTGCCGCTGCGCCTGCTACTGGGCTGGTGAGCGTGACACGGCCGGTCGGGGCCGCAGCCACGCCCACACCGCCAGCGACACACCGCCGCAGATCACCAGGGTCCACAGCGTGTGGCTGGGATAGTGGGCGCCGCGCACGGTCTGAACCGCGCCCGCCACGGCACCGGCCACCAGCACGCCGGCCAGCCAGCGCAGGCCCACCGCGCGGCGGCGCGGCTCGTTGGCCGGCGGCAGCAGCCAGGGCAGGCTGAGCGCCAGAAAGGCGAAGGCGCTGGAAGCGTGGCCGCCGGGAAAGCAGCGCCCGGTGCCGCCATCGATCAAGCCCCAGGTCCAGTGCGACACGTAGACCGCGCTGCCGCCGAAGACCTGCAGGTCCCATGGGCAGCTGGTCCGGCTGGCGTTCTTGATCAGGTTGACGGCGACCAGCGACAGCGCCACGGACAGCAGCACGGCGAGGCGCTCGCGCCGTGGCAGTGCGAGGGCCACCAGCCGCGGCTGGTCCCAGCGCGCGGGCCACAGCGTCCAGAGTCCGATCAACAGGAAAAACCCCGTGGCCGCCTGGCGCACGCCGTCGTGCAGCACGCGCTCCAGCACCCAGGTGTGTTGCAGCGCAAAACCTTGTGGCGTGCCGAGCTGCTGCATGAAGGCCAGGTCGAGCCCGCTCAGGTCCCACAGGCCTGCGAACAGCAGCGTGCCCAGCCACCAGACGGTGGCGTTTGCGGCCAGCGCCGGGGTTTTGACGGGGGAACTGAAGTTCGCCGCAGCGCAGCTTGAGTCTTGCATGCCCGCAGTGTCGGGCGCGTGGGTTAAGTGCGGCTTAAGCGGCGTACCCATAATGAAGCTCTCCCTCAACCAACGGACACGACGTCCCATTCGCCCATGCGAGCACTCGTGGTGGAAGACGATCCCGGTATCGCCAGTGGCCTGCAGGCCTCGCTCAGGCAGGCGGGTTATGCGGTGGACGTGTGTGCCACGCTGGAAGCGGCGTGGCATGTGTTGTCGGTGGAGCCGGTGGATGTGCTGATCCTTGACCTGGGCCTGCCCGATGGCGACGGCCTGGACCTGCTGGCCCGGTTGCGCCGCCAGGCCGCGCCCGCGGCGGGGCGCGCTGCCCTGCCGCGCAACGACCTGCCGGTGCTGATCATGACCGCCCGCGACGGTGTGAGCGATCGGGTGAGTGGCCTGGACAGCGGTGCCGACGACTACATCGTCAAACCCTTTGATGCCAACGAACTGCTGGCGCGGCTGCGCGCCATGCTGCGCCGCGCCGGTGGGCGCAGCAGTCCGGTGATCACCCACGGCGATCTGGTGGTGGACCCCGCCGCCCACTCGGTGCTGCGCTCGGGCGAGGCGGTGTCGCTGGGGGGCAAGGAATTCGCGCTGCTGATGGCGCTGCTGCAGGCGCGTCCGCAGGTGCTGTCCAAATCGCGGCTGGAATCGTCGCTGTACGGTTTTGGTGAAGCGCTGGAGAGCAACGCGATCGAGGTGCACATCCACCACCTGCGGCGCAAGCTCGGTGAATCGCTCATCAAGACAGTGCGCGGCGTGGGCTACTTCGTGCCGCAACAGGACCCGCCCGCATGACGGACCAGCCTGCCTCGGCGCGCCTGCCCACGCTGTGGCGCTACCTCTGGAACTGGGTGGTGGGCGCCCTGCTGGTGGTCTGGACCACCTTGCTGCTGGTGGCCTGGTACACCGGACACCACGAGGCCAAGGAGATCACCGACGGGCAGCTGGAAGCGGTGGCCCGGTTGTGGATGTCGGTGGAGCCCGACAAGGCCCGTTCCACACCCGAGCCCATTGCCTCCAGCCGGACCCGTGCCTATGTGCAGGACGTGGCCGTGCTGCACTGGGTTGACGGCCAGCTGTTCACCGACACCCACAGCCTGGCCGACAGCCTGGGGCTGGTCCAGCCGCCCGCACCCGGCTTCTCCGACCGGGTGCAGCCCACCAGCAACGGTGATGTGCGCTGGCGCGTGTATGCCGCCGCTGGACAAGACGAACACGCGGCAGACTTCGTGGCCGTGTTGATGGACATGGACCACCGCGTCGACCTCGGCCGCGACATGGCGCTCAAGCTCGCGCGCCCGGCCCTGCTGGTGCTCCCGCTGGTGGCGCTGCTGCTGTGGTGGGCCTTGCGTCGCGGCCTCAGACCGCTCGTTCGCCTCTCGCGCGACGTGGCCGCGCTCGATGGCCTGGCCGGGCAGCGGCTGGACACCGCGCACCGGTTCCACGAGTTCTCCAGCACCGTGCATGCCATCAACACGCTGGTGGATTCGCTGCAGACGCAGGCGCGGCGCGAGCGCGAGTTCGCGTCCGATGTGGCCCACGAACTGCGCACGCCGCTGGCAGCGTTGTCGTTGCAGGCCAACGCGGCGCAGCGCGACCCTTCGCCCCAGCGGCTGGCGCAGCTGGAGGCCAATGCCCTGCGGGCCGGGCACATCCTCTCGCAGCTGCTGGAGCTGGCCCGCGCCCAGCGCGACGGCACCGGCCGTGACGCCTGGAAGGACCTGTCGCTGGGAGAAGTCGCCGCCGGGCTGATCGCTTCTCACGCCCAGGAAGCGTTCGAGCGACACCACGAGCTGTCGCTGGAGCAGCCCGAAGCGCCGGTCATCCTGCATGCACAGCCGATGCTGCTGGAGCTGGCCTTGCGCAACCTGATTGAAAACGCCCTGCGCCACACACCGGCAGGCACCCAGGTGGTGGTGGAGGTCTGGCAAACCGCGCAGGACGCTGGCGTGTCGGTCAGCGACGACGGCCAGCGGGCCGATGCCCCGGTGGCCACACAGGCACCGGCGTCCTCGGGCCTGGGGCTCGGCCTGCGCCTGGTGCAGCGCATCGCCGAACAGCTGGGTGCCACGCTGCAGCGCGACACCGGCGAGGCACCCATGACGATCCGCTTCAGCCTTCGCTGGCCGCGGTGAAGGGTGTGACCCCGTTCATTCCGGGAAAACCATAAGAATCGCTTAATCCGCCGGTGCGATGCTTCCCGGGCCGGCATGTGCTGGCGACACCCGCACCCGCATGCACACCAAATCCGCCCCGTCCCTGTTGGTCGGCTCCAGACCTCTTCGCCCGACCTGGCGCCCCGCCACCGCCGTATGGCTGCTGTCGCTGTGGCTGGCCGTGGCCGGCAACCTGCCGCTGTGGCTGCGCGTGAACGACCTGGCCGGCACCCCCGCGCAGCGCCTGGCGCTGCTGGGCGGTTTCGGGCTGGTGGTGCTTGGCATCACCGCCTCGCTGCTCTCGCTCCTGGCCTGGCCGCGCGTGTTCCGCCCGGTGACCACAGCCCTGGTGCTGGTGAGCGCGTTCAACACCCACTTCATGCTGCAGTACGGCGCCGTGATCGACCCGACCATGCTGGCCAACGTGATGCAGACCGACGTGCGCGAGGTGCGCGATCTGATGTCGTGGACCCTGCCGCTCACCGTGTTGCTGGTCGCCGGCCTGCCCCTGTGGGTGATCTGGCGCCGCCCGCTGGCCATGCGCAGCTGGCTGCCACAGACCGGACGCAACGCGCTGGGCGCACTCGTCGGTGTGGTGGCCGTGGTGGCCGCCACCTTGCTCACCTACCAGGACCTGGCCTCGCTCATGCGCAACCACAAGGAGCTGCGCTACATGGTCAATCCGGTCAACACGCTGTACGCCGGCAGCCGCCTGGCGGTGGACCAGCTGCCCAGGCAGGTGCAGGCCCTCAAACCCGTGGGCGAAGACGCGCAACTGGGCGCGAGCTACGCCGGCCAGAGCAAGCCACCGCTGTTGATGGTGGTGGTGGGCGAGACCGCGCGTGCCCAGAACTTCGGCCTCAACGGCTATGCCCGCAACACCACGCCGGCGCTCGCGCGCTGGCAGGCCGAGGAAGGCCTGGTCAACTTCGGCCAGGTGCAATCGTGCGGCACCAACACCAAGGTGTCGGTGCCCTGCATGTTTTCGCCGCTCACGCGCGCGCAGGGCGGGGACCAGACACCCGAACACGAGAACCTGCTGGATGTGCTGCAGCGCGCGGGCCTGGCCGTGCTGTGGATCGACAACCAGGCGGGCTGCAAGGGCGTGTGCGCCCGCGTGCCCAACGCCAGTGCGCTCGACCTCAAGATCCCCGGCCTGTGCGACGGCGGCGAGTGCCTCGATCCCGCCATGCTCGACGGCCTGGACGCACGCATCGCCGCGCTCGACCCGGTGCGCCGCGCACGCGGCGTGGTGCTGGTGCTGCACCAGATGGGCAGCCACGGCCCGGCGTATTCGCACCGCGCGCCTGCGGACCGCAAGCCCTTCATGCCCGAGTGCACCAGCAACACGCTCTCCGACTGCCCGCCCGAACAATTGGTCAACGCTTACGACAACTCCATCGCCTACACCGACCACTTCCTCGACCTGTCGTTGCAATGGCTCAAGGCGCGCGAGAAGAGCGGCGCCTTCCAGACCGGCCTGATCTACATGTCCGACCACGGAGAGTCGCTGGGTGAGAACGGCCTGTACCTGCACGGCGTGCCTTACGCGCTGGCGCCGCAGCAGCAGACCCATGTGCCCATGGTGACCTGGCTGTCGCCGGGTCTGCAGCGGCGCAGTGGCGTCACGGGTGAGTGCCTGCGCGCCCAGGCCGCCAAGCCGATGTCGCACGACAACCTGTTTCATTCGGTGCTGGGGTTGATGGACGTGAAGACCCAGGCGCACGACGTGGCGCTGGACATGCTGGCACCGTGCGAGACGGCGTATTCGAAGCTGCGTCAGGTCACGCAGCCAGCGGCAAACTGAGGCGAACGCACAAGCCGCCCAGCGCACCGCGGTCGAGCGCGATGTCACCGCCATAGAGGCGGGCCAGATCGGCCACGATCGCCAGGCCCAGGCCGCTTCCCGGGGCCGACTCGTCCAGCCGCGCACCGCGCGCGAGCACCGCATTGCGTTGTTCGGCCGAGATCCCGGGGCCGTCGTCATCCACGACGACCCGCAGCACGCCTGCCTCGCCGGAAGCGCCCACCCGCACCGTGGTGCGCGCCCACAGGCAGGCGTTGTCCAGCAGGTTGCCCACCATTTCCTGCAGGTCCTGTTCTTCGCCGGCGAAGGCCAGTGCGTCGTCCCCCGGGTTCAGTTCAAGCGCCAGTCCACGCCCGGCGTGCACCCGTTCCATCACCCGCAGCAGACCCGCGAGCACCGGGGCCACCCGCGTGCGCTGACCCGGCTGGCGGACCGATGCCGCGGCACGCGAACGGCTCAGGTGCGCGTCGATGTGTTTGCGGGAGACCTCCACCTGTGCCCTCACCAACGCCGGCAGATCCGAGGCCCCGGCATCTGCAGCCTGCGCCATCACCGCCAGTGGTGTCTTCAGGGCATGTGCCAGGTTGCCGGCGTGTGTGCGCGCGCGCGCCACCACACCGGCGTTGGCCTCCAGCACCTGGTTGAAGTCGTCGATCAGGGGCTGGACCTCGGACGGGAAGTGCCCCTGCAACCGCTGGGTGCGGCCTTCGCGCACGTCGTTGAGCCCTCGCTGCATGGCGCGCAACGGTGCCAGACCCACCACCACCTGTGCCAGCGCGGCCAGTGCCAGCAAGCCCAGCAAAAGCAACAGCGAGGTGGCCAGCACGCGTCGGAAACGGGCGATGGCCTGTGCGGTTTCCTGCAGGTCGCCCGCCACGATCAGGCGCCACTGCGCGCCGGGGGCTTCGCCCGAGCGCACCGTGCGTTCCAGCATCAGCACCGGTGCGTCCCGCGGGCCCAGCCCTTCGTGGCGGTGCGTTCCGCCTTCGGTCAGCGCGTCTGCGTCGAGCGACAGACTGGTGTCCCACAGCGAGCGTGAGCGCAGCTCGCCGATCCGGCTCATGCCATCTGCGCTGACGCGGTCGACCTGCCAGTAAAGGCCGGAGAACGGACGCTGCCATCGCGGGTCTGTGAGGGACTGGGGATCGATCATCGGCTGGCCGGTGACGTCGAACGCGAGTTTCGCGGTGAGTTGGTCGAGCTGCTGCGTGAGCGAGGCTTCGAACTGGCGCATGACGTGGTCGCGGAACAGTCCGCCGAGCGCCACGCCGGCCAGCGCCAGCGCCAGCGCCAGCGCCGTCAAGGTGCCCAGCAGCAGGCGCACCCGCAACGAGCCGACCCAGCGTTTCATGGCGGCGGCACCAGACGGTAGCCCAGGCCGCGCACGGTCTCGATCAGGGCGGGTGGCAGCTTCTTTCGCAGCCGGCCCACAAAGACCTCGATGGTGTTGGAGTCGCGCTCGAAGTCCTGCGCGTAAATGTGTTCTGTGAGCTCGGTGCGCGAGACCACCGCGCCAGGGCGGTGCATCAGGTAGTCGAGCACCTTGTATTCGTGGCTGGTCAGCACCACGGTCTGGCCTTGCAGGGTGACCCGGCCGCTGCGCGTGTCCAGCGCCAGTTCCCCACACTGCAGCACCGGCGAGGCCAGGCCACCGGCGCGGCGGATGAGTGCGCGCAGACGCGCCAGCAACTCCTCCATGTGAAAGGGTTTGGTCAGGTAGTCGTCGGCACCGGCGTCGATGCCGGCCACCTTCTCACTCCAGTTGTCGCGCGCGGTGAGGATGAGCACCGGCACCACGCGGCCCGCGCTGCGCCAGCGCTTGAGCACGCTCAGGCCGTCCAGCACCGGCAGGCCGAGGTCGAGCACCACGGCGTCGAAGGCTTCGGTGTCGCCCAGAAAGTGCGCGTCGCGCCCGTTGTCGGCCTCGTCCACCGCATAGCCGGCCTCGTGCAGACCCGTGCGCAGTTGCGCGCGCAGGGTGGGGTCGTCTTCAACCAGCAGGATGCGCATGGATCAGTCTCGCCGACCGCGGTCCTTGCGGCTCAGAACGGTGGCGGTCTTGGCATCGAGTGCGAGCTTGATCAGCCGCCCGTCGTTCTGCAGCAGCTTCACCTCGTAGACCAGGCGGCCGTCCTCCTCCTCGATCTCGATGTCCAGCACCTGGCCCGGGTACTCGCGTTCCAGGCGTTCCAGCAGGGTGCGCAGCGGCATCACCTGCCCGGCCTTGAGCGCTTCGCGGGCCCGGTCGTGGTCATCGTCCCGTCCGGCCGCCGGCAACGCCAGCAGCGCGGCGCCCAGGAGGCAGGTCAGTGTGAGCTGCTTCAGGCAGCAAAGACGCAGGGTGTTCACGCTCGGGAGTCCAGCCCACCGGGGAGCGGTGGCGCACCAGCCGATTGTGCGGGGCGAAGCTGAACGTCCGATGAACGCGCGCTTCAGGTGGCGTACAGCAGGGCTTTCGCATGATGGCCTCACCCTGACGAACACACGCACACCATGAACCCATCCATCTCCCTTCCCAAGCGCCTGGTGACCGTTGCGGCGCTGGTCCTTTCGGTGGCAGCCGTGCAGGCCGGTGACACCTCGCCGGGCGAGCAGCTCAGCCGCTGGAGCGCCGAGGCCGGTGCGCCAGGCAGCGTGCCCAGGGGCCAGGCGTTTTTCAGCAACCGCCACGGCGCCGAATGGTCTTGCGCGTCGTGTCACGGCACACCGCCCACCCGCCAGGGCGAGCACGCCAGCACCGCCAAACCCATTGCACCGCTGGCGCCGGCCTTCAACGCCAAAGCCTTCACCGACGCCGCCAAGTCGGACAAGTGGTTCCGGCGCAACTGCAAGGACGTGCTCAGTCGCGAATGCAGCCCCACCGAGAAGGCCGACGTGCTGGCCTACCTGCTCAGTCTCAAACTGTGAAAGACACGCCATGAAAACGCAACTGATCCTGTGGAGCGCACTGGCTTTGGGCATGACCACCGCCCAAGCCCATGCCGACGGCGGCCCGATGATGCCGCGCAACGTGCCGCAGGCCTATGCGCAGGAGTGCGCCGCATGCCACGTTGCCTATCCGCCCGGCATGCTACCCGCGCGCTCGTGGCAACGCATCATGAGCGGGCTCGACAAGCACTACGGCACCGACGCCTCGCTCGATGCGGCCACGGTGACGCAACTCGGCCAGTGGCTGCAAACCCACGCCGGCACCTACAAGCGCGTGGTGGATGAACCACCGCAGGACCGCATCACACGTTCGGCATGGTTCGAACGCAAGCACCGGGACATCGACCCCGCCGTGTGGAAGCACGCCAGCGTGAAGAGCGCGGCCAACTGCGCCGCCTGCCACACCGGCGCCAGCCAGGGCCGTTACGACGACGACGACCTGCGTTTTCCCCCGGGGCTGGACGCGCGCCTGCGCCGTGGCTGGAACGATTGAACTTCTGAAAGACCACCATGCAGACCTCACCCGATTTCAACGCCGCCACACGCCCCGAGGCCACGCGGGCGATGCCCGTGCCCACGCGGCTCGTCATTGACGCGCCCACACGCATGTTTCACTGGCTCTTTGCCTTGAGCTTCTTGGGCGCCTACCTCACCGCCGACGGGGAGCGCTGGCGCCTGCTGCACGTCACGCTGGGCTACACGCTGGCCGGGCTGCTCGCGTTTCGCGTGCTGTACGGCCTGTTCGGACCGCGACAGGTGGGCCTGGGCCAGCTCTGGCGCAAGCTGTCGGGCGCACCGGCCTGGCTGCGTTTGCTTGTCTCTGCGCCCGTCCCGGGTGCCGTCAACTGGCGCCAGGGCCAGAACCTGATCATGGCGCTGGCCGTGTTCGCGCTGCTGACGATGGTGGTGCCGCTCACGCTGAGTGGCTACGGCAGCTACAACGACTGGGGCGGCTGGCTGGAGGACGTGCACGAGGTCTTCGGCCAGGCCTTTCTGGCGGTCGTGCTCGGTCACATCGCGCTGATCGCCGCCTTGAGCCTGCTGCGCCGCAAGAACCAGGCGATGCCCATGCTCACCGGCCGCGTGGATGGTCCAGGCCCGAGTCTGGTGAAGCACAACCGCAGCTTGCTGGCAGCGCTCTTGCTCGTCGCAGTGCTGGCGTTCGGTGCCTGGCAGTGGCAGCAGTCGCCCAGCGGCCTGGTGTCGGCGCAGACCTGGGGTGGCCTGCTGTCGGGTCCGTCGGCACACGAGGATGACGACTGAGCGACGGCTGAGGAGGGGCCTTTCCTACAATGCGAGGGTTTGTCCTCCACCCACCTGCACAGCACCATGTCCTTCATCCGCTTCTCCGATCTCTGTTCCAGTGGCCGCGTCAAAGGCCAGCGCGTGTTCATCCGGGCCGACCTCAACGTGCCGCAGGACGACACCGGACGCATCACCGAAGACACCCGCATCCGCGCGAGCATTCCGGCGATCCAGATGGCGCTGGACGCGGGCGCGGCGGTCATGGTCACTTCGCACCTGGGCCGCCCCACCGAAGGCGCGTTCAAGCCCGAAGACTCCCTGCAGCCCGTGGCCGCGCGCCTGGCCGCGCTGATGGACCGCCCGGTGCGCCTGGTGTCCGACTGGGTCGATGGCGATTTCTCCGTGGCGCCCGGCGAGGTGGTGCTGCTGGAAAACTGCCGCCTCAACGTGGGCGAAAAGAAGAACAGCCCCGAACTCGCGAAGAAGCTCGGCGCGCTGTGCGACATCTTTGTGCACGACGCCTTCGGCACCTCGCACCGCGCCGAAGGCACGACCTACGGCATCGCCGAGACCGCGCCCATTGCCTGCGCTGGCCCGCTGCTGGCCGCCGAGATGGACGCCATCGCCGCCGCGCTGCTGGCGCCCAAGCGCCCGCTGGTGGCCATCGTGGCCGGCAGCAAGGTCAGCACCAAGCTCACCATCCTCAAGAGCCTGGCGAGCAAGGTGGACCAGCTCATCGTCGGTGGCGGCATCGCCAACACCTTCATGCTTGCGGCTGGCCTGAAGATCGGCAAGAGCCTGGCCGAGGCCGATCTGGTGAGTGAAGCCAAGGCCGTGATCGAGGCCATGAAGGCGCGCGGCGCCGAGGTGCCGATCCCCACCGACGTGGTGACCGCCAAGGCCTTCAGCGCCGATGCGGTGGCCACGGTGAAGGCCGCCACCGATGTGGCCGACGACGACCTGATCCTGGACATCGGCCCCCAGACCGCGGCGAAGCTGGCCGAGCAGCTGATGAAGGCCGGCACGATTGTGTGGAACGGCCCGGTCGGCGTGTTCGAGTTCGCGGCGTTCGAGAACGGCACCAAGGTCATCGCGCAAGCCATTGCGAAGAGCAGCGCCTTCAGTATTGCGGGCGGCGGCGACACGCTGGCGGCCATTGCCAAGTACGGCATCGAGAAAGACGTGGGCTACATCTCCACCGGCGGTGGCGCCTTCCTGGAGGTGCTGGAAGGAAAGACGCTGCCGGCGTTCGAGGTGCTCGCTCGGCGAGCCCAGGGCTGATTCAGACGGGGGGCTGGCGCGTGGGGATGCGCGCCACAACCAACACCCCGATGAGGGCGGCGATCAGCACGATCGCCATCACCACCGGCCGGTCGCGCAATCCCCACGCCGACAGACCCACCATCACCACCATGCTCACCTGGGCGACGGTCTTGCTGCGGCGCGTGAGGTTGCGGTGGGTTTCCCAGTCGCGCACCATCGGACCGAGAAAGCGGTGGTTGAGCAGCCAGCCGTGCAGGCGCGGGGAAGCCTTGGCATAACAGGCGGCGGCGAGCAGGATGAACGGCGTGGTCGGCAGGCCGGGCAGCACCACCCCGATGAGGCCGAGTGCCAGCGCCACACTGCCGGCCAGCCACAGCAGCCAGCGCACCAGGCGCGAGCGGTGCAGGGTCATGGGGCCCACCACCCCAGCGGATGGCGGGCGAGTGCGATCGAGGCCATGAAGGCCACGCACAGCAAGGCCGCCAGCAGGCACAGCGCACGCACCAGGGTGGATGCGGTGCTGCGCATGGCCACGACGCCCAGCGCGATATACACCACCAGCAGGCCGAGCTTGAGACCGAGCCAGGGTGTGTGCAGCGGGTTGAGTTGCAGCAGCCACCACAGGCTGGCACCGGCCGTCAGCAGTGCGCTGTCAATCACCTCGCTCGTGCGGCGCCAGCCCGGGCGCATGGGCCAGGGTTGCCCTTGCAGCGCAGCCAGCGCGCGCACCGCAAACAGGCCCACGCTGGTCATGACCAGCCCCAGGTGCGTCTTGAGGAGCAGCGGGTAGGCCCAGGCGATGTCTGGTGGTGGCATGGGGTGGTGCGGTGCGGTCGGTGAAAGTCACCGCCAGCATAGCGCGTCCCACCGCCGCGCCCGGCTCAGCAGCAGGCCGCGCGCGAAGGCTCGAACTGCGGGAACAACTGGTTGTTTTCCAGGTGGATGTGCGCGATCAGGTCGTCCGAGAACTGATGAATACCTGCGTACAGCGCGCGCCAGGTGTTGCACGCGCCCTGGGGCGGTGTGGCGTCGTGCGTCAGGGCCATCAGGCGCTCCAGTTGCTCGCCGTGGCTGGTGTGTTCCCCGCGCATCACGCCGATGGGGTGCATGGCCATGCCGCGCCCGCCCGCCTTGAGCATGGGGAACAGGATGTTCTCTTCCTTGGCCATGTGCTCCAGCATCTCGGCCTCAATCGCTTCCAGGTGCTCGGCAAGACCCGTGGGCACATCGGGGTGCTCGCGGTGCACCGCCTCCACCCGGCGCGCCATGCGGATCAGCTCGGGCAACTGCTCGCGGTGCACCGCGTGGTAGCGCGTGAGGATGTGGTCGATCATCTCGGCGGGCACCTGCGGCACGGCCGGGCCGTCGGGGCGGTCCAACCGGGCGAGTTCGGCCAGCACCGCGTCCACCGCCAGGCCCTTGTTGTCGCAGGCCTGTTGCAGGGCGATCTGGCCGCCGCAGCAGAAGTCGAGCTTGAGGCGGCGAAAGACGGCGGTGGAGCCGGGCAACTCCACGGCGATCTGGCCAATGGGCTGGCGGGCGCGGTCCAGGGTGTCGGCGGGAGCGAAGGTGGTGTCCATGGCGTGCTTCCTTAAAGGTTCATGTGGTATGAATATATTAGCGCATAAAATGCAGACAACATGAATATTCAGACCATCCGTACGGACATCGGTCATGAGGAGGATGCGCCATGCGATTGACCCACTGGACCGACTACAGCCTTCGCGTGCTGATGTACTGCGCCGCCAGCGAGCAGCGCGAGCACCCCGCCACCGTGGGCGAGATCGCCGAAGCCCACGGCATCTCGCGCAGCCACCTGACCAAGATCGTGATGACGCTCTCCGGCCTGGGCCTGCTGGAGACCACGCGCGGGCGCGGAGGCGGCCTGCGCCTGCTCAAGCCGGCGCACAGCATCGTCGTGGGTGAGGTGGTGCGCCAGACCGAAAGCGATTTCACCCTGGTGGAGTGCTTCGACGCGGAGCACAACAGCTGCCGCCTGGACGGCCACTGCCGACTGAAGGGTGCGCTGCGAGAAGCCATGGACCGTTACCTGGAAGTGCTTGACGGCGTGACGCTGGCCGATCTCGTTGCGCCCGCGGCGGATGCGCGCAGTGGCCAGCGGGTGCGCTTCGTGCCCGGCCTGCCGCGCCCGCCCGAGGCTGCGGTCCGTCGCGCGCGGGTATCTACCGGCGGCGAAAGCCGCTAACCTCGCGCCATGGTGTCCACCGCCTCGTTGTCGACCAAGCTGGTGCGTATTGGCGCTGGCTTGCTGCTCGTCGCGCTCGCCTCCATCGGCCTCACGCTGTGGGTGACCTGGCAGCTCGAAGGCGGCGCGGCGGCGGTGAACGAAGCCGGGCGCATGCGCATGCAGACCTGGCGGCTCACCAGCGTGGCGCAGGCCGGGCGTGCGCCGGCCGAGGTGGCGGCGCTGGTGCAGGAGTTCGACCAGAGCCTGGAGCTGCTGCGCCGCGGCGACGCCAGCCGGCCGCTCTTCGTGCCCTGGGACGAGGCGGTCCGCCGCGAGTTCGCCACGGTGGAGGCCCTGTGGCGGAACCAGCGCCCGCTGTGGTTGCAGACCACGCCGCCCGACCCCGCGCAGGCGCTGGCCGCAGCCGACGCCTTCGTCGATGCGATCGACGCCCTGGTGCTGGCGATCGAGCAGCAGCTCTCGGGCTTCACCGCCATCCTCAACCTGTTCCAGTTCCTCATGATGGCGCTGGCCATCGGTGGCGCGGTGGTGATGCTCTACACCGGCTACATGTACGTGATCCACCCGCTGGCCCACCTGCGCCAGGGCTTGCGCCGGCTGGAGTCGGGCGACTTCAAGGCGCGCGTGGAGGTCGACACGCTGGACGAATTCGGCCAGGTGGCGGGGGGCTTCAACCGCATGGCGTCCACGCTGCAGTCGATGTACGCCGGGCTGGAGAGCCAGGTCGAGAGCAAGACGCGCCACATCGAGGCACAGCGCGCGCGGCTGGCCACCCTGTACGAGGTCAGTGCTTTCATGGCCCGTGCCGGCAGCATCGAGGAGCTCTCGCGCGGCTTTGCCCAGCGTGTGCGCACGGTGGTGAAGGCCGACGCGGTGGCGGTGCGCTGGAGCGACGAGGCCAGCCAGCGCTACCTGATGCTGGCCTCCGATTGTTTCCCGCTGGAAATGGTGGACGAGGAGCGCAGTCTGCTGGCGGGTGCTTGTGCCTGTGGCAGCCTGCAGCCCGATGCACGCACGCGCGTGATTCCCATCCGCAGCCACGACGAGCTGGAGGTGCGCCACTGCGCGCGCGCCGGCTTCGAGACGCTGGTGAGCGTGCCGGTGCGCCTGCAGAACCGCCTGCTCGGCGAGATCGACCTGTTCTACCGCTCGCAGGCCAGCCTGAGCGCGGGCGAGACCGAGCTGCTCGACGCCCTGGCCAGCCACCTCGCAAACGCGCTGGAGAGCCTGCGCGCCTCCGCGCTGGAGCGCGAGGCGGCGGTGGGCGAGGAGCGCGCGCTGATCGCGCGCGAGCTGCACGATTCCATCGCGCAGTCGCTGGCCTTCCTCACGATCCAGGTTCAGCTGCTGCGCCTCGCCGTGCAGAAGGCACAGCCCCAACAGGTGCAAGCCACGATCGACGAACTCGACCAGGGCCTGCGCGAGAGCATCAACGACGTGCGCGAACTGCTGGTGCACTTTCGCACCCGCACCAACACCGACGACATCGAGCGCGCGCTGCAGGAGACGCTGCAGAAGTTCCAGCACCAGACCGGCTTGAGCGCGAAGCTGCACGTGGAGGGCCACGGCCTGCCCTTGCCGCCCGACGTGCAGGTGCAGGTGTTGCATGTGCTGCAGGAATCGCTCTCCAACGTGCGCAAGCACGCCGGCGCCAACCATGTCCAGCTGGATGTGATCAAAGGCTCGCAGTGGCGCTTTCGTGTGCGCGACGATGGTTCGGGCTTCGACACGCTGGACGCGCCCGACGAATCCCATGTGGGGCTGAAGATCATGCGCGAGCGCGCCGCCCTCATCGGCGCGCGGGTCGGCGTGAGCTCCGAGCCCGGCCAGGGCACCACCGTGGTCCTGACCCTGCCACCCCACCCGGTGGCGGCCAATCCGGCCGTCACACCCGCCACCGAACACAGCGTTTCATGACCGACTCACCCGCCCGTCCGATCCAGTTGCTCGTGGTCGACGACCACTCCCTGTTCCGCCGAGGGCTGACGGCCTTGCTCTCGCAGGACCCGCGCTTCGAGGTGAGCTGCGAGGCCGGTGACGTGGGCGAGGCGCTGCGCTGCGTGGCGCGCCAGCAGCCCGACGTGATCCTGCTCGACAACCACCTGCCCGGCGTGCTGGGCGTGGATGCGATCCCGTCCTTGCGCGAGGCCGCACCGGGCAGCCGCGTGCTCATGCTGACCGTGAGCGAGAACGAGGCCGACCTGGTGGCCGCGCTCAAGGCCGGTGCCGACGGCTACCTGCTCAAGACGGTCGAGTCGCACCACCTGTGCGAAGCCATCGTCAAGGTGACGGAGGGCGAGTCGGTGGTCAGCCCCGAGATGACGACCAAGCTCGTGTCGGCCCTGCGCGCGCAGCCCCCAGCCAACGGCAACGGCAACGGCAACGGCAACAGTGTTGATGCATCGGGTGCAGCCGCCGACGCGGAGCTGGCCTCCCTCTCGGCGCGCGAGCTGGAGATCCTGCACCTGATCGCGCGCGGCGACAGCAACAAACACATCGCGCGCCAGCTCGACATCGCCGAGACCACGGTCAAGATCCACGTGCAGCACATCCTGCGCAAACTCCACCTCACCTCGCGTGTCCAGGCAGCGGTGTTCGCCGCCCGACACGCTCCCTAGGAGAACCGGAAATGGCCTTGCACCACCTTGCATCCGGCGAAATCGCCAACCTCGTGCACCAGGGCGGTGACGCACTCAGCACCCAGTCCATTGCCCTGTTCAAGTCCGAGCAGCTCGAAGTCATCCGCCTGCGGTTGCCGCTGGGCCGCGCCATGCCGATGCACCAGGTCGCGGGCGAAATCACTGTGCAGTGCCTCGAAGGCGTGATCGACTTCGAGACGCCCGAGGGCGTGCAGCGGCTGCAGCCCGGGCAACTGCTCTTTTTGCGCAGCGGTGTGCCGCACAGCCTGCTCGCGGTGGAAGACGCCAGCGTGCTGGTGACCATCGTTCTGGTGCCGGCAAACACGCCTTGAGGCATTGAGCCAGATCAATTGATGGCCACAAACCGGCGGCCGTAGTTCTTCCGGACGCACCGCGTCCCGCCACCATCGTTCTTCAGAGCCGCCCGGGCGACCGGGTGGTGGATAGCCAGCCGCGCTCGCCGCGACGACAGTCTCTTCATGCCCCGCGTGGAGAAACCAACATGGCCTCTGAACTGAACAACGACAAAAAAGCGTGGTCCGTGCTGATCGTCAGCACGCTGGCCTTCACCGTGTGTTTCATGGTCTGGATGATGTTCGGCGTCATCGGCATCCCGATCAAGAAGGCGCTGGACCTCAACTCCACGCAGTTCGGCCTGCTCATGGCCACGCCCGTGCTCACGGGCTCGCTGGTGCGCGTGCCGCTGGGCATCTGGACCGACCGCTACGGTGGCCGCATCGTGATGGCCATCCTCATGGCCATCACCGTGCCGGCGATCTGGCTCATGAGCTACGCCACAGCGTACTGGCACTTCCTCACCATCGGCCTGTTTGTCGGCCTGGCGGGTGGCTCGTTCTCGGTCGGTACGCCCTATGTGGCGCGCTGGTTCCCCAAGCACCGCCAGGGCATGGCCATGGGCGTGTACGGCGCGGGCAACTCGGGCGCGGCGGTCAACAAGTTCGTGGCCCCGGTGCTGCTCGTGGCCTTTGGCTGGACCATGGTGCCGCAGGTGTACGCAGCCATCATGCTGGGCACGGTGGTGCTGTTCTGGCTGTTCAGTCACAGCGACCCCGCTCACCTGGTGCCGAGCAACGTGTCCTTCGTGGACCAGCTCAAGGCACTCAAGGACCCCAAGGTGCTCAAGTACTGCCAGTACTACAGCATCGTCTTCGGTGGCTACGTGGCGCTCTCGCTGTGGATGGTGCAGTACTACGTGGGCGAGTTCGGCCTGGACATCCGCGTGGCCGCGCTGCTGGCGGCCTGCTTCTCGCTGCCCGGTGGTGTGCTGCGGGCGGTGGGCGGCGTGATGTCGGACAAGTTCGGCGCGCACAAGGTCACCTGGTGGGTGCTGTGGGTGAGCTGGATCTGCCTGTTCCTGCTCTCGTATCCGCAGACCGACTTCACGGTCGTCACCGTCAACGGCCCGCGCACCTTCCACATCGGCCTCAACGTCTACCTCTTCACCGGTCTGATGTTCATCCTGGGCATCGCCTGGGCCTTCGGCAAGGCCAGTGTCTTCAAGTACATCAGCGACGACTACCCGAAGAACATCGGCGCCATCAGCGGCATCGTCGGCCTGGCCGGTGGCATGGGCGGCTTCGTGTTGCCCATTCTGTTCGGTGCGTTGATGGACATCACCGGCATCCGCTCGAGCGCCTTCATGTTGATGTACGGCGTGGTCTGGGTCTCGCTCATCTGGATGTACTGGACCGAGGTGCGCCAGACCGAGGTCATGGGCGCCAACGCCAAACCCTTTTCCCTTCAGAACTGACGCCACGCGTCGGTCCACACCACCATGAACAACACACAAAAGATCGGCCCCGACATCGTCGACTGGCGGCCCGAAGACGAGACCTTCTGGAACAGCACCGGCAGCAAGATTGCCTACCGCAATCTGTGGATCTCCGTGCCGGCCCTGCTGTGCGGCTTCGCCGTCTGGGGCATGTGGGGAATCATCACGGTGCAGATGCTCAACCTGGGCTTTCCCTTCACCCAGGCCGAGCTGTTCACGCTCACCGCCATCTCCGGCATCTCGGGCGCCACCATGCGCATCCCGGCGTCCTTCCTGGTGCGCCTGGCCGGTGGACGCAACACCATCTTCCTCACCACCGCCATGCTGCTGGCGCCGGCGATTGGCACCGGCTTCGCGCTGCAGCACCCCGAATGGCCGCTGTGGTCGTTCCAGCTGCTGGCGCTGTGGTCGGGCGTGGGGGGCGGCAACTTCGCCAGCTCCATGTCCAACATCAGCACCTTCTTTCCGAAACGGCTGCAGGGCACGGCGCTGGGTCTGAACGCGGGCCTGGGCAACTTCGGCGTCACGACCATGCAGATCGTGATCCCGCTCGTGATGACGCTGCCGCTGCTCGGCGCCTTCGGTGGTGAGCCCATGACGCTGGTGAAGGACAGCGGCTGGATCTTCGGCAAGATCGCCGCCGGCACGCCCACCTGGATCCAGAACGCGGGCTTCGCCTGGGTGATCTCGCTGGTGCCCCTGTCGATCCTGGCCTGGTTCGGCATGAACAACCTCAAGACCGTGTCCCCCGACACCGGCCACCCACTGGTTGCGTTCGCCAAGGTCACCTACCTCTACACCCTGGCCTTCATCCCGGCCATCTTCATGCTCTGGCTGTACCTGCCGGCGCCCACCGGTCTGGGCATCCTGAACATGTGGGTCGCGATCCCGCTGGACATCGTGCTGGCGCTGCTCATGATGCGTCTGGCCGCCTTCGGTGCCATGAAGGAGAACGTGGCCAAGCAGTTCGCCATTTTCGGCAACAAGCACACCTGGTCGCTCACCGCGCTCTACATCGTCACCTTCGGCTCCTTCATCGGTTTCTCGATGGTGCTGCCGCTGGCCATCACGGTGATCTTCGGCTTCCAGCACGTGGCCGATGCGGCCGGTGTGATGACGCACACGCTGAAGAATCCGAACGCGCCGTCGGCCTTGACCTACGCCTGGATCGGCCCCTTCGTCGGTGCCGCGGTGCGGCCCATCGGCGGCTGGATCTCCGACAAGGTGGGCGGCTCCATCGTCACCCAGGTCATCTCGGCGGTGATGGTGCTGGCCTCCGGGGCGGTGGGCTACGTGATGATGCAGGCCTACGGCTCGGCCACGCCGGAGCAGTATTTCACCGCCTTCATCGGCCTGTTCATCGTGCTGTTCTTTGCCAGCGGTATCGGCAACGGCTCGACCTTCCGCACCATCGGCGTCATCTTCGACCGCCAGCAGGCCGGCCCCGTGCTGGGCTGGACCTCGGCCGTGGCCGCGTATGGCGCCTTCATCGCGCCGGTCGTGATTGGCGCGCAGATCAAGGCCGGCACACCGCAGCTCGCCATGTACGGCTTCGCCATCTTCTACGCCGTCTGCCTGGTGCTGAACTGGTGGTTCTACCTGCGCAAGGGCTCGGACATTCACAACCCCTGACCGGACCGCCCCCGCGCGTTCCCGCACCCCCCGCATCGCTGTCACACGGAGCATTTCCATGAGCCATTTCCTCGACCGCCTCTCCCACTTCTCGCTGCCGCGCGAGTCCTTCTCGGGCAACCACGGCCAGACCACCGGCGAAGACCGCACCTGGGAAGACGCCTACCGCAACCGCTGGGCGCACGACAAGGTCGTGCGCAGCACCCACGGCGTGAACTGCACCGGTTCGTGCTCGTGGAAGATCTACGTCAAGGGCGGCATCGTCACCTGGGAAACCCAGCAGACCGACTACCCGCGCACGCGCTGGGACATGCCCAACCACGAGCCGCGCGGCTGCGCGCGCGGCGCCTCCTACAGCTGGTACCTGTATTCCGCCAACCGCGTGAAGTACCCCATGGTGCGTGGCCGCCTGCTGGAGCGCTGGCGCGCCGCGCTCGCCGTGGCGAAAGACCCGGTGGCTGCCTGGGCCTCCATCGTCGAGAACCCCGAAGCCCGACGCGACTACCAGCAGGTGCGCGGCATGGGCGGCTTCGTGCGCAGCAACTGGGACGAGGTCAACCAGCTGATTGCCGCGGCCAACGTCTACACCATCAAGCAGCACGGGCCCGACCGCATCATCGGCTTTTCGCCCATCCCGGCCATGAGCATGGTGAGCTACGCCGCCGGCTCGCGCTACCTCTCGCTCATCGGTGGCGTGTGCATGAGCTTTTACGACTGGTACTGCGACCTGCCACCGGCCAGCCCGCAGGTCTGGGGTGAGCAGACCGACGTGCCCGAATCGGCCGACTGGTACAACAGCTCGTTCATCATTGCCTGGGGCTCCAACGTGCCGCAGACGCGCACGCCCGACGCCCACTTCTTCACCGAGGTGCGTTACAAGGGCGCCAAGACGGTGGCCGTCACACCCGACTACTCCGAGGTGGCCAAGCTCTCCGACCTCTGGCTGCACCCCGAGCAGGGCACCGACGCCGCGCTCGCCATGGCCATGGGCCACGTGGTGCTCAAGAACTTCTATTTCCCCGCAGGCGGCAAGCCAAGGTCCAGCTATTTCGACGACTACGCGCGCCGCTACACCGACCTGCCGCTGCTCGTGATGCTGAAAGAGCACACGCTGGCCGACGGCACCAAAACCCTGGTGCCCGACCGCTACCTGCGTGCCAGCGACTTCAACGGACGGCTCGGCCAGAAGAACAACCCCGAGTGGAAGACCGTGGCCTTCGACACCGGCGGACGGGCCGTGCTGCCCAACGGCTCGATCGGCTTTCGCTGGGGCGAGGCCGGGCGCGGCGACGAAGGCAAGTGGAACCTGGAATCCAAGGAAGCCCGCAGCGACACCGACGTGAAGCTCAAGCTCTCGGTGATCGAGGACGGCGAGCAGGACCACCAGGTGGTGGACGTGGCCTTCCCGTATTTCGGCGGCAACGCCGCGCCGCACTTCACCGCCAACGCGCAGAACGGTGCCATCAACCATGCCCGTGTGCCGGCCGTGCGCCTGCGTCTGGGCAAGGCCGGCGAGGAGCGCCATGCGATGGTGGCCACCGTGTTCGACCTGCAGGTCGCGCAGTACGGCATCGACCGTGGTCTGGGCAGTGGCGCGAAGGACTTCGACGACAATGCCGCCTACACGCCGGCCTGGCAGGAGAGCATCACCGGCGTGCCGCGCGACCAGGTCATCACCGTGGCGCAGCAGTTCGCCGACAACGCCGACAAGACGCATGGCAAGTCGATGGTGATCATCGGTGCGGCCATGAACCACTGGTACCACGCCGACATGAACTACCGCGGTGTGATCAACCTGCTGATGATGTGCGGCTGCATCGGCCAGAGCGGTGGCGGCTGGGCGCACTACGTGGGCCAGGAAAAGCTGCGCCCGCAAACGGGCTGGGTGCCGCTGGCCTTTGCCACCGACTGGGCGCGCCCGCCGCGCCAGATGAACAGCACCAGTTTCTTCTACGCGCACACCGACCAGTGGCGCTACGAGAAGCTCGGCATGGAAGAGATTGTGAGCCCCCTGGCCGACAAGGCCGCGTTTGGCGGCAGCATGATCGACTTCAACGTGCGCGCCGAGCGCATGGGCTGGCTGCCCAGCGCGCCGCAGCTCAAGACCAACCCGCTGCAGGTGGTGAAAGACGCCACCGCCGCCGGACTGGACCCCAAGGACTACGTGGTGCGTGCGCTCAAGGACGGCACGCTGCAGATGAGCTGCGAAGACCCGGATGCGCCGCAGAACTGGCCGCGCAACATGTTCGTGTGGCGCAGCAACCTGCTGGGCTCCAGCGGCAAGGGCCACGAGTATTTCTGCAAGCACCTGCTGGGCACCGAGAACGGTGTGCAGGGCAAAGACCTGGGTCGGGACGAAGCCAAACCCGAAGAGGTGGTGTGGCACGAGCACGCGCCGCAGGGCAAGCTGGACCTGCTGGTCACGCTGGACTTCCGGATGAGCACCACCTGCCTGTATTCGGACGTGGTGCTGCCCACCGCGAGCTGGTACGAGAAGAACGACCTCAACACCAGCGACATGCACCCCTTCATCCACCCGCTGTCGGCGGCGGTGGACCCGGTGTGGCAGAGCCGCAGCGACTGGGAGATCTACAAGGGTTTTGCGCAGGCCTTCAGCGAGGTCTGCAAGGGCCATCTCGGGGTCGAGAAAGAGGTGGTGCTCACGCCCATCATGCACGACACCCCCGGTGAACTGGCGCAGCCTTTCGACGTGAAGGAATGGAAGAAAGGCCATTGCGAACTCGTCCCCGGCAAGACCGCGCCACAGATCGCCGTGGTGGAGCGCGACTACCCCAACACCTTCAAACGCTTCACCGCGCTGGGCCCCTTGCTCGACAAACTGGGCAACGGCGGAAAGGGCATCGGCTGGAAGACCGGCACCGAGGTGGAGCAACTTGGCCAGCTCAACGGCACCACGCTCGACGAGGGCGTGACCAAAGGCATGCCCAGGATCGTGACCGACATCGACGCCTGCGAGGTGATCCTGCAGCTCGCGCCCGAGACCAACGGCCATGTGGCGGTGAAGGCCTGGGAAGCGCTGGGCAAGCAGACCGGGCGCGACCACACCCACCTGGCGCTCTACCGCGAGGACGAGAAGATCCGCTTCCGCGACATCCAGGCCCAGCCGCGCAAGATCATCAGCAGCCCGACCTGGAGCGGCATCGAGAGCGAGACGGTGAGCTACAACGCCGGCTACACCAACGTGCACGAACTGATCCCATGGCGCACCCTCACCGGTCGCCAGCAGTTCTACCAGGACCACCCCTGGATGATTGCCTTCGGCGAAGGCCTGGGCAGCTACCGCCCGCCGGTGGACCTGAAGACCACCGAGGGCATCCACAACATCAAGCCCAACGGCAACAAAGAGATCCAGCTGAACTTCATCACGCCGCACCAGAAGTGGGGCATCCACTCGACCTACAGCGACAACCTGATGATGCTCACCCTCAACCGGGGCGGCACCGTGGTCTGGCTGAGCGAAGACGACGCCAAGAGCGCCGGCATCGTGGACAACGACTGGGTCGAGCTGTTCAACATCAACGGCGCGGTGGCCGCGCGTGCGGTGGTGAGCCAGCGTGTGAACCCGGGCATGGTGATGATGTACCACTCGCAGGAAAAGATCATCAACACCCCGGGCTCCGAGATCACCGGCGTGCGCGGCGGCATCCACAACTCGGTCACGCGCATCGTGCTCAAGCCGACCCACATGATCGGTGGCTACGCGCAGCTGAGCTACGGCTTCAACTACTACGGAACGATCGGCACCAACCGCGACGAGTTCGTCGTGGTGCGCAAGATGGACAAGGTGGACTGGCTCGACACACCGGCCGACGACCACCTGATCCGCGCCTACCAGTCCCAGGGCGAGAACCCCTGAACACCTGCCGAACCGAAGGAGCCTGAATCATGAAAATACGCGCACAAATCGGCATGGTGCTCAACCTGGACAAGTGCATCGGTTGCCACACCTGTTCCGTCACCTGCAAAAACGTCTGGACCAACCGCCCCGGGGTGGAATACGCCTGGTTCAACAACGTCGAGACCAAGCCCGGCATCGGCTACCCCAAAGAGTGGGAGAACCAGGAGAAGTGGCAGGGCGGCTGGACCCGCCGCGCTGACGGCTCCATCGTGCCCAAACAGGGCGGCAAGTGGCAGCTGCTGATGAAGATCTTCGCCAACCCGCACCTGCCGCAGATCGACGACTACTACGAACCCTTCACCTTCGACTACGACCACCTGCAGTCGGCGCCCGAGATGAAGCACGCGCCCACCGCGCGCCCGCGCAGCCTGATCACCGGCGCGCGCATGGAGAAGATCGAGTGGGGCCCGAACTGGGAGGAGATCCTGGGCGGCGAGTTTGCCAAGCGCAGCAAGGACGCCAACTTCAGCGGCTTCGAGGCCGCGCAAAAGGCCATGGTGGGGGAGTTCGAGAACACCTTCATGATGTACCTGCCGCGCCTTTGCGAGCACTGCCTCAACCCGGCCTGCGTGGCCTCGTGCCCCTCGGGCTCGATCTACAAGCGCGAGGAAGATGGCATCGTGCTGATCGACCAGGACAAGTGCCGCGGCTGGCGCATGTGCGTGAGCGGCTGCCCCTACAAGAAGATCTACTACAACTGGAAGAGCGGCAAGGCCGAGAAGTGCATCTTCTGTTACCCGCGCATTGAAGCCGGGCAACCGACGGTGTGCAGCGAGACCTGCGTCGGTCGCATCCGTTACCTGGGCGTGTTGCTGTACGACGCCGACCGCATCCAGGAAGCCGCCAGCGTGCCCAACGAGATGGACCTCTACAAAGCCCAGATCGACCTCTTCCTGGACCCGCACGACCCGGCGGTGATCGCGCAGGCGCGCGCCGACGGCATCCCCGACAACTGGCTGGAGGCCGCGCGCCACAGCCCGGTCTACAAGATGGCGGTGGACTGGAAGGTGGCGCTGCCGCTGCATCCCGAGTACCGCACGCTGCCGATGGTCTGGTACGTGCCGCCGCTCTCGCCGATCACCGCCGCGGCCAACGCCGGGCACCTGGGCGACAACGGGGAGATTCCGGACGTGAGCCAGCTGCGCATCCCCGTGAAGTACCTCGCCAACCTGCTGACCGCCGGCGACACGATCCCCGTGGTGCGCGCGCTCGAACGCATGCTGGCCATGCGCAGCTACCAGCGCGCCAAGCACGTGGACGGCGTGATCAACCAGGACATTCTTGACCAGGTTCAGCTCAGTGTTCGCGAGGTCGAGGACATGTACCAGACCATGGCCATCGCCAACTACGAGGACCGTTTTGTGATCCCCACCACCCACCGCGAATACGCCGAGAACACCTTCAACATCAAAGGCGGCTGCGGCTTCAGTTTCGGCAACGGTTGTTCGGAAGGGCAGACGGAAACCAGCCTGTTCGGCAGCGAGAAGAAGCGCACCATCCCGATCAAGGCGGGGGTCTGACATGGCATTTTTCTCATCTCCCCCAAAGCCTGCCGTGCACACGCTGCGTGTGCTCGCCCACCTGTTGCGTTACCCCACCGCCGAGCTGCGTGAGCACGCCGGTGAACTGCGCGACGCGCTGCGCGCCGAGGCCGCCTTGCCGTCCACGCGGCTGGTCGAGCTTGACGCGCTGCTGGTGCACCTGAGCCAGCAGCCGGCGCTCGACGTCGAAGCCGACTACGTCGAGCTTTTCGACCGCGGGCGCAGCACCGCGCTGCACCTGTTCGAGCATGTGCTGGGCGATTCGCGCGACCGGGGTCCGGCCATGATCGACCTGATCCAGACCTACGAGAAGGCAGGCCTGTTCTTCGGCCCGACCGAGCTGCCCGACCACCTGAGCGTGCTGCTCGAATTCGCCTCCACCCAGCCCGCCACGGTGGCGCGCGAGTTCCTCGGCGAGAGCGCGCACATCGTGCGGGTGATCTTCAGCGCGCTGCTCAAGCGCCAGAGCCCCTACGCCAGCGTGCTGGCCGCCGTGCTCGAACTCGCGGGCGAGAAAGCCGAGCCGGTGCCGGTGGCCGCCGACCCCGGCATCGACGAGAGCTGGGCCGAACCTGCCGTGTTCGGCGGCTGCTCCACCGAAGGCCAGGCCCGGCCCGGCCAGCCACAACCCATCCGCATCGTGAAGGCGGCCACCGGCCGCCACCCCTCCCCCCCACCAGGAGCACAGGCATGACCTCACTGCACCACTTCCTCTTCGGCGTCTATCCCTACATCTGCCTGGCGGTCTTCCTCATGGGCAGCCTGGCCCGCTTCGACCGCGACCAGTACACCTGGAAAAGCGATTCCTCGCAGCTGCTGCGCAAGGGCCAGCTGCGCTGGGGCAGCAACCTGTTCCACCTCGGCATCCTGTTCCTGTTCTTCGGTCACGCCGTGGGACTGCTCACGCCGCACTACTTCTACGAAGGCTTCATGAGCGCCGCGGCCAAGCAGCGCATGGCCATCTACGCGGGTGGCATCGCCGGCGTGGTCTGCTTCGTGGGCCTCTCGCTGCTGCTGCACCGTCGCATCTTCGACCCACGCATCCGCCTCACCAGCCACCGCACCGACCTCGCCATCCTCGTCATCCTGTGGGTGCAGCTCACGCTGGGTCTGATCACGCTGCCGTACTCGTATTCGCACGCCGACGGCAGCGCCATGCTGGTGCTGGCCGAGTGGGCGCAGCGCATCGTCACCTTCCGCCCCGATGCGGCTGCGCTGGTCAACATGGACTGGCCGTACAAGGTGCACCTGGTGCTGGGCATGACGATCTTCCTGCTGTTCCCGTTCTCGCGCCTGGTGCATGTGTGGAGCGGCTTCGCCAGCGTGGCCTACCTCGTGCGGCCCTACCAGGTGGTGCGCAGCCGCCGCCTGGGTGTGCCGGCCAACCCGACGAATCCGGCCCACCCGAACCAGCCCCGCTGATCCCACCCAACCACGGGAGTCCCCATGAGCCATGACCTTTCCACATCCTCGGGCTGCGGCAGCAGCGCCTGCGCCTGCAAAGGCCCCGAGGCCGCTGCGACGGCTCCGGCAGCGATCGCCTGCGTCAACGGCATTGCCCTGCACGAAGCCGGTGAGACGCTGGATGCGCAGACCCTGCGCGAGCGCGCCTGCACCGAGCTGTTGCGCCAGCAGGCGGTGCGCAACGGCCTGCTGCCGCGCTTCACCGGCTTGAATGCGCCCGATCCCGATGAAGCCACGCGCCGCGCGATCGAAGCCCTGCTTGAAGCCGAGGTGCACTCGCCCGAGCCGGGCACCGAGGAATGCCGGCGCCACTACGAGGCGCACAAGCCGCGCTTCGTGGTCGGCCAGGCGCTGCACGTGCGGCACATCCTGTTTGCGGTCACGCCGGGCGTGCCGGTGAACGCGCTGGCCCAGCGCGCCGAAGCCGCGTTGCTGGAGCTCTCGCGCCAGGGCGTGGCAGCCGATCGTTTCGCGCAGCTCGCGGCCGAACTCTCCAACTGCCCTTCGAGCGCCCAGGGTGGCGACCTCGGCTGGATCACGCCGCAGGACTGCGCGCCCGAACTGGCCAAGGCGCTCTTCTTGCAGAACGACGCCATCCAGGCCGTGGGTCTGCACCCGCGTCTGGTGCACAGCCGCTTCGGCCTGCACATCGTCGAGGTGCTGGCGCGCGAGCCTGGGCGCCTGCCCGACTTCA